>NZ_NHML01000002.1:0-320763 GCF_002165735.1 Rhodococcus sp. NCIMB 12038
GCGTACAGCGCCCGCATCGCACACGACGTCTGAGGGCAAGGTCCACAGGATCTGCGACATTCATCCAACGCACTTATCGCGCGTGTAGTGGATGCGGGCTGCTGTACGCGCTGACTAGTGGTTGGAGAACCTACGATGACGAAGAATTCTGCGCCTAAGCGTGCTGCCCGCGAGTACATGCGCGAGCACCCCGGTGTCGCCTACCGCGATGCCTTGGCGATTGTCACTGCTGAGCACGCCGCCGCAAAGACCCCATATGCCGATCTCGCTGCGGAGTTCCGGAGTGTGGCAGAGCTGCTCGGTGACGCGGTCAATGGCGACATGCAGTTGATGGAACACGAACTCGCCGTCGCTGAGGGGAACGGACTCGCATTCGAGGTGAGCATCCCCGAGATCACCGAGGCGCCGATCGACGTCGTGGACGTCACCCACGACTTGGCGACCCTTACCGTCGATGAGCACGAAGAGTTCGACGGCGGCACCACCATCGGCGAGGTGCGGGTCGAAGTAGATGTCGACTGGGAGGCGTGTGTCTTCAGGGCGGACTACTTCGGCGCTTCCAGCGATGTGCCCTGGCACGTGATCGACCACGATTGGAACGAGCATTATGTCCGGGTGAGCGGTAGGCTCCGCGCCGAGCTCACCTACCACTACGTGGCCGATCACGGGTCGCAGGACGTCGACGACATCACCCTCCAGGGGATGGAACAGTTGTCACCCACTCCCACTGCGTAAGTCGATAACACTCGCACCTGTCTTCCGCCCGGCGGGCTCGAACTGGCATGGTCATCGGTGCGGATTCGGGTGCACAGCCAGATGCCCGCCACGATGTAGTGTGCCGGGCCGATTCCATCTGGATTCGGCCCGGCAGCGCCGCTGTCGGCCACATACCCCGCTGGGTCGGGTTTCTGAGCTTTCCGACACGAAGCAGAGTCCAGGTTGACCGGCCGTCTCCGGCTCGCTACCCGCCGTGAGTGTCCGCCAAGAGATCCAGGACCCTAACGGGCTATTCGAGGTTCGTCAGGCTTGGCCGTACCGACCTCCACCCACGGCGGGGGCCCGATCGGAACGAAGTCGGTTCCCGGCGTTAGGTTGGGCTGCAGGCGTGGAAGGGGCCGGTTTCGCTGGTGAGGGGGTCGAGAGGCCGTGCAGATGCTGCAGACCTTGAGCGTGGCTAAAACAATGCTGCCGAAGATCACCGGTGTGCCCTGGAACGATTCGCTGGTGCTCGCGGCCATCGAGACGCAGCAACTCCGGTACCACAACCTGGCGAGCGCGAGGGTCTCCACGGACGTGGCCGCCGCCCTCGAACAGCGAGTGGGGATGCTGTTGCCGTGCGATTGCCAGGCCCAGGTGGGGCTGGCCCCTGTCGGGTACAGCGTTCGCCGGCCGAGCGGACCGCACTCCGATCACCTTCTCAGGTATCGCCGATGCCATTCACGACCGCCGGATCGCCCGGGGTCAGGGGCAGGTGATCTGGACGCGGCACTCGGGCGAGCGGAGGGGTGCCTCTTGCCGGAGAGCCGAATGAAACACCGCCTGTCGTCGATGAGCAGCCGCATCGACTTGCGAACAGGTTGTCTCCGACCAGGCGATACGGGTCGAGATTGGCGGTCATCTTCCGCTTGCCATGCCCGGGTCAGGATATGCGGTCCCGGGAGCGCCGAGCCGAGGAACATCGGAACGACGACGGGAAAACCATTGCGCCACTCAGGATGACGTAAGATACGGCATTGTGACAGCGAGGGGATGGGACGACGACATGGGTGGATCGACACGGTTCGACTCGGGGAATTCGGATGCTGCGAGGCCGAACGGGGAGCTGGTTCTGCGATGACCTCGGGGGTGCGTGAGTTGCTGGCCGGCCGCCGAACCTCGGTGCTGGTCTTGGCGACCGCTGTCCTGGTCGCCGTGCTCGGAATTGTCGCGCTGCTCTGGCTTCTCGGACGAGGGGCCGATGCGAAGAACGCGGACGTCGACGCACAGTCGATGCTCGAAGGTCGACCGGTGAGCGAGGGTATAGCTGCGGCCGGGGGCAGTTGTGAGGCATCTGGCGCGATCGACCGGCGCAACTGCACGCTCGCGGACGTGCGGTTCCAGCTGGCCGAGGGGATGTGGACGCGTCAGGCCGGCGAGCGTGAGCGCGAGTGCAACCTGGGGCAGGCCTCACGAGCGACCAAGGTGCTGACCAACAAGAGCTGGATGGTCTACGCCGACGGGCCGGAGGAATTGGAGAAGGTGCAGGGGCTGCTGGCGAGCAACGGGGTGCCTTCCCAGATCGTCGGCTACTGCGATTGGGACGAGTAGCCCCCCGCGACATCATGTCTGCGCCGGCGCGAGTTCTGTGGGTGTTGTGAGGCTCGCGATGGATGACAAAACCTCGATGCGGAAACCCTCGCATCGAGGTTTTCTCATTGGCCGGGTCACCGGCGTGTGGGCTACGAGCATGAGTGGTCGTTGATTAAGTCGAGAAAACTTTCTTTGAAAAGTCCGCGCCTTGGGTATTTACCGTTTGAACTGCTCATTTGCTACTTTTGAAGTCCGCTCATAATAACTTGACATGTTAGACTTGGCCGAACTAATGAAGACTAGGGCGGGATTGCCACAATGGGGTTGTTCAACCGAAGAAATGACGCCGAAATCGACTACGCCATCTTCGGTATCGAGCCGGACGACGCCGACGACGATGGCGGTGTCGACGACCTGTGGGACGAGGTGTCGAACTTTCGGCAGCTGGCCGAGGAAAGCCCCCTTGCGCAGATCGATTCCGCATCGGACCAGGACATCCATTCTGGAGATCGCACAGGTGTCGACTTCGAAGAAGAACTGGGCGGCGAGATCTTCAACGTCACCACCGAGGATGTGGTCTCTCGGGTGGAGAGTCTGCGCCGCGGCGGGCCTGCTGTGGCCGAGCCGCCGAGCAGGCGCTCGGGCCGGTTCAGTACCGGCCGCCTCGACGAAGTCACTGCGCGGATCGCTGCCGAGCAAGCGGCCAAGGCCGAAGAGACGTCCTTCGATCTGGAGAAGATGTCGAAGGAACAGCGCAAGCTCTACATCGAAGCACTCGGTGAGTCGCTCGAGCTCTACGGACACCTGGTGGCGATCAAGCCGCGCGAGAAATACGTCTTCCGGTCGGACTACTACAAGATCGACGGCGCCGGCGCGGTGGCCTGCATTCTGGCGTTGTTCCACCGAAACGAGGCTCGCGACGAATTCCCGGCCTTCTGGGGTGTGAGCCGGATCCCGGCCGACTTACCCGAGGGTGTGTCGGCGATCGTCTTCGAACAGGTCGAGCGCAAGGACGAGAAGTGGGTCGATGCTGCCCTGGCTCGGGCGGACAAGCTCGACCGGCTCGAGGAGCGCGAGCAAGCCGACGGCGGCACGATGAGTACCAAGCGCACCGCGGCCAAGGCCGCCGACGACCTGTACAGCACGGTGGCCGAACTGGGGGACGGGGCGGCGTATCTGTCCGTGCACAACCGGATCCTGCTCCACGCACCGAGCCTGGCGGCGCTGGATTCGGCCGTCGACAAGCTCGCACGGCAGTACATCGACGCCTTCTCCTCGCTGCACGCTGCCCCGTATCACGGCGAACAGCGGCAAGAGCTGTCCTCGCTGTTCGTCAAGAATGACGACAAGCGTGGTAACGGCTTCCACATGACTTCGACGGAGTTCGCGGGGTCGTACTCGTTGGTGACCAATGGCCTCAGCGACCCGGCCGGAGAGTTCGTCGGGAAAATGGGCGGTGACTACAACAACTCGGCGATCCTGTTCGAGGTCGACCGCTGGCGACATCACGTCGTGCTTGCCGACCAGGCGCTCAACCACGCGCTCGACCGGGCGCGCGTCGTCGACATGTGGGGGAGCAAGATCAGCCAGGCGGCGCTGCTCAACAACCATCGGGTCGTGCACCTGGTGCTCAATGGCGCCGACCTGAACACGCTGGGCCCGCCGCTCGAGAAACTGACCGCGCGCCTGGACATGACTCGCGGTGACGTGAACATGTTCGAGCTCTTCGGTTCGCGTAAGGATCAGTTGAGCCTGTACGGGATCCATCTGACCAAGTTGGTCCTGATGGCTGAACAGGCCTTGGGTGCAGGCGATCCGGCGGCGGTGTCGATCATTCGTAGTGAGCTGAAGGATCGTCTGACCGAGTTCTATGTCGACCAGAAGATGTGGGCGCGGTCGGCGGAGAAGAACCAGGAAAAGCTGCGTCTGGTCGGACTCGACCACAACGAGGTCCCCCTTCTGCAGCACTTCGTGCCCTATCTGGACACGATGTACAAGAAGCTGGTCCAGCAGAGCAATCAGGACACCGAGGCGCAGCGGGCGATCAAGACCCTGCAGGGCGTGTTCAAGGACATGCTCCAGGCCAACTCGGACTTGTTCAATCAGCCGACGTCGTACGAAATCGACTCGGCGCACTCCGCTCGTCGAGTGATCTACGACTTCTCAGGCCTGGTCCACCGGAGCAAGGGTCTGGCCATGGCGCAGCTGGTAAACATCGTGGGTTTCGCGGTGGCGTCACTGCGTGAAGGCGATGTGCTGCTCATTCACGGCGCCGACCAGATCACCGACACTCAGGTCCAGGAGTACCTGAGTGCGCAGTTCGAGCGACTGTTCCGGGTAGGCGCCCGCGTCGGATATCTCTACGAAAACCCGGATTCCATGCTGGAGAACCAGCGCTTCAACCGCTTCGAACGAGCCGACTACACAATCCTCGGTCCGATGGCCAAGGAGACGATCAGCAACTACGAGCAGGCGCTGCACACTGCGATCCCCACCGAGCTCAAGACGCTGCTGGCCGCAACGGATCTGGCGATCAGTTACTTGCGACGAGGCTCGGTCAACGTGGTGTTCGGCACCGAATTGAGCCTGGGACTGAAGGCCTTGCGTGGCGTGGGTGCATCGGAAGGGATGGAGGATGTGGCCGCGCGCGTACGCGAGACCGATCGCGCCAACCGGATCGCTGACAACAGTGAAGTGGCAGCGCTGGACCGGGCAGAGCAGGAACGAGCGCAGATCCGGCGTGACGCGCTGACAGACCCCGATCGCGACGACGGTCGGCCCGACAGATCGGTAGCGGACGACAGCCCTGCGAGAAGGTGACGGAGACGATGTGCGCAGACATGACATGACACAACACCGAGACGGCGAGAGGGAGGCGGAGTGATCCGATGGGGGGAACGATGACGGCAAGGAGGTTCAGCCTCAGAGCTATAGGCGCTCTGGTGGTGGCCTTGCTCGGCATCATGGTGGTCGCCGGTGTGATTGCTGCGGGTACGGCCACCGCGCAACCGACTGCGCCTCCGGATGCGAGCGCAAACTACGGCCGCGGATACGTCGACCTGACCACGAAAAATATAGACAAGCTGTGCCCCGGGGGCGGAGCGACCGGGGTTTCGGGGGCGACAGAGGGTACCGCGGATCCGGGACTCGATGGCCCGATCGTGGGCGGCGCGGATTGCGACTTGTCCGACCCCGCGTTGTGGGAAGCGGTCGACGTCTGCATCGACACCGACAAGAAATCAGAACCGGATCCGGCGAAGCTGGACGAGGCCGACTTCCTCGAGTGCATGGCTACCAAGGGATTCGGCGAGCAGGAGGAGAAGGTCGAGAAGACCGACCAGAGCGAGCAGACGGTCGCCGACCTGTCACTGGCTCGACTCAGCTCGTCGCTGACCAGCTTCTACGTCAACGCCCTGTCCCCGCTGGACACGGGCACGCCGTCGGACTCGTCCGAATCGGACGGTGCGGAGATAACGAAGACGACGTCGGTCTTGGATGCGTGGAAGCCGATCCTGACCGAACCCGGCAACGCCGGATCATTCGTCGGTAGCCCTGATCGCACCAAGCAGGAGAGTACGGGCTGGCTCTTCAGCGCCGCGGATGCCGCGAACGTCTCGAGCGTGAACTACTCGGCGTTCAATCGAGATAGCGGCCAGGCGGGCGACATGGCTGCCGGCGGACAGAGCACTCAGGCTCCCGATGCGGGAGTGGAGGGGTATCTGCTCTACGGCGCGATGCTCTCGGGTATGGGGTTCGACACCGTGATGGCGGCCGACGGCGGGGCCGCGGCGGGTCGCAGCCTCTCCGGCCTGCTGATGATGGCTGGATACGCCGGCGCCGGGTTCGTCGATGTCGCCTTCGATTCGGTGGTCTCGGTGCTGCAGTGGACCAACCCGTTCCGGTTCATGGTCGACGCGATCACAGACAACACCGACGACACGTTCACTGCGGGGATGGAGGGGAGTGCGCAGGAGCCCCCCGGCGCCTTCGACGGTCTACGCGAGTTCTTCGGCACGGTGTACGGCGCGATGGTCGATCTCGGATGGATGGTCACCATCCCGATGTTCATCGCGATGACCGTCGCCGGAATGCTGCTGATGCGCAAGTTCGACACCAGCAGCAAGATGAAGGCCCTGGCAATCCGAATCGCGTTTCTGGTGGTGGGTCTGCCTCTGCTGGGGACGAGCTACACCGCGGGGCTCGATGCAATGAAGGGCGCGTCCGGCGACGCAGCGAGTGCGCACGCAACCAAGGTCGTGCTCAGCACGTACGTCGACTTCGAAGCGTGGGTCAACGGCCCGCGCCTACAGCCGCCGACTTCCGGTCAGAGCAAGGGCGAGTTTTGGTGGAACGAGGACAATGACGCACCTAACGGAGCTACCGCAGCAGTGGCTCGCAAACTGGCACTGAACATCAACGCCAACAACCGTCCTGTGTGGTCGACTTTCACCGACGCCAACGTCAGCAAGGACGTGGCGGGAGGGGGCACCGACTCGACCTGGGCGTCGTCCGTCAGCGGGCGCGATGATGCCGGCAAGAGGGTCGATGATTCACAAGGCAACGATGCGAACGTCTTCACGTCGACGATGGAGCTGCTCAACAAGTTCCGCAGCGGAGACACCGTGAGCGCGGGAGCGTTCGAGTCGAGCGTCAAGGCCGGCCTGATCCAGGAGATGGAGAAGCACAAGGACACACCTGAGGCGCGGGAGATCATCGCCTCGTGGTTCCAAGGGCTGTCTTCCCCGGAAGCCCTGAGCTCGATGAGCGCCAATGACGTCAAGAAGATGCACAATCCGTTGATCGAGGTGAAACCGGGCGCCAGCTTCCAGGCGAATCGCGATCCCAGCAACGAGTACTCGGTGATGACGTTCGGCAGGGGCGAAAGCAGCGGTGCCTGCTTGAACACCACCGTGGTCACCGCGGGCTGGGACGGTAAGGCGGACAGCGAGGCGCGGACGGCGTGCAACATGAGTCCGCTGGCGATGTTCAACTACCTGAACACGTCGTTCGGTCCGACCAGCATGGACGTGTACACCCCGGGCCAAACCACCAGCTCGTGGGCCCGAGAGGCGCACGCCAGCGTCACCGCGATCGGCACCGGCCCGGCGCAGTTCATGTACTGGTTCTCGGCGATGACGATGCTCGCCTCGTTCACGATCATCGGCCTGGCGTACGCGATGATGATGATGATCTCGTCGATCAAGCGCGGGATCCAGTTGATCGCCGCGGTGCCGTTCGCGACACTTGGTTTCGTCGCCGGCATCGCCAAGTGCGTGATCTACACGGCGGCCATGTTCCTGGAAATCCTGGGCACCATCTTCATCTACAAGGTGGTCCAGGAGCTGATCGTGGTCGTACCGACCATCCTGGAGCGTCCCTTGGCCGAGCGATTGAGCGACGGAGTGTCCGAAAGCACCGCGGTCGCAGCCGCCGCAGGCGCGGCCGGAGTGGTGAGTCTGGCGGGCGAGAACAACCTTCACACCGTGGTGCTGATCATCACCGCGGTCAGCTCGGCCGGCCTGATCATGTTCACAATGATGGCGCTCAAGATCCGCAGGTCGTTGCTCGACGGTCTGGATCAAGCGGTGACCCGGCTGGTCAACAAGTTCATGGACACCCAGGCCTCGGGAGGCATGGAACCGGGACAGCCCAGCGCGTTGCGTCAGGGTGTCGCTCGCGGCGCCGGCATGGCCGCCACGTCCACGCTCATCGGTGGCGGTGCGGCCGGGATCGGCGACGGCGGCGGAGATCTCGGAGGAGGCTCCGACGGCACGGGATCGGATGGCGGCGGAGTAGGCACCCCTGGCGTTCCGGGGGCCGGTGACGGTGCGATGAGCGTGGGCAAGGATGGTGAGCTCAGGGACAAAGCCGGGAATCCGGTCACCGATGCCGCAGGTCAGCCGTTGACGGCCGCGGAAATGATGCCCATCGATGCCGCCACCGGCAATGTCCACGACGGCACGGGCGCTCCCATCCTGGGCGAGGACGGTTCACCGCTCAATGTCGACGACGTGGCCGGGTTCGACGGTCAGGGTCGGATGCTCGACAAGGACGGCGAGGTTCTCACCGACGCGGCTGGTCAGGAACTGACCAGCCAGCCGGCCGCGGCGACGTCCTCGCGACTGGCCGGGGATCGGGCTGTCGCATCCGGCGTGCTCTCACGGGGTTTGAGCGACTTCCCCACGGGCACATCGGGCGTCGCGATGTCGGGGGCCACATCCCCGGTGTCGCAGCCGACCGTGCCGGTGGCCGAGCCGTCGTCGGGTCCCCGGCAGGTGGGAGGGCCGTTGCGGTCCGACGTCATCGCCAACGGCGGGGACAGTTCGATCGTCGGTCATGCCGCGGCGCTCACGGCGTCGTCGATGGTCACGCAGCGAATGGCGGGTCCGCAGAGGCGTAAGCCGCCCGAGGCGATGGGCGCCTCGGGCAAGAACCCCGGGTCCAGCGGAAACGGGTCCGGTGGGGGCAGTGGCCCGACGGGTGGGTCGGTGCCCCAGCGACGCAGTTCCAGTGCAGGGACGGCGATGCAGTCCGCGGCGATGACTGCGGCGGTGCGCAATCGCCAGAACGACCGTGACACCGACCCGCCGGCGCAGCCCCCGCGAGGGAACTGACCCGGGGTCGGCATCGAGCGAGCCAGTGATGGCGACGGTCTCTCCAGGGGGCCGTCGCCATCATGCTGACCGGGTCGGCGGAGTAACTCGGAAGTGAGAAAGATAGTTGAATGGAGTTATTCAGAACGCCGACCATGTCGCTCTCACCTCGGAAAGGAGGGTAATGTATTCTCTGAAATAGCTTTATACAGGCAGGGTTCGAGTTTCTGAGACGAGCCTGTCGGGGGACGTCAGGTAGACCACATACACATGAAGATCATCGGTGTGGCCGATGAATCAGGGAGAGACGGCTGATGAGCTGGATTCAGATTGCGGCCTCGGCTGGGAGCGCAGGGTCGACGTCCTTGGCCCAACCCAGCGGAAACGTCGGCGGCACGGACAGCGACGGGGGCTGGGACCTCGTCGAGTTCTTCGCCAACGGGCAGAGCTACGCGGAGAAGGCCGGCGGGGGGTTCCTCGGTGTGGTCGGGGTGTTCTGTCTGCTGTTCGCGGCATGGAAGGTCTTCCAGAAGCTCACCAACGAGCAGAGCCGAGAGAGCTGGGGCAAGGTCGTCGGCCTTGTCGGGCTCGGCGGCGTGCTGCTGTTCGGTGGGTACCAGATGCTCAGCGACCTCGCCGAGGGCGGTAAGGACACTGTCGACAACTTCGGCGACAACGGCGGCGGCGCCATCGTTCTCGGCCAGAGCGTCGGTGACCCGGAGGTGATCGACGTCGGCAATGGGGTCCTGGTGCGGCTGTAGATCTTTCGACGAGCGGCAAACCCCCTGCACTTGCCCGTATCGGGTTCAAGAGCAGGGGGTTTGTTCGTTGCGACACCACGAAGGCGACCGAAGACGGGACGGGCACAGCCCGAGAAGGGGGACACGCGATGGCGACCAAGGTGGAGGGATCCTCTCGAGCCGATATGCCGTGGCCCGAACGGATCCGAGCAACGCGGCAGGACTTCTCTCGCAGATTCAAGCTGGGTCCGCATTACACGATCGAGCGGTTCGGTGTCATCGTGGCGGCACTGTCGCTGTCCGGTGCGCTGGTGCTGGGTATGACTGTGTGGGGCGCAATCCGCGCGGGCGATGCCGTGCTCGGTGAAACTGCGCTCTACAACAGCAGTTTCGTCGCCTCACGGACGGAAGTGAAGGGCAATGTGGAGCCGGTCTACGTCAACATGGACCGTGACCGCGCCCTGGTGCTGATGAAGTTCGAGACCCCCTCGCAGATGAGCTCGAACGCCGAAGACTACTACGTGTACGGCACGGGTATAGATGGCGGGAGCGGCGGTGGGCCCGCGAAACTCCAGAAGCCCCTTGCGGGGGCGATCTACTCGTTCGGGAACACCGGCTACCTGGGCATCGTCCTCGAAGCACCTGACGGTTTCGCCCCGCAGCTGATCAATCTGACGGTGCGTGCTCGCAAGGAGCTGATGACACCGAAGAACCAGCCGAACGCGGCGGGAATGGACAAGAGCTTCATCGAGCACGACCAGTGGCGGATCGTGATCAACCCCGCCGCCAGCGGAGCGGTGCACCTGGCGGCACTGGACTCCGAACACCTACCCGCGCCCGAGGAGATCTTCGCGTACGCGGTGACCTGGCGGCAGGAGCAGGCCAAGCGTCAGGCCCTCGACCGCAAGCTGGCCGACATGAAGACGCAGCTCACGCGCATCTCCAACTTCACGTCGATGATGGCGCAGACCAGTGTGCGGGTCGGCCCGGATCCCAGCGTGCGACTGCTGCCGCCGGCACTGCCTCCCGAGATCGAGGGCGACGCGATCACGGGCATAGATTCCGCCACGGTGCGCACCATGCTCCTGGAAGGACCTGCCGACCGGATCGAAGGGATCAAGGACAAGACTCCGCGGGCCCGGGGGCTCGACACATTCTCCGACGGGTACATGGTCAACACGTTCGTGCTGAACTCGGCGCACTCGATGTCGGGCGGCACTGACTTCGACTGGCGCCAGCGTTCGGTCGCGGATGGCTACTTCAAGACCCTCGGCACCGGAGAATCGTCGATCGGGGAGTACCTGGCGAAGCTGTCCAGCCAACCCATTCCGTCGGTTAGCGCGCGGGATCTGTTCTGGCCGCTGAGCAACGGGCAGTCGATCAACGACCTGCGCCCGGGTGACACCGCGGCCAAACCGCTGATTGAGTTACGCAACAACATGATGGCCGCCTACGACGCCTACTTCGGGCTCAAGCGGTCGTACCAGACGGTGGATCTGCTCGAGTTGCTGGTGATGGAGCAGACATTGGACCTGGTGGCATCCAACTCGACGAAGGCGTCCGGCCCGGATGCAGTGAGTTTCCGGGCGTGACCGCGCAGAGCAGAGGAGACGGTGCGAGCAGGAATCGGATCCACCGATGAGCAAGAACGCGATGGGACCGACGCAGCCCCGCCGAAGTGAACAGGGCTCCGAGGAACAGGACCCGGCAGCGAAGCTCGGCGAGAGCACGCTGAGCAAAGTCGGCGCGGCAACCGGCAACACCGCTTTCACCGGCGCCGGGTTGGCGATGAACGCCGCCCGCGGCGGCTCTCGTTGGGTGGGAGCGGGTTTCCGCAAGCTCGCGATGGCCGGCGTCCAGGCGGGGGCGAAGGTGTCCGGCCTGACCGGTGGCGCGCTCTCGGTAGGTGCGGGTACCGGTGTCGCCGTGGGGGGTAGCGGGCTGATCCTGGCCCTGGTGCTCTCCCTCGGCGGGCAGGCGATAGAGCAGAAGACCCAGCGGAGGGAGGCGCTGATCGAGCTCTGTCAGGATCTGACCGAATCACCGAGTACACGGGCGAGCAACGGCGATGCGAGCACCACCGACGCCAGCATGGAGGAGCAGGCCAGGAAGGTGTACTCGGTGCTGAGCTACGCCGGGATGAACGATCAGAACATCGCTGGAGTGCTGGGCAACTTCGAAACCGAGTCCGGGATCGACCCGACCTCGATTCAGAACATCTTCGACGAGCCGTACAAGGTCGGGCCGAAGAAGGAGGCGAAGATCGCCGCCGGCGGCTTCGGCAGCGATTCGACAGGCCTGGGGTTGGGGCAGTGGACAGGCGCGCGGGCACAGCACTTGCTGGACTACGCCGAGGCCAAGGGTGGGGAGTGGTACGACATCGAGATCCAGTTGGCCTTCGCGATGAGCGAGGATTCGGGCGCTTCGATCTTCAAAGACATGATCTCCGGCACGAATCCGGGAGCAGACGATCCCGGAGACGCGGCGTTCCATTACCTCAGCACCTGGGAGAAACCCGCCGAGATGGCGCCAGGGGGACCGAACGATGTCACACGGCGCAAGCAGGCCGAGCTCTGGTACGTCAAGATGACGAGCTGGACGGTCGAGAGCAAGCTCGGTTCCTCTGTGCTCGCCCTCGCGGGAGAGGTTCGACGCAGCGCGGACAACAAGGCTTTGGTGGCGGAGCTGCTGGACTGCCCGGGGCTCAGTGTCCGCGGCGTCGGCGGAGGAAACAGTTCCGCCGCCGAGGCGATGGTCTCGTTCGCATGGCCGTTCCTCGACGACAGTCGCGGCAATGACGGCACTGACCTGTACCAGTACGTGCACGACCAGGTGTACACCGGCGACGCGTACTACGCCAGCTGCGACCGCGGTGTCGGCAGCGCTGTGCGGTGGAGTGGAACCGATGACTCGTTCCCCGCCGGCCCGGTCAGTGCGCAGGAGCAGTACGTGAACGGCGAGGGTCGTGACAAGTGGGAGAAGGTCGGGTCCGCCATGAACGAGGCCAACCTCAAACCCGGTGACGTCCTGATCGCGCCGAACCACGTCGAGATGTACGTCGGCGAGGAAGCGGTGAAGAAGGTGTGGCCGGACGAGTCCGACCATGAACCGAATGCTGTGATCGCACACGCCTCACTCAACGACCGGTCCCCGGCGCTGGACAGTTTCGGTGCGATCAGCGACGACGGCCGCACCTTCGTGGCCTATCGGCCGATCAGCAAGGAGAAGAACTCCGTGTTCGCCGAGGTGAAGGCTCCAGCAGCGCTGAAGCCGGGCAAGGGCGACAGGAATGCGGCCACCACCACACCGGGGCCCTGATCGGAAGTGAGTGAACCGGCACAGGCGGCAGGCGTGAGACATTCCGTCCGACTCTGCCGAATAGTTTGTCATGTTACTATCCGTCTGCATAAGTAATATGCAGCATGACCTGCAGTAATATCGATCAGTAGAATAACTCCGAATAATTCTGGCACATATTCGATGGGAGGAGGTTCCCTGATGGACGAGGACACGTCGAGTGGGGCGCCGGGAACCGAGCCGAACTCGACCGGGGCGCAGCGTCACGAGGCGGGGATGGCTGACCGCATGCGCAAGGCCAAGGAGGCGTCGCAGCGTAGCCGGGTCGACAACGCCCGGCGCCGGGCGCCGAAGGCGTCGGTAGTGCGCTATTCCGCCGTGATCATTTCCGCGGTCGCCAGCCTGGGCATGATCGTGTACTTCACGGGCACCAGCTCGGCCCACGAGAACGCGATGCGCGCAAACCTGTCGGAGATCAGGGAGCTCGAGAAGGCGCTGGCCGATTCGGAGGCCGGAGCCAAGAATGTGCCCGAGGTCGAGCAGTTGCGTCCGGCGTTCAGCTCTGCGACAGCCAAGGCAGAAGATCTGGCGGCATTGCAGAACGGGATGGCCGGCCTGAACTACGAGGTGCGGGACCGCAGCGGAGTGCTCGCGGAGTACGGCGGCATGGTCGACGAGGCCAAGAAGTTCTTCACGACTGGCTCGCTGAGCGGTGGCGCCTTCCTGCCGCATGGGCAGTGGTACCAGCCGCACGAGCCGGGGAAGAACGAGAAGGGGCAGGCCGCGTGGATCCGGGTGCCGGGGTCGAGCTGGGGGTGGCAGGCGATCCCGACCAAGTCGGTGGACAGCTCGGGCAACATCACCACCCTCTGGGAGGCCCGGTTCATCGGCGGGGAGAACGACGGAATGCTGCTGGCGTGGGTCTCCGGCAAATACGACCCTCAGCGCGGTGAGTTCTTCGATATGAAGCGGGGCCTGACCGTCGAAGGAAACGATCGTCTCGGTGCCACGACCAGTCCGCCCGAGGGCAGCTCGGAGAAGACGCTGGTGCCCGCACCGAACGAGAAGGAACTGATCGACGACGCGCTGCGCCGAACAGGGACCGGCAGCACGAGTGCCACACCGAGCGCCACACCGAGCGTGAGGTCCACCGCACCCTCTACAAGTGCGACAGCTGAACCGCCGAGTGCCGACACACAGGACCCCGAGATGGCCGATCCGGGCCTGGACGGAGCGAACTGAGCATGAGTACGCAGAAGAGCAAGACGGCCGGAAGTTTCCACGCCGACGTCACGGACACGAAGAAGGAACAGGCCCGCAAGTTCCTCAAGCGGAACGTGCTGGTGATCGTGGCCGCAATCGTGTTCGCGACAACGTATCTGGTGCTCGGTGGGATTTCCTCGGACCGCGAGGCCGACCTGTCGAGTCAAAGATCGGAGATCCTGAGCCTCAAGGGTCAGCTCTCGATGAACCAGGACCAGCTGCGAACCGAGCAGGGGGCCGCGGTCGAAGAAGCCACCGGCGGAATGGAGATCGATCACAAGGATGACGACGACCAGACGATCACGGCGCTGATGAAGACCGCCCTGACCTGGAACGGTCTCAGTGACTACCTCGACCGGCGCGAAGAGGTGATGAAGACATACGGTTTCGCCGAGGACAGCCAGTTCATGCAGGTGTTCATGCCCGGCGAACAGGCGGGCGTCCGCCGCACAGCACCGTCGGGAAAGACCTACGAGGCGTTCGACAAGGACATGAGGAGCGAGTTCGTCTCGCTCAACAGCTCGGTGACCGACACGGCCGGCGACGTGTACAGCTACTTCTCGATCGTCGAGATGCGGGTGGCCTCAGGATCGGGTGCGACCAGCTCCACGGCGTACGTGTCACTGCGCTACGACATGATCGACGGCAAACCGACCAATCTGGACGCCTACACCATCCCCGGAGGGGTCGAGCGCTCGGGATAACAGATAGTTTGATGAAAAAGTCTCAAGCAGAGAATTGAGCGAAACGCCGCAGGTAGAATCAGATTCTCCTGCGGCTTTCGTGATGGTAAGATTTATTCAGAAAACTATTCTGAGTTGTTTGTGAAGCGGACGCAGTCGGTCGACGAGGAACGGCAATCGCCCCGCGCACGGGGGAAGACAGGTGGAGAGATGGCTGCCAAGAACGGGCGCCGGAATACCAGCGCGCTGGAGAAGAATTCGAGCAGGGCCCGTACCGCCCGCGCCGATGTGAGTCTGGCGATGAGGGACATCAAGGACAGTGTGGCCAGCACTGCGGCCGCGCGTGACGAAGAGCTGGGTCCGGTCGGGCGTGAGCTCGTTGACGCAGGAGTTCCCGCCTGGACCGTGCGGGCGCACGCCCGCCTGGGGCACATCGGCGGATTCATCGTGTTCGTGTGTCTGATGCTGGTCGGCTGGCCGGTCCTGATCACGCTCGTGACCACGTTGGTGCGTGTTCTCGGTGTCAACGTCGTCACCCGGATCCCTTCGGCGGTGCTCGGCGAGGTGGGGGTGCCGGTGGAACTGGCCGTCAGTACCACGGACCGATTCCTGTTCACCTGGGTCATCCCGGTGCTGTTCTTCGTGCTGGTGCTCGCCGGACTGACCTGCCTAGCGCTGCGCCGGCTGGCGATCTGGGCGTGGGTGTGGACGAATCGACTGGCCCTGGGTCTCTTCGCCGGATACGGCACCGGCGTACTGGCCGATCGGCGCGAACGTCAGGCGCAGCGGATCAGCAACGACAGCGTGCGCAGCGCACAGTGGGCGCGAGAGAAGGCCGAGCGCGAGGTCGTCTGACGACTGTGCCCGGTGCGCGCGAGGGAACGCACCGAGACCGAGGCCATCCGAGAGCCGTGAGTGCAGAGCGGCCACAAGGGAGTACGCAGCATGGACAAGCCCATCAAACTCGCAGGATTCTCAGCGGCGACACCACTGGCGAGGCAACTGATCGCCTCGAACCCCGTCGGCATGATCAGCATGGAGCAAGTGCCCATGCTCGCAGTGTTCACCCTCGAGTCGACCACGTTCGACTTCGTCGGCTCCCGGCAAGTGCCGCACCTGCGGCTCCAAGGTCGGCTGGACAGACTGATTCCCGAGAACCCGCAGACCATGCCCTATCTCATCGGCGAGATCGGACTCAGCGAGGAAGAGTCGATCCGCGTCGTCGGAGACTACCCATTCACCACCGAGCAACTCGGCGTGCTGGTCCACAAGGGCCTGTACCTCGAAGGATTCAGCCCATCCTCGGACTGGGTGGGCCTGCCGTTCGAGGTGGACACCCGCATAGACCTGCGCATTCTGCCGCCGAACCAGGATGACACCCCTCCGCTGGCCATCGCCGACCTGTCACCGATGCGCTTCTTCGACATGCGGCTGGAAACCTCCCGATACGACCTGGCCGAACACTTCCCGGACTACCGGCGATCGTTGATCGAGGCCGGCAAGATCACCGGCAACGAAGCCCTGGGTGTCGATCAGGGACTCGCGCAAGGGCAGGCCGACCTGTCGGACTTCGCATTCGGTGGTCCCGTCCGCGACAAGCTCGATCAGGTGTCGGTCACCGGACCCGGCAACAAGGATCTGATCAAGCGGCTGTCGACCCTGATGGACGTGGAGCTGGCCGCACCCACAGCATTGCGCGGATTGCGCGAAGACCTGCGCGGAGACCAGATCCGCGCCGAACGGGCACGAGCGAACCTGGTGTCACCGGGTCTGTCGGACCTCTACGGAGAGAGCGTCGCGAACCCGGCACCCGCCACGCCGCCGCAGGACGATGACGAGCTGAGCAAGATCGCAGAGCAACTCGACAACATCGACGTCGACGACATGGACTTCGGGGACCTCGACCTGAGCGGCTTCAGCTTCGGTGAGGACGAGAGTGCTCCGGGTGCGATCGAACCTGCGGTGATCGACGACAACGAAGAAGAGTCGTTGCCGACGTTGACGCTGTCCCCGCCCACAGAGGACCCGATCGTGGCGTCCGTGATCGCTGAGAGCGAGAACGAGGGTTTCAGCTTCGGTGACTCCGAAGAGGACGACCAGGTCGTCAGGTCGCGCAGGGCTCGACAGGCCCGCGAAGCGTCCGCACGACGGGCACGTCAGAGACAGCAGCTCGGTACCGAACGCCATGGACTGCCGGAGGGCAACACCGCTCCGACGACAGATCACGAAGGTCCCCAGCTGGGAGGCTGAAGACCGGAACGAGACCCGCGGCCGAAACGAGATCGGAGAATCCGCCGTTCTGGCAGCGGGTCTCGCTCTAGTAGCGAAGGAAACTGGTGGTGACCCTCAAGCAGTCGATCATCGTGGTCAACGAATACACGATCAAAACCGACACCGGAAAGACCGGCGGTTCACGCGGCGGCAGCCCCGGGGCCTACGTCACTCGGTACATGGCGAGGGAGCTGGCGACCGAGCCGATCGCACCGGTACAACGTCGGGACTTGGACACTTTCGTGACCAAGTACATGGCCAGGGCCGACGCGGTCGAATCCATGCTCGCCGACCACCGCGCCGGTACTGCGGATATCGCGGGGGTCAGGCGTACGTCCGGGTACGACGCACCGACCCTGGCCGGCAGGCGCATCCAACGCAGCGCCAGGCGGGCGCTGGAGAAGGTGCGAA
Organism: Rhodococcus sp. NCIMB 12038; assembly: GCF_002165735.1. Classification (NCBI taxonomy): domain Bacteria; kingdom Bacillati; phylum Actinomycetota; class Actinomycetes; order Mycobacteriales; family Nocardiaceae; genus Rhodococcus; species Rhodococcus sp. NCIMB 12038. Next base: position 17,548 of record NZ_NHML01000002.1, read on the forward strand.
GCGCCGTGTCTGTGTCTGATCGGGCCCAAGTCGGTCCGGCCGAACTGAAATCGGAGTTCGCCGCGGCGCAGGGCGACGGGGGTGTGGCGTGCGGCCATAGTGGGGTCTCACTCAGTCACGAGAGCCTGCACAACGACGCCAAGCAGATCCAGGACCTCTTCGACCGCGGGCACACGGTGATGAAGACCGTGCTCAGCTTCGACCACGACTACCTGCTGTCGATGGGTCTGATCCCGAGCGATATGGAGCTCGACCCGGAGACCGGGGCGCCGCGGCGAGGCGCGTATCGCGGCCAACTCGATCAGCTCAAGCTCCGGTTGGCGGTAATGGACGGCCTGACCAGGATGTGCCGGGTCGGGGACTTCGACGACCTGAAGTACGTCGGGGTGATCCAGGTGGACACCTCGCACGTGCACGTCCACCTCGCGATGGTCGATGCGGGCCGCGGCCGGCGCGCGAAAGACGGCACCCAGAAGGGCAAGCTCACCGCGCGGGAAATGGGCCTGCTGCGCAGCGGACTCGATTCCTCCCTCGACCGCCATCGCAAGGTCGAACATCTTTCGAGCGCGGTGGGCTACCAGCGGCGCAGCGTCAGCGCGTTCATGCGCCGCTGGGCGTACGAGGCGCTGAGTGTGAGCGCGCGTGCTCAGTTCATTCTCGCCTGCTTGCCGGAGGACCGAGGTCTCTGGCGTGCGTCGAGTAACACCAAGGCGATGGCCAAGGCGAACCGGCTGGTGCGCGAACTGGTCGAAGAGCGCCTCGGGCAACCGGAGTCGCCCATGCAGGACGCCGTGGCGCAGGTCCACGAGTATGCGACCGCGCGGACCGCAAAAGAGGGCCTGAGCAAGGCTCAGCAGGACCGGCTGGTGGCCGAAGGTCGCGAGCGCATCGTCCTGCAGGCGATGAACGGCGTGTACTCGGTGCTCTCGGCTGTTGCCGACGACGAGCTCAGTGTGCAGACACCGATGATGTCGTCGATGAGCGAGGACCTGGGCCAGCTGATCGAGCATGTCTCCGCCGAGGAGCTCGGCGCCACGGCCGCCGGCCGGAAGGGCGAGATGAGCGCGGGGCATTTCGCGTTGCGCCTGCGCGCCTACACCGAGAGGTTGGACCGGCACCGGACCCTACGCGAGCAGATGCTGCTCAAGGCACGGTCGTGGGAGGACGCCGCGGCGATCGGCCGCACGGCACCGGGGTCGGAGGTGATGCACCGGTTCTATCTCACCGAGGCCGACTACCACGGACGGTGCGTGAGCAAATACCAGCACTACCTGGACATGGGCGGCGCTCGGTTCTCCGAATGGTCAGGGCAGTGGCAGGCGGTCGAGGAGTACGGACGCAAGCTCACGGGACTGCGGGCACTGCGCGCCGACAAGTCGATCCCAAAGATGAAGGACGTGAACGCGGCCGAGCGGGTGGGCTTGGAGTTGTACGGCCAGGGGGGCGGCGGACGGCTGGCCCAGACAGGGGCGGAAGGCCGGGCAGGCCGCGCAGTGATCGACGGCCGACTGGAGATGATGGCGCGGCGCTATTCGACGATGGTGGACGACCTCGTGGAGTCGTGGCGCAAGAGCGGTGCGGCAGTACGCGTCACGACGGTCGAACCTGGAACCGAGACCGTACCCGGCCAGCTGCTGTTGCCCGGTGGCCGCAGCGCCGGACCCGCCCTCGACATCCACGAACCGGGAGCGCACGTGGTGGTGTCCGCGCTGCCGGAGTATCCGTTCAAGCTCGTCAAGGGCGTGGACATGCACGAACTCGGGCTGGACTGGGACAAGGACCAGAAGGTCGGGCCGCGTACGGCGACCAGGTTCGCCGAGGTGGCCCGGTCACGTAGCGACGCAGTCGATGCCGCGCAGGCGTGGATGGTCGCGACCGACCAGGGCAACCAGGTGGCATCCGAGTTGGGTGCGGCACTGTCGGATATCGCGTCGATGCGTGAGCGCGCCGGACTGGTGCACTCAACCGGTCGGCTGCCGTCGTTGTTGGCCGCGGCCGCCGACAAAGCCCGCAAGATCCGGTTGCGGATCAAGGCGGAGCTCGAAGCGATCACGCAGGCGGAGGCGGGTGCGGCAGCCCGCGACAGCGAACTGGAGACCTTGGCGGACGCACAGGTCCGCCGCGATCTCGAGGCAGAGCTTGCCGAGCAGGCACGCGGACGCAGTCCCAAACGCAAGGGTGCGACCACACGGCTCGACACAGGTCTCGGTGGCGCGATCAATGCGTCGATGGACGCCGCGGTGCTGGAGTACCGGGTCGACCGCGGAGATGAAGGCCGGGGGCCGGCAAGTCCCCGGGGGTGACGAGATGAGGGGATGCGAGTGGCACGAGTGAGACAGACGGTCGTCGCTGTGGTGCATGGCAGCGACGAAGGTGCTGGGGTGGACGTGGAGGTGTACCCGTACGACCTCACCTCAGCGGCCGGACGCAAGGCCGGTGAGCTGCTGGGATCGTGGCGGCCGCAGCCCGGCGAGCTCGATGACGCGGATCGTGTGATCACGAGGCTGCACGCGCTGCGGACGGTGGCTGGGTACAGCCGGGCGCCGGGTGATCGAAGCGCTGCCGGATTCCTGACCAGGACCAGCGAGCGGGATATAGCCATGGCCCGCGCGATGTCCGGGAACGCCGGCGGCCCGGTGTACGACGAACACTACGAGTACGAGGTCGGCGAGGTTCTCCTCTTCGACGCGGAGGTCGACAAAGACCGACTGACGGTGGACTGGGCCACGGCTGTACCGCATCCGTCGACAGATCCGGGGACGCTCTCGTGGGAAGGGCAGGTGCAGCGGGTCGATGGTGTGGTCGTCGACCCACAGGCGTGTCGCAGCGGAGTCCACCGGGTCGAGGTCTCTGGCGACGGCACCGTGTGGCCGTTCAACGAGGCCGGCCAGATCGTTGCCGGACTGGGTGACCAGGAGAAGGCGGATTACGCCGAGGCGGATCGCTCACAGGTCCCGCATCGAGGTCCGCTCCTGGTCACGATCAGTTTCGGGAACGGTGACGGCGGCGACGCGAAACTGCGGGCCGAGCCTGCGGAGTCGGCGTTGCGTCGCGGCACTGTCGGTGTGCCTGCTCCGGGTGAGGGTGTGAGTTTTCGCGCAGCCGACCTGGAAGCGCTACGTCTGGCGGCAGGCAGCCAGCACAGCCGAATCACCGATGCGTCGGGGGCGACGGTGAGCGCGGTGTACTTGGTGGAAGCGGACTACGGCGCGCAGATGGCGAACGGTTCGGTGGTCTTCGACGCCCTGGGGGCAACCAGCGCGGTCGACCGCGACCCGAGTATCGGTTCGTTGTCGGTGGCCGAAGTCGCGGGCGATCTCCGGGTAAGCACCAGCGGCTCCCGATGGGTGAAGTCGGCACCGGCACGAGGATCGGCGTTTCTCGGCGGTACGGCGTCGAAGAGCGCTGCGGCCGAGAAGGGTTCGGTCGGATACCCGTCCGAGCAAGAATCGACCGCTGCGGGCCCGGTGGCGGAAGCGGCGTCGCTTCCGGGTCGCGACGGCCTCGGTAAGGGCATCGGGTCGTTGCTCGACCGTCGCAGTCCGAGCAAGTCGCCGTCGAAGCGAGGTGGTCTGAAAGCGTTGGTCGCCATGCAGTCTCGCACGGTGGCGTTGATGCGGGAGCACGGTCCGACGCTGGTGGAGGCAACGAAGTCCAAGCTCAAAGACCCGGCGGTGCAGGCCGCGTTGAAGAAGGCCATGTTGACGGCGGTGGAGGTCGGGCTCGCCGGTAAGGGTGGTGCGCCGTCGACGAAGTTCGCGCGAGCGGCGGACACGGCGATGCGCGTCGGCGACATGGTCGCGACAGCGCAGAAAAACCAGCACGCCGCGGGTGCGAGGTCATCGGGGTTGTCGAGGTGAAGGGCGAGGCGGCAGGTGGGAAATCCTTTCTGCCGCCTCGCTTTCTGCGGCGTTTCGGGCGGGAAAATTTGCACCCATATGCTATCAATATAGAGCAGACAAAACCGAGGGGTAACGCCCAGGCTCTTGGTCCGGGTGAGAACCTCGACCGTGAGAGGGGACAAGACGCATGGCGTATTTGAGGGGCGGATCGACCAGGGGGGTCGTACTGGTCGGCAAGGTCTTCGACAATGCAAAGTTCGAAGGAAAGACCAAGGAAGACGGCACTTCGGTCAAGGGCGGGCAGTTCATCGATTTCGAGATCGCGCGCTTCGTCGACGCGAACGACAAGAAGGTCAACGAGAATCAGCCGCCGCAGTTCAATCCGAGCTTGCGTAACACCAAGTCGAAGACGCGGGAGAACTCGTACGACCGGGGGGTCGCCTACAACGAGTACGAGCTGGCCAGCTTCATGGCCGCGGCCGGCGAGAACATCGAGACCATCGTCAACTACAAGACGGGGGAGCAGGTCGGCAAGCTCATCGTGCTGCAGGCCGACATGATCCCGAGCAAGACCCCGGACAACCAGTCGTACCTGCGGGTGAATCACAAGAGCGCGCAGCCGCTCACAGGCATCGCTCTCCCGGAGAACATCCGCGAAGCGCAGTTCGAGGGCATCCAGAACGACATTGCGGCCCTGCAAGCCGAGAAGAACAAGACCGAAGCGACCAAGCCCAAGGCAGAGACCGAGGCAACCGCCGACAAGCAGGTCGACTCCGTCCCGACCTTCTGATCGAGACGCTCGTGAGACACAGGCGCGGCGGGAATCGGTTCTCGCCGCGCCTGTGTCTGGTGAACGGGACGCAGATCGGGAAATAGGGGTTACGACAGCGTTCTCGGAACATGGCGAGGGCAGCGCGCTTTCGCCGAGAACGACCACAAGCACCGGAAGGAATACTGATGGCCCCAGCAGCAGCGGCTCTACCGTTGATCGGCAAGGGCGTGGCCGCCGGAGCGGTGAGCTTTGGAGCAAGCAAAGTGCTCGGGAAGATCTTCGGCGACGACGAACCGAAGCCCACCGGCACTGACACGACGACGGCGCAGCAGGCCGCGACCCCGCTCGCGCAGCCGAATCCGTACCAGCAGATGGTTGCCGGACCGCAGCTGACGAACGCCGGGGCGATGGTCCCGCCGGCCGCCGGTATAGCCGGGGCAGGCGCCGGGATCATTACCGCCGCTCCGCCTGTCACCGCAGCATCTGCGGGCACCACGACACCCGCCACGACGAAATCCGACGACGACACGAAAGAGCCCAGCTTCCTCGAGTCGGTGGGCAAGACTCTGCTGGCCGCAGGCGCCGGCGGTGTCACCGGTTTCATGCTCAAGAGCGAGGAGGCCGACGAGCAGGGGCTCGAAGGAGGCGAGAAGATCAGCGAGATCGCCAAGGGTGTGCTCGCCGGCGCCGGCTCGGGCGCCTTCACCAAGATGGGGTACGACGCGATCCAGGAAGAGGGCGGCGGCCTCAAGGCGGGCCTGCACGGGGGTATCGCCGGAATGCTGGCCTCGACGCTGAAGGAGGGCGGTCCTGGACTGGGGGCCAGCTTCGCAACGGCGTTCGGCGCGGGAGCGGTGAGCAACCTGGCCCACGACAAACTCGAAGAGCGGGGCAGCAGCAAGCTGGCCGACGCCTTGGCGGGCGGTGGCATTGCCAGCAGCCTGGGCTACGTCGGCCTCGGCGACGGAAAGGCCGCAGGGCTGTTGGGTCTGGGCGGAGCCGGTGCGGGCGCCACACTCGGCGCGTTGGACGGCGCAGGCGGCCTGTCCGGCATGCTCGCGCAGGGTAGCCCGCTCGACAAACTGTCGGAACTGGCAGGAAATGACGCTGCACCGCAGAAGGATTCGGGCCACCAGCTGAGCTGAAGTCCACACGCAAAGTCCCCGGCCGGCGTCCCTGTCGCCCGGGAGGGTCGCATACGACCGACCAGATCATTGAGACGAGGAGAACAAGATGGGACTTCCCAACCCGATCACCGCGATCGGCAGCGGACTGCAGAATGTAGGCGAGGGTGTCGGGAGCACCGTCACCATGAGCAACGACTGGCTGGGCGATCGCGCCAAGGATGTGGTGCGGGGCGACGTCTTCGGCATCGCCCGTCGTGAGAACGAGGCGCTGCGTCAGAGCTTCGAGGAGCGACTCAACGACACGGGCTTCACTATTCGGGATCTGCGCGAGCAGCTCGACAAGGGTGTCATCACCGGCGAGCCCGGCAGCGCCGATCTGGCCGACACCGCGAGCCAGTCGGTACACGGCGGGAAGGGCTGCGGCGCGCTGTCCAAGGAGCTCGATGCGTCCTACACGGTCGCGGACGGTGACACGCTCACCTCGATCGCCCAGGAGAAGGGCAAGAGCGTGGAGGACCTGCTGGGGCTGAATCCGGAACTCGGCGACGGCAACCTCATCCACCCCGGCCAGGAAATCAAGCTTGACGATTTCGTCGTGCAGGACAACCCGGTCGGGCAGATGCAGAATCTCGTGACCCCTGCGGTGTCCACCCCGGAGGCCGGCACGGAGCTGCAGGCCTGATTCCGTCCCGCGGCCGGTAGCCGCGGATCGCTCGACAACAACGCCCCGGCGAACTGCCGCCCGGGGCGTTGTTGTCGTATAGAGGCGGGCTATGGGGGCGGGTTCCGCGTCGGTGAACCGGTGGACGGAGCGCGCGATGGCGCCGTCTCAGGGTGACGTCACCCCCGTCGTTTCGGCGGTCGCAGCGGCCGCGCGAGTTTCTACCTTGGGAACTGAGTAAATAACACGCTAGACTACGAAAATGACGCTAATGGCCTAGTTAGAGGGCCTGTCGCCGGGAGTCAGACAAATTACGGAGACTAACACCGAAGGCGTTGCCGAGAAAGGAATCGCGGTTGTGAACAGTGACAGTTCGGGCTTGCCGGCCGACATCGGTACCGACCCGGGCGAGGGGGCCAGTCAGGGTCAGTCGGCAGTCCCGAATCGCTGGGGCAGGACTGGGGAGGAGACCCCCGGGGGTGTCGCGATTCTCGAGGACGGGTCGATCAACACCGAGCGCTTCTCGGAGGGGCCCGACACCGAACTCGAAGTCACCTGGTGGAACAAGCGACTGGTCTGGAAGGTTCGGCGGGAGCCGACCGGCCACCGCGTGGTGGTCGCCCGTGTAACCGAGAACATCTGGCGAGTCCACCTCATGATCGCCGGTACGATCATCGGGCTCACCGTGCTGGGCCTGGTGTTCCTCGGAGGTCTGCCCCTGCTCTACGGCATCGTGCTCGGTCTCGTGCTGGCGTTGATCGGATACGGGGCGCTGGCCTGGGAGCAGCGCGCCGGCGACGAGACCGCAGGCATCGAAGAGATCATCGAGATGGACTCCGTGATGTGGGTCGGAGTGCGCAAGAAGGTGCGCACCGACTATCTGGCGTACACCAAGGAAGGCCAGACGCGTCGCTACGACGAGGCCGTCGCACACGCCCGCACCCTCTACGCGCGCAAGTACGGAGACGAGACCGGGACGGTCGGCAAGACTTACGCCTCCGGCGGAAAAGTTTTGCCGGTGCCCAAGTTCCAGGTGCCGCAAAGGATCACTGACGAGTTCCTCGACGAGGCCAGCCGACTCGGGCCCGATGAGGTGGCCGAGAAGATCAAGACCTTGCTGCTGCCAGCTCGACAGGAGGCCTATCGCAGGAAGCTGGTCGCCAGGTACCGGAACGACCCGGCTCGGGCGGAGACGATGGGGCGGGGCGTTCTGCGTTGCGAGTGTGCCGCATGCCAGGTGCAGGCCGAGTGCGGCATCGTTCCCAATCTCTCGGGTGCCGAAGCGGCGCGGCGTAGAGCCGTAGCGGCAGCTCGCCAGCAGGCGGACGCCGAACCGGCCGACCCGGCCACTCGTCTCGATCAACTGCGCCAGGCCGCAGCGAAGTTGCGCAGGACCGGCGACCAGGACGGACCCGATGGTGACGGGGAGAGCAAAGAGGCGCGCAAGGCACGCGAAGCTCTCGCGGAAGCAGAGGCGCTCGAACGCAGGCGTGCCGACGAACAGGCCCGGCAGCAAGAGAAGGATGCGCTGCGGGAGCGTCGCGAAGCATCACGTGCCCGGATCGCAGATGCCGCCGCCGAGGCGGTGCAGGACGCCGGCGAGCGAGTGCCGCAGGCGCGCAAGAAGAACAAGGGACAGGCGGCAATCATCGGTGCGGCAGCCGTCGTGTGCCTGATCGTGGTGGGCCTGGTCGCGGCGATCGTCAGTACCGCCTCGTCCAAGGAAACCGAAACACCCACGATCGCTTTGCCCGAGAGCTCGGCGTCGACGTCGACGACGACAGTCCCCCCTGCGCCGCCGACGAACGGCGAGGTGGTCGGGGTCCCCATCGTGTTCGGCCCCGATGATCCGGGCAGCCAGGACGGCGGCGCCGCGGCGATCGCCGCGTATGACCACGCGTACTACGTCAAGCGGTCTGGGGCCGAGGCGGTGGCGCTGTACGCGCCCGGTGCGCGGCCCGAGGTGAGCCAGGCGCAGAATGCGATCGACGCGAATCCGATGGGGACGCGGCACGCGTTGGTGATCACACCGGTCGTTGTGGGGGAGGAATACGACGTGCTGCTCAAGATCACCTGGCCGGATCAACCCGAGCAGGAATTTCGTCAGAAGTTCTTCACAAAATACTCCGATAGAAAGTTTTACCTGCTTCGCCAGGCCCAATGAAACGGCTTAGAGCAGGGACTATGAGCCGTCTCAGCCCCAGGTTGAAATAGCCCCAGAGTTAATCAATGTGATAATGTTTCGAGCGGGGCGGGGGCTTGAGACCGCGCACTCAAAGAAGTGGAGCAACTTTTATCGCCTGAGGCTGTCGGTCTCGGCGTTCACGGGAGGATGCAGAAGATGAAGGATGCCGAAGGCGTCGAGCCGCGGCCAAACCGCCACACCCGGCGAGCGGCAGGTGAGCGTGGGGCGCACCGGGCTCCCTCGCCGAGTCGCACCGCGCTGGGTCTGGTGGGCCTGGGGACCGCACTCTCGGTCGTCGCCGGCGCGGCGGCCGGCACCGCGTCCGCGGAGCCGTTGTTCAATCCGTTGCCGCCGAGCGCGAGCAACCCGACACCAGGGACGTCGAACCCGATTCCGCCGATGGCCGACGAGGGTCCTGGCGCGATCGTGGATCCACCGAGCGAGTCCGGCTGGCGCCAGAACCCTCACACGAACAACGCACCGGCCTTCTACCTCCAGGAGGAGGCCCCCTCATACACCGCGCCGACGTACGTCGAGCCGGCGTTCTTCGGCCCGGTCGAGGTGCCACCGCCGCCGCCGATGATCATGCCCGAGCCCGGCATGATCCGAGTCGGTAGCTACCAGGAGGTCAAGCCGCCGTGGATGACCATGGCGGAGATGAACTCGATCAACCGCTGGTCGGCCTACATCGAGTCCCGGGTGGCGCAATATTGGCTCAGCCAGGGCTACACGCTGGAGGAAGCGGATCAGCGCGCAGCGTCGATGCTCGTCGGTGGACTTGTCGGTGGCGGCGTGGGTGGCGCGGCCGGTTTCGCGGTCGGTGTGGTCCCCGGAGCGATCGTGGGTGCCGTCGCGGGCGCCGGTGCCGGAGCCGCGACCGCAGCTGCTCTCGGTCTGCCGATCAACGCGCTCTTCCCTGTCGCCGGTACGGCCCTGTACGGCTCGTTCATCGGTATCGGAGCGTTGACGGGCGCCGGTGCCGGAGCCGTGGCCGGTGGGCTTGCCGGTGGTCTGCTGGTGGGCGCACCCGCCGCGGCGCTGGGTGTGGGACTGGGTTCGTTGTTCGGCGGCGGCGACCCGAACGCGGTGATCGACCAGCCGTGGACCTACCGCGACGGCAACGGTCTCATCACCCCCAAGGACAACGCCCTCGAATTCGACTGGAACGCAATCGATTCGAACATGTTGCCAGCAGGGATGGCGCTGCCGGAGGAAGCTCACGTCAACTTCCAGGTCAAGACCGACGGCACCGTCGCGCTCAAGCTGGGTAAGGAGCGGTGGTTCGGGGCGACCCCGGAGCAGCGCGACACGCATTTCTATGGCGAGATGGACAAGGCACTGCCCGGTGTCGGCGCGGCAGTCAAGGGCTTCCTCGAGGACGAGAGCGGCGCCTTCCAGACCGGAGTCCGTGACACGCTCGCGCGGATCGCAGCAGGCGATCCGGCTACCGCACAGTACAACCCGGCCGGTGACATCGAGGACACCACGGCACGCGAGACCCGTGCGCCGTACCCGACGACGTCGACCCCGGATCCGTGGGACGAGCCCAACCGTGAGGGTGTGGCGGAGCAGAACGCGAGCAACAACGTCGGTGAGCTGCCGGTGCTTGGCGCAGTTCCGGCCCCTGAGCCGGCCCCGGTCGCACCGACTTCGGTGTCCGCTACGGTTCTGCCGCAGCCGGTCCAGCAGGCCGTGGACTCGGCCCCCGCGCCGGTCCAGCAGGCCGTCAACGACGCCCAGCGCGCACTTGGCGACCTGCTCCCGGGGCTCCTGGGAGCCTGAGCGGTTCCAGCCCGTACGACACAGCCCCGCAGCAATCAGGCTGCGGGGCTGTGTCGTTTCGACCAGAGTCGACAAGGACGTACGAGATGACGCAAGTGGACGGCATCGGCTGGGCCGCGACCTTCGGCCTGTCGGTGTCCGAGTGGATGCTCGCGTGGGCGCAGTGCGCTGCAGGCCCGATGGCTGCCGGGGTCGCAGGGCTGATGACGGCGCGCTGGATTCGTCGCCGCGACGGCAGGAGCGCTGCGCTGCGATGAGCGCAGCGGAGTAGGGAGTTGACGATGGGGGATTGGATCCGATGGCGGCCGAGGCGCGACGTCGTCGGCGTCGGTGGCAGCGGTCGACGCAGCCTACGTTTCTCCTGAACTATTTTGTCGAGCATTCTCGTTGTGGGGATCGTCGCTGTTCAGAGCGGGTGTTATTGTGAGTTTCGAGTATTGACTCAGATACTTTCGGGGGAGAAGAGGAGCAATGGTCGAGGTCACAGATTCGAGCCGGGAGATCGACTCGACGACCTACCCGATGCTGGCGAAGTACACCGCGCCACTCCTGCCGCCGGTCGGCCGGATCATCGGTCGCGAGGACGAGAAGCTGCAAGTGCTCGCCTCACTCAGTCGACCGCGCCTGTCGAACATCCTCCTGCTGGCCCCGGCAGGGTCGGGTAAGACCGTCCTGGTCCAGGACACGATGCTCAGTGACCCGAAGCGGGTCTACCTGGAGGTCGACCTGGCGCGGATGAACGCCGCGGTGGGCCTCGCGGACCAGATGGCCGGTGAGATCAAGGGACTCTTCGACGAGGCCGAGAACTACGCCTTGGCCGAAGGCCGTGAACTGGTCCTGTTCATCGACGAGTTCCATCAGATCGTTCAGATGTCGCCGGCCGCCGTCGAAGCGCTCAAGCCGGTGCTCGCGGCGTCGGGCGCGCGCGGACTGAAGATCATCGCGGCGACGACGTTCGAGGAGTGGATCGAGTACATCCGCCCGAACAAGCCACTGGATGAGCGCCTGCAACGCGTGAACCTGACCCCGGCGGGCCGGGAGATGACCATCGAGATTCTGCGGAGTTTCGCCGAAGAGGCCGGGGTGGCAGGTCAGTTCGGCCCCGGCGACGGACTGTTCGGCGAGATCCACGACATGACCAACCGGTACATGCCGTCGTCGGTACAGCCCCGCAAGTCGATCGGCATCCTCGACGGGATGATCGGGTGGCATCGACAGACCGGAGAACCTATGTCGATGGCGCTGATGGCGAAGGTGATGCGTCAGTCCACCGGCGTGAACCTGGGCTTCACAATTGACGGCGCCTCCATCAAGGCCGAGCTGGACAAGAAGGTATACGCCCAGGACCTGGCGACCACGATCATCTCGGACCAGCTGCAGCTTGTCGTGGCGGGACTGCACGACAAGAAGAGGCCCAAGGGCCGGTTCCTGCTGACCGGAAGCACGGGCGTCGGCAAGACGGAGCTGACCAAGCAGCTCGTGGACCTGTTGTTTGCCGACGACCTCGACAGGCTCATCCGCTTCGACATGTCCGAGTTCGCACTGGACTCGTCGATGGACCTGTTCCGTTCGGAGTTGACCAAGAAGGTCGTGTCGATGGGCGACGCGGTGATCTTGCTTGACGAGATCGAGAAAGCCTCCCGCATGGTGCTGCGGCTGATGCTGCAGGTGCTCGACGACGGCCGACTCAGCGACGACTACGGCCGCCAGGTCAGCTTCCTGGACTGCTACATCGTGCTGACGACGAACGCGGGCAGCGAGGTCTTCAACACGATCAGCGACTACGCCTCCGACGACACTGGTTCGGGCGAAGGGCTCAAGGACTACATGAAGTCGATCGAGAACTCGATCCGGAGCGCGAACGACTTTCCCCCCGAACTGCTCGGCCGGCTCGATCGGATCGTGCCGTTCCAGCCGCTCTCGGATGCGACCAAGCGCAGAATCCTCGATCGCGGCCTGACCGAGCTGCAGAACGACGTGCTGAGCAAGCACGGCGTGCGACTCGGCGTCCACCCGCGGGTGATTGAGTACCTGGCAATCGACGTCGGCGAAGCGTCAGCGGACGCCGGCGGTGCGCGCGAGTCGATGCGCGCACTCCAAGGCCAGATCAAGGTCGAGGTCGCCAAGTACATCAACAACCATCCGAAGGACAAGGTTCTGCTGCTCGAGATCGAAGGCGAGATGCGTGCCGAAAATCTGCAGCTGCGCAAATCCAAGGCGCGACCGCGGGTTCGGGCGGCTCTCCGCCCCCGGTGACCGACAACGTAACACGGCGTTGCGCCGTCACAGTGTCGGATGATCCGACACGAGAGGGTAGTATTCATCAGGCGCCCGAAAGGGCCATCCACTTGGGAAGACGGGGGTCAAGCAATGGCCAAACACAGCGAGCCCGAAGGTTTTTCAATGATTGACGACATCGACTTTTTCAGCGACGATCTCACCGATTTCGACACCGCGGTCATCGACGAACCTGACACAACTCACGGCAAGGGGCTCAAGTCCACGTTCGGCAAGGTCGTCGGAGAAGCGCGATCGCGGCTCTCGCGCGGCGACGGTTCCGGCGACCAGCTCAACCCCGACGCTCGACTCTCGTCGGTGGTCAGTGAGTCGACCCCCGGCGCGGCGCTGGAACTGCTGCGGTTGAACAAGCCCTTCGCTCTCACTGAGCTCAACGCCTACGTGATGCTGGTCCTGCCCACAGTGGGCGACTTCGGCGGCCTCAGTCGCCGGAGCAAAGACGAAGCTCGTGGCACGATCATCAATCTGATTGCCGCCGACAACATTCACGCGATCGTGACGGCGGAGCTGCTGGCCGACGACGCGCTCGGCATCGTGCCGGACCCGGAATCGCTGGCCCGCATGGAGGAGATCTCGCTGCTCACCGAGGCGCGCTACCTCTACGGGGTGGCGTGCGAGGACGTGGACACCGGTGAGGTCAAGGTGTTCTCGGTCCCTCCGATCTCCGAGGAGACGGCGGTCAGCGGCAACCTGTTTGGCCAGGCGTGCGAGATCTCGCGGGGCGAGATCGATTTGACGTCGGTGCTCGATCCGAGCCTCATCGCCGCGATGCTGGCGATCTACCGATCGGCAGAGGACGCGATATCGGGCGCCGCGGCGTTGACCAAGGCCGAAGACATGAACATGGAGTACCTGGTCAAGGCGGTGTCCCAGGGCGGCTATCCGACGGCCGCCGAGTTGGTGGCCAACCTGGCAACCGAGTTCTCCGCACTGGCCGGGCACACCGACTCAGCGGCGGACGAGTCAGTACCCGCCGACGAGAGCACTGGCACCACGGAGGAGGAGTCCGGGCCGTTCGGCACCGGCGACGAGGACGCCGAGGACGCCGAGGCGTTCGATGCGGACGAGGCCGTGTTCCCCGACGACGGTGACTTCGAACTCGAACTCCACGACGACCACCCCGATTTCGACGACGACTCCGACGACCCCGGCTTCTCGGATGCGGTGACCGAATCCGAACCGGCCGGTGATTCGGACGAACCGGATTTCGGTACCGCGGGCACTGCACCGAGGGACACGGAGGTCCCGGCGTCGGTGGCGGAGGCAATCGCACGGGTGACCGGAGAGCGGATCGACGCTCTGCGGTCCGACCTCGGTGGCCTGCTCGAGCAGATCCAGAGCAGCCTGGTTCCGGCGCAGCGGTTGACCGAGGCAGGTCTGCCGATCGTCGACGGTGCGGATCGATCCGTTCCGATCACCGTGGAGCCGGGTTCGGAATTCACCTACAACCAGGCGTTGGAGGCCGCCGGCCGCGCCTACACCAACGACGACCTGGGGTTGGTCGTAGACGCCCGACCGTTCAAGGAGCTGCTGGTCTCACCGGTCCCGCAGGTCCCGGCTCCGCAAGGTTCGTTCACGCCGTGGCTCGGCGAGCAGGCCGCAGCGATGACCGCCGTGTTCAACGAGCAGCTGCGCAAACTGCACGTGGACAACGAGCAGATGCTGTACCGGCAGTTCATGCACATGGCGGACCTGGCGGCGAAGGAGATCAGCTGGGAGTTCGACCCCCTGCGCAATCCCGACTCCCGTTGGGGCCGGGTCTATTCGGCGATCCAGTCCGACCGCGAGAAGATCGCCGAACGCGCGGCGCCGGCGAAACTGCGTGCCGAGGAAGCGGTACGCGAGCTGTGGAACTCCCGAGCTGAGCTGTACGTTTCCGATGCGGCCGCACGAGCCCGGCAGGAATACGAGCACCGCCACGGCACACACATCGAGGCGGATGTGCGCAACGCTGGGGAGCAGGTGCTCGCCGAGCTCGAAGCCCTGAGCGCGGCGAACCTGGTCGAGTTGAACGAGAGCCGGGGTGTCTCGGCCCGCCTGCAGATGGACGAGAAGATCTCCGACATCCTGCACTCACTCGTAGGCAAGGCCGCCGAGCAACAGGCCAACGAGGCCGCCGCGTTCGAAGCTGCGCTGGCAGCGGTGACCGCGTACATCGAGGAGAACCGCAAGAACGACCTCCTGCAGTCGGACGTGTCCGCACGCAAGCTCGAAACGGATGCGCGCTACGAACAGCTGATGAGCGAGACCACGGCGCAGATCGCCGCCGCTCGCACCGAGGCCGACGCCCGCATCGCGGCGATGATGGCCGAGATGCAGCAGCAGACCGAGTCCCATCAGCGCGGAATGGAGCTCAGGACACGGAACTTCGAAATCGAGCGCAGCAACCACGAGCAGCGCGAGCAGGACCTGCGGCGGCGCCTCGAGCAGAGCCTGGCTGATCGCGAGAGTGAACAGCGCGAGCTGATGATGCGGGCCGACGCCCGGGTGGAGATGGCCGAGAAGGCTCGGGACGAGGCGATCACGGACAAGGAATTGCTCCGCGAGCGTGACGCGCGGATGACGACGGCCGCGGTGGTGCTCATCGTGCTGGGGGCGATCGTTCTGGTCAGCCTCGGCATCCTGGCCGGCGCCTTTCTGATCTGACGGTGGACCGGCCGGCCCTGGGTGGACGTCGGTCGGTCCCCGTCCCACACGATGAGCCACAGCAGCACGAGAGAGACGGAATCTGGCAATGGGAGCTATGGGTAAGCTGGGCCGCAGTTCGGATATCGACATGACCCCGTCGAAGAAGTACAAGAGGTCCAAGGGATCGGACAAGCTGAACCCGAAGGCGACAGCGTGGGACCGGATCCGCAATCAGAGCACCAAAGACACCATCGCCAACCGTGACGTGCACGGTGAGCAGCAACTCGAGCGCGGCGAACTCGGCCGTGTGCGTGGCGAATCGCTACCGAAGACGGCGGCCGTCATCCTGGGCATTCTCGCGGCGCTGGCCGTGTGGGTGGCGTGGGGGCTCGGCGGGGCCATCTCGGCCGGCGTGAGCAACGCGATGGACAAGGGGGACGCGCAGTTCGAGGCCGAACTCAAGCAGGCCAAGGAGCTGGGCGTACAGCCGTACTTCCGGGTCGAGGGTCGCGGAAACGGCAACGCGGTGAGCAAGACCTGTTACCTGCTCCTCGATCCGAACGGTGATCCGGTCGACGGGACGTGCAATCAGAAGCTCTCGAACATCGAGCGACCGCAGTGGCATGTCGCCGACACGCAGGCTGTCCGTGAGGCCGCCGGAATCGCGGCACCGCAAGCGAAGATCAAGGATGCCTCAGTGTCGTCGTGGCTCGGTGGCGGACACGTCGGCATCCTGCGTGTGCTGCTGACCGGTCTGGCCGGGTTGGCGGCCTGGAGCGGCTCGAAAGTCTGGATGCTGCGCAAGCTCGACGCACAGAACCTGATGTACGAAACGGCCGACATCAACCAGTACGACGACGACCAGCACATCGCCGTGCCCGAGGAGGTCATTCGCCAGTACGGAATCTTCCCGGACGCCGGCGCCCACTCGTTCAGCGCCCCGTCCTCGCTGCTGGGTCACGCGATGCTGTCGAGCCGGGGGGTCAAGAAGATCAACCTGCTGCGCCGCTACGACGCCGACGTGCTCGATGAGGACGGAGAGGTGCTGCACTACAAGGGCGAGGTGATCCGCGGCGCGGACGGTGAGACGCTGTTCGACCGAGTGCCGATCCTCGACGAGAAGTTCGCGCACAAGCTCTTCGACACGTCCGGTCTGCCCGCAGACAAGTCGCTGCGCAAGTTCTTCAACCCGCAGAACATCCCCTACAACCCGGGCGGGGAGAACCGGGACAAGCACGGAGACCAGGCCACCATCGCCCAGCGGATCGAGCAGGACTGGACCTTCCCCGACTACGAGCCGCAGCGGCCAGCGGGCGTCTACTTCATCGACGAGGCTCCGGTGAACACGATGGTGCTGGCGATGACCCGTGCCGGTAAGGGCCAGACGTACATCGAGCCGATGCTCGACATGTGGCAGCGTGAGCGTCGTCCGAACAACATGGTGATCAACGATCCCAAGGGTGAGCTGCTGGTCAAGAACTATGTCCGGGCCAGTGTCCGCGGTTTCCAGGTCGTGCAGTTCAACCTGATCAACGTGCTCAAGACCGACATCTACAACCCCCTGGGCATGGCCGCCGAGGCCGCTCGCGAAGGCAACAGCACGGCGTGCGCTCTGTACGTGGAGAACATCGCGGAGGTGTTCTTCCCCGTGGACGGCGCCGACGATCCCGTGTGGCCGAACGCGGCCAACAATGCGTTCAAGCGCACGGCCTACGGCATGATCGACTTCTACCTCGAAGAAGAGCGGCAGATGCGCAAGCGCGCCGCCGCTGAGGGGTGGGACCAGAAGGTGCTCGAGACCAAGCTCGACGAGAGCTGGGGCAAGGTCACGCTGTACAACTGCTACCAGCTGTTCGTGCAGCTCTCGGCGAAGAAGCTCAAGGATCCGATCACTCGCCTCAACGAAGAGGTCCAGGCCGGAAAACACGGCGACCTCGAAAACGATCTGGAGGCTCAGGCCGCGTTCAACGACATCCTCGAAGAGGCGAAAGAGCGCATGCCGATGTGGAACGGCGAGCAGGAAGTCGACATGCTGACCCTGTTCTTCAACGCCACCGACCGGCTGCCGGCGAACTCGATGCGGACCCTGGTCGGCAACGCGGACAAGGCCCTGCGCGCGATGGGCGGCGCGGAGAAGATGCTCGCCTCGGTGTACGGCATCGCCATCACCGCGATGTCGTTCTTCGTCGATCCGACGATCTCGACCCTGACCTCCGGAACGTTGAGCCAGAACGTCGATCTCGGCGGCCTGAGCTTCCCGCGCCGCTTCGGTGTGCGCTTCGATCAGAATTACGTGCGTCGGTACCACCTGGTCGGCGCGCAGGCCAAGTGGGACTCGTACTCGGATGCGACGTTCACCGAGTCGCTCGGCAAGGACTTCGAGCACGAGGACATCGTCAGCCGTGAAGGGTGGGCCCGAGCATTCTTCGAGGGGATCTACCCGAACGATGTGGCGTACCTGCGGCTGCGACTGTTCCACACCGACTCCGGCACGCTGATGAAGACGTTCTACTTCCGGTTCACCAAGGGCTACCAGACCGACCTCAAGGGCCGGAAGTTCGTCAAGGATCCGGTGCTGGACACGAAGATCGTCAAGAACGGGTTGCTGGTCGAGATGGTGCCCTCGTCGAACTCGAAGATGGTTCCAGGAGCGACGACCTTTGAGCAGGAAGTGCTCAACATCGACCAGCTCACGTTGGAACAGATCAACTCGGGCGACAACGACCTGATCAAGAAGATCAAGGGCCGCCGCAACGCTGTGCTCAGCACCCAGGTCCACTACTCGGAGAAGCCGAAGGCAGTGTTCCTGGTGACTCCACCGCACCTGATGAAGTACGCCAAGCTGATCCTGATCCTGCTCAAGCAGCTGGTGGACCTGAACTTCGACAAGTCGTACATGACCAAGTCGACGCAGAAGCCGCTGTACAAGACCCGCTACATGCTCGACGAGCTGGGCAATCTGCAGTCCGAAGGGCACGGCATCTCCGGGTTCGAGACCATGCTCTCCATCGGTCTCGGCCAGGAACAGCAGTTCACGCTGATCCTGCAGACCCTGCAGCAGCTGCGTGACGTCTACGGCGAATCGGTGGACAAGATCGTGCAGGGCAATGCGGCGAACCTGGTGTTCCTCAAGTCCACGGACGACTCGATGCTCGACACGCTGCAGAAGATGAGCGGGGTCCGGCACAAGGTGTACCGGGACTCCAAGTCGGTCACCAAGAACGCCGAGAAGGTCGCTTTCAAGACGGCGGGCACGGTGACATACAACATGACGGCCAAGGAGATCCCGGTCATCAGCTACAACGACCTGGCCTTCCTGCCGCCGCGCAACTCGATCGTCTTCTCGGCCGGCACCCCGCCGATCTGGAACCGCAACGAGACGATTCTGCCGATGAGTTACGCGCTGTTCTCCAACACGATCACTCATCGGGGCACGAACTACTCGCTGCAGACGATCCCGACGCTGAGCTCGGCACAGGATTTCGACGTGCGGCTGAACCAGCCGAACTTCTTCCAGATGGTGGAGAAGCGGGTGGTGCAGGCAGCGGTCGCACCGGCAGCCGAGGATCTGTACCGAAACGCTTACGGGTACAGCGACTTCGACATGACACGGTTGGATCCGGACGTCTCGAGCAACGAGATCATGGACATCAACGACGTGATCCTCGGCCGCAAGTTGCACGAGAAGGCGCGCGCGGCCACGGCCGCGAGCGAGGTGTCCGCGGAGGCCGCCGAGTTGATGGACATCTTCGGGGACATGGAAGCGCCGGAATCACCGGAGGAGAACGTGTTCGGATTCGACGAGCAGGAAGCGATGCTCGAGGCCGCCGCCGCAGAGACCGCCCGCGCCGCCACCGACGATGTCGAACTGGCCAACGAGCGTGCCCGTCTCGCCGCCGATCGCAAGGCCGGCTCCGAGAAGACCTACGCCGAGGGATGGATCAGCAAGGACATGCTGATCGACCCGGACGGCGGCCGGGTGTCCGAGGCCCTCGACAAGGAGTTGGCGGCGGCATTCTGGGAATGCTGGCGCGACTTCGATCGTGACGAGGTCTTCGCACTCTCGGGCGAGAACCTGGTGCTCCGAAGCAGTGGTGCCCCGATGATCAGCGTGCGCGACGAGGCCAAGACGATCAGGGAGGCCGCGCGATCGGCGGCCGAGGGCAATACCCGGGTCCACATGGAGGAAGAGCCGGACCCCGACTCGATGTCGGCGCTCTCGACGTACCGGATCCACCCGGAGTTCAAGCGAGTGCTTGCGTCGATGGGTTCGTGGCGAGGGATCGCCGACGGACGCTTCGAGGCGGAGATGGCGACACAGATGAGGCTCTCGGAGAATTAACTCGGAGTTTCTCGAAGACAAACGCCGGGGCGGTGATATCCGCCCCGGCGTTTGTGTCTGCTGCAGGCTCGGCGTGCGCGTGAGAGAGACGTCGATTTGGCCGAGTGTACTACTATAAGAATAGATCTGGTTGAGTTGTCACGTTCGGCACCACTTCGCGAGGGGGAGTCACCTGTGGACGTCAGGGCCCACGGCATCGGCCGCTACCTAAACGAGTACATTTTTCACCGAGCTATCGCGGAGTATCCGAAATGGCGCAGCGCGAGGGGGGAGGAGGTCGCCCCGTTGCGGGCGAGTCAGGGCCGAGAAGCTCGGCGGCGGCTGGACGCGGCTCTCGCGCGCAGAGGCGCGACGATCGATCGATTCGGTGAGAGTGGCCCCGCCATTCTGATGGCATCCATCGACGAAGCCCTCGGCTCGATGTTCGATCCGTATACCCCGCTGTTCCCCAACCCGGAGAAGGGTGTCGAGCAGCCCTCCTACGCGAAGATCAAGGCGGCGTTCGCGGGATACATCGGTGCTGGCGGTCAGAATCCCCCGGGCGGGGTTCGGCTGCCGGTCAGCCCTTTCGATCCGCGGTGGAGCCACCGTGAGACGGTCCTTGCCCAGGGCACGCGCCTGCTGTCCATCGCCGACGCCGACGTACGCAGCGAACTCGGCGACGCGCGGACCGGATACGACCGCCTGCATCGCCTTGCGCCCCAAGGTGCATTCGCGCTGCAGACGCTCGAACCGGAGCAAGGTCAGCGCGACCCGGCCGAGGTCGGCCCCTCGAACACCGAGGCGGATGTGGTGGGCCTCAGCGCACTGCGCCCCTACATGAGCGCGGCCGAATATCGGGAACTGGCGCCGTGGGTGCGGGCCGGGGCGCGGGAGAAGGGGCCGATGAGCCAGGCGGCGCTCGTGCGTTCTCTCGCGATCCTCGATCACCTGGGTGAGTCGGGAATCGGCTACCGCATGGTCAAGGACAGGAACCCCGGCCAGATCGCGGCGTCGATCATCAGGAGCAAGGCCTCGATCCGTATCGCCGACGTGGGTCCGGGCGACGTCTGGGTCGGCCGGGTCTACGACGACGGCATCGCCACCTACTACTCGGACAAGCAGGGCAAGGGCGCCCAGATGTACGCGGCCACCCCCGACGAGGCCGTCTCGCTGGTGCGCTTCGCACTCGGCGAGCAGGTCGAACGTCTCGACGGAGCCGGCACCATCGGTGTGGTCGGCCCCCGTGACAAGTCGGTACCGCGTCAGCGTCAGAGCAGCTACCACGTCGGATCGAAGAGCGAGGCGATGCTCGAGACTCGGCCGGGGCTGTGGATCCGGCGGGATGCGAAGGTTGTCAGCCAGCGCACGACTTGGTTCGAGAACGCCGACGCCGCCGAGACGTATCTGCGTGAGGCCGTGACGTCGGCGGCCGAGGGTGTCACCGGCGCAATCGACGCGGAAGGGCTGATCACCGAGGCGAGCGCGAACGCCGCCGACCCCGACTACGTTCCTGATTTCTCCGGCGCGCCCGAGGACATCGTCGCGCTCAAGCAGGACTACTGGCGGCTGCTGACCGACCCGGACTCGGGCGTTCTCCTGCTCGATCCCGGAGCCACCGCAGCCGACTACGCCCAGGCCGTCGCCGACGGCGACACCGTGGCCGCGGCGGCGCTCACCTCCGCGATGGATGCCGGGCCGCACCCCCAGGACAAGATCCGCGCGCACGCCGCACTCGTGGCGAAGTCGATGGTCGGCAGCTACGAGATCGGCGACGACGGCCTGCGATTCGACCCGGTACAGATAGCGCAGTTCATGGCGACCGAGCACAACGTGTGGCGCAACAACGACGACATCGTCGAAGCATGCGCCAAGGCCGGAATCCCGGCGGAGCAGCTGCGCGGCGACGGGTACTACAACAAGGTCGTCGCCGACAACCTGATCAGCTTCGATGCCGCGACTGCGGTGGATGTGACCGAACATCCGTCGGCCCTGATCCGTTCGATGGGCGAGCGGGTCAAGGCGGCGATCGAACGCGGCGCCGCGGAGGTGACCGCCGTCCGGATCGACGACAACGGGATCATCTCCTGGCAGGCAGAGCGCCGGGTCGGAGAGGACGACAATCGCTCGATCGGAACGACGGGCGAAGAGGCCAACCGCAAGAAGCGGTATGTCAGCGGCACCATCGGTCAGGTCTTCGACCGCGGCGCTAACGGCGAGATCGTCACCCAGTTCGCCGGCGGGGACAACTTCCTGTTCATGCCTGGTTTCGAGGCGACGGTGGTCTCACAGAAGGCGGGTGAGAACCTCACGCTCGAGCAGCGCACCCGGCTCAAGGGGTACGAACAGGTGCTCGGCGAGAAGATCGAATCGGTCATCGCTAAAGACATCGCCAATCCGCGCAGCGAGGTCGGCCGTGCAACCTCGCTGAACTCGACGGTGCGCAGACTCGCGGCCAACCGGCACCCGGTCGACTTCTTCGAACGGACTGCCGAGGAAGGACTTTCGCCGCAATGGCGTGACTCGATCCTGGCCACCGAAGCGCGGCGCGTGCGATACCCCACCGAACTGGCGAAGGGGTCCAACGCCCTCAAGCACCGCCAGGCGCAGAACGACCCCGACTTCGACGAGCTCAACGACAACGGCCGCGATCCGCTGATCTTGACCGGTATGCGGAACATGAGCGTGCTCGACCGTGACGCCGGTGCCGGGATCTTCGACCCCCTGATGACCGGCATGGCCGAGAATCAGGGGGTCGTGCGCTACCTGACTCCCGGAGCGACCATCGCGGCCGACGGGTCCATCGTGCCCAGCCCGACCCCGGACGCCCGGGTGGCCATCGCATCGAACGCCGACTCCTGGGCGATGGGGTACGACCCGCACGACCGACAGAACATGACGTTCTCGAACATCATGCAGGCCTCAGCGGTCGTCCGCGGCGCCAAGACGGCGATGGCGCAGATCGGCGGTTGGAATTTCGAGGACGGCATCGTGGTGTCGCGGCGCTTCGCGCAGACCCATCTGATCCGGGACACCACGGGGAACATGCGGCCGCTGACCGCGGGCGACAAGCTCAGCGACTTTCACGGCAACAAGGGCGTGATCAGCCTGATCGTCGATCCCGAGATGGAAGCCGAGCATGCCGAGTCGCTGGGCCTGTCCGAGCAGGTCCAGATGTTCGCGGCCAACCCTGATCTGGACGTGGTGATGAGCCCGTTCTCGCCGATCAGCCGGTTCAACGGCGGCACGGCGCGCGAGATGATGACCGCACCCTCGGACCTGCAGGCGCCCGACGGCGAGGGCAGGATGCGGACCGTGCCGGCGGGCATGGGCGAGCTGAACCTGATCGTGACGCACATGGCGGTGGACGCCAAGACGAACGTCTACGACGCCGAAGCCATGGCGCAGGGTAAGGGCCGCAAGGCGTCCTCTCAGCTGGCCTGGGCGTTGCAGAGCCAGGGCGCATACGAGGTGATGCGCCAGTTCTACGGCGACAACACCTCTGGGCTCGCCGACGTGCGCGAGTACATGCTGGTGCTAGGTCTCGACGTCGAACCGGACGGATCGTTGCGGTCGGAGCCGACGCCGGAGACGCTCGCGGAGCGCACGTTGTTCGAGATCCCGGCCCCGATCCGGTTCGCTCGCAGCAAGAACCTGCCGGCGGACCAGCTGCCGCGGATCAATCACGCGGCCATGGGTGAGGCGTTCGGTGAGGCGATCAGCCGCAGTGGCGGTCTCATGGAACTGCCCTACGCGCTCAAGCTCGCGAGCGGCCGGGTCACCGACACGTCTCCCGCCAACCCCGGGCGGTGGGCGCTGCCGGTGCTCAGCTCGAGGCTGCGCAGCGAGCAGGACATGGTCGACGGCACGGTCAGCCGGCACGACCACACCAAGCTGTACATGTCCATCTCGGAGAGCGCCACGGCGTACCTCGAGGCGCAGCGGTTGCGCGACGAGGCCGCGAGCAAGGGCGATTCCGCGACCGCCGCACGGTTTGCGGAGGAGATGGCGGCGCGCCAGGCGGAGGCGCAGCGCTCCTACAACTCGATCTCGAACGACGTGATCTCTCGCCGCATCGAGTCCAAGAAGAACGTGTTCAAGGAGTCGATCATGTCCAACCGGTTGTCGCACTCGGCGACCGCGGTGTGGACCGGAGATCCGCGTCTCGAAGTCGATCAGATCGCGATGAATTCGGCGATGGCCGTGGAACTGGGTGTGCCGATGATGACCCGGGAGGACGCGGAGAACGCCGGTGTGGAGTACAGGCCGGGGACTCCGCGCGAGGACGGCTACGTGCTCGTCTGGCGTGACCCGGTCCTGCGTGACGGCGGCGTGCGCTACCTGCGGGTGACCATCGACGATTCGCTGACCGGCGTCGCCGTGAACCCGGTGTCGGTCAAGTCCATGGACGGCGACTTCGACGGCGACTCCGTGGGTCTGGTGGGCAACCTGAGCCCGTTCGCGCACTTCGAAGCCCTCGACAAGCTCACCGTCGAAGCCAACCTGCTCGACAAGGGTGCCCGGACCACAATCGGTGTGTGGGAACGCGACGCCCAGGGGCAGATGCAGCGCACCGGTGAGCGAGAGGTCTACCCGCTGAGTCTGCACACCTCGCTCGACATCGAAGTGGCGTGCCACAACAATCCCGAGCGCAGGGCAGACCTGGATGGCCTGATCGGCGAGGCCAACGACAACGAAGAGGCGCGTCGTGCCGGCCGGATGAGCGCCGAGGACTTCTGCGACGCCAACCGGGCGGTGATGGCGGCCCTGAGCGAGTCGATCTACGGGGAGGGCATGGCCGACACCGCAAATCGGGTCGTTCTGCGTTTCGGAGATCTCCGCGACCACCTGGATTCGGTGAAGGGCTGCTACGAGCGCGGCGGCAAGGGCAACGTCAACAAGCTGCGCGAGTACGCCCAGTACCTCGGGGTCGACCTGGAGATCGCCGAAGACGGGGTAATCTCTCGCTGCACGGACGCGGGCATGCCCGATCCGAACGAGTTCGACGAGAAGTACCAGGGCTCACAGGCCGCGACCGCATTCAAGTCGCAGATCACCGGTATCGCGGGCTCGATCAGCCAGAACGCGATCCAGTTGGCCAGGGCCCAAGGTCTGGTCACCGCGGCGTGCGAGATCAGCTACCCGGCAACGCAGTCGGTGCTGCAAGCCAAGCACGATCCGGTCGACGCGGCCTACCGCGCTGACATCATCAGCGGCGCAGCCAAGGATCTGTGGCGAGGCCACAGGATGAAGGCCATTCCGGACGAGAACGGACGCCACCGCTGGGAGGTCGTCCGTGACGAGCGCAGCCGGCCGGTGCAGGCGAGCGCCACGCAGTGGACCGACCAGTTCATGAGCATGTACGCCGACAAGGCGGGCATGGGTGTATCGATCGTCCGCGAACACGTGGAGGCGATGGCGGCCGCGCTGAGCGATTCGACCGGGACGATGTTCGAGACCGATCGCCAGTCGTGGTGGGACTGGCCGGACCACGCCCGGCCGCTCACCCTGGATGCGCTGGCGTACGGCGGCAAGTTCGACGATCTACTCGAAGCCGCCCAGGGTGGCGGGAAGTTGTTCGAGGGCGTGAACGCGTCGTTCGCGCCGACCACAGTCCTGGGCAACATCGAGCTCGATGATCAGCTCAAGGCCGCCGGCATCGAACGCTCGGAGTCGGTGGCGTACGCGGCCATCGGGCGAGCGGACACCTACCGCGAACACAGCCGGAAGCTCCGTCGTTCGGATTGGACCGCACGCACGCGTAGCGCCAGCATGGGTCATTCGTCGAGGCCGGATCCGTTCCTGAAGCCGTCGGTCCCTCGGGTCCGATCCACCGTGCCGGATGCGGAGGTGTCCGCAGAACGTATACCTGCAGCCGGTTCCACGGCAGCGAAGGCGCCCGAACGCCAACCGGCAGCCGACCTCCGCGACCGGTTGGCTGCGGAGGCAGAAGCAATCGCGGCCGCGGCGAGCGCCCGCAAGGCTCAGTACGAAGGACTGGGTGCGTAACCGATGGGAGTCGATTTCAACGCTGAACCGAGCCCGGAGGGCTTGCTGCTCGCGGCGCAGTTGCGCAGCGAGCAGCGTCAGCGCGACAAGGTTCTCGAGGACAGGGCCGTCGAGACACAGGTTCGGGACCTCGAGGTGGGTCAGGTGGATCAGGGTGGACTTGCCGCCGGCCGGCAGGAGTCGGCGGCGGAAGCCGAGATCGAGGCAGCTGACGTGATCGAGCATCGCGCCGCCTCGGCGCCGATCCCGTCGGCACCGAAGGATCGCGCTCCAGCCGAGCCGGATCCGGGACCAGGGCGCACCACGGGACCGTCGTTCACGGCACAACTCGAAGCGTTGGCGTCGGGCTCACGTCCACGCCGGCCCGATCGACAGCGCTGAATTCACACGGTGTTTCGGTGCGCGACGGTCACGCGCACCGAGCTGAGAAGGATCGACACGGGGGCGCGAGCGCGCCCCTGACGAGAAGGGGGAGACGACGATGACAGCGCCGACGGGGTCGCCGAGTCCGATTCGCAGACAAGCTCAGATCGACACGCCAGCGGGGGAAGCCGGCATCAAGAAGCGGCAGCCCCGTGGGATCGCGAAGGCTCGCGCCGACAACAAGCTGCAGGAGGCAGCCGTCGCGGAGGAAGTCGCGACCGAGGTCACCGATCCTGGCGCCGACGCCGGGGAAGACGGCGTCGATCTCGGTGACCGGGTGTTCGCGGACGTTGTTCCGGGCCCTCCGGCGCCGAACACCCAGCCGCCCACGGATGAGTCGAAGGCGGCGGTGGCACGCGAAGCGACAGCCAGGCGCAAGGCGGTGACGCAAGGCCTGCGGGACCGGGCGGTCAGTGATCGACTCTTCTCGGGCGAGAACGCGAAGCGCAGCCCGAAGGAGAAGGCCGACATCCTCACCGCTCGCCACACCCAGTACACGCAACTGATGGCGCTGAACTGCATCAAACCGTTGGCCCAGGGTATAGATCCGGGCGCCCTGACAGAGGCCGTCTCCACGGCGGCTGTGATGTGGGCGCTCAGTCCCCGGTTCCGGGAATTGATGGCCGACTACAACACCAAGCTCAACGACGCCCTACGGTTCACGCGCGCGAAGGTGTTCGCCGAGAAGAAGCAGGTTCCACTGGGCAGCAGCCGGAGTGTGGTGGAACAGGCGCAGACGGCGGCCGAGCGTGAAGACAAGGCGATGCTCGACCAGGTGTCGGCAGTGTTGCGGGGCGCCGAGGCGGTGCCGTTCTCGACCGAGTCCGCGGCCATCGCGTTGCTACAGGTCCACGAAGACGCTTACGTCGCCATTCGCGAAGGCGATGACGAGGCCACCATCGCCACTGATCTGCGGGGGACGGTCGGCGAGCTCACACAGATCTGGAAGTCGCAAAAGCTCGACCCGCAGTTGATCACCGCGACCGCGCGCACGCTCGCTGGGCACACCGAGGGCGACGGTGATCTCAGACTCGCGCAGTTCGTCGAGACTGCCGGCGGCAGCATCCGGCCCAGTCAGCAGGTCGCAGCCCCCGGTGCCGGGGGAGCCACGGTCGCCGCATGGGGTGGTCAATGGTCTCTGGCCACGGGCGGAATTCTCAACAGCGCCAGTTCCCCGATGTTCACCGTGCGCGGAGTCAGCGATGCACGGAGCCATCAGGATTCGTTGAGCACGCTGGTGTTTCAGGATCTGGAACTGGCGGCGAAGGGAGGCCCGGAGGAGCTGCGCAAGGCCGTGATCGGGCACCTGGCGGCGTGGGAGCTGCGAGATACCAAGCTCGACGTGAGCGGTGTGGGCGGCGCGTCGCGAGACCGGGCCGCAGCATGCGCGCAGCGCAGCCGAGTGGCCTATGTCGCGATGGCCGACGACGGTATCGAGGAGGATGTCCGGCAGAAGGTGGCCACCAACGCGCTGATGAAGGCCATGACGGCGTTCGAAACAGCTCATCCTGACGCGGTCGCGGCGATGGCGAAGGACTTCGGCGAGAACCACAGCGAGGCTGTGGCGCAGATGGTGGCCACCGGCAAGGAGCGAGGACGGTACGCGCAGGTGCGGCCGTTGGTGTTCGATCCCAGCAACCCCGTTCACGCAGCGCAGATGGCCGAGTACAACGCGCCGACGGCGGGGCCGGAGCCTGCGCGCGAGCTGGGCGTCGAGTCGCCCCGGCCCACCGCGCTGGCGGATTGGGGTCCGCGGGCGCACCCCGACGTGCTCGCGGCCGAGCACACGCAGCGCGATCTCTCCCAGGGAAGGTCCGTGTTCCCGCGGATCGCCAAGACCGAGATCGAGGCCCAGATGGAGAGGGACGGAGGTGACTCTGCGCCGAACAGCCGACCACCGGCCAATGGGCCCGAGCAGCCGCAACAGGGCCTGCGACGAGAGCAAGCCGCACCGCACACCGCGAAGGAGGATCCGGCCCCGGACAATCCTGGGCCCGCGAAGCCGAGCCGGTCGGCCGCGAAGCAGGGCGGCCCGGAGTGGCGGCGCGTCCGACAGGACGACGCTGCAGCACGTAATCCGCGGCCGCCGTCGATGCCGGGCCCGGAGACCGCGACGGTGGGGCAGCGGCATCAGGCCGAGGCCTACAACTCGGGCTACGACCGAACGGGCAGTGGCCAGGAGACGAAATCGACGACCGGCCAGAACAATCCCCGGATCGACACCGGCGAGGGTCGGCAGGGGGTGAGCCCGCAGGAGCACGCACGACGGACCCGGCAGGCGCAGAATCAGCTTCCGATCGAAGGGAATGCGCCAAAGAAGCCGGGCGGGGAGTCCGAGCCCGACCTGAGCGTGTGAGGCAAGGGCGACATTTAAACTGAGGCCGGGAACAGGTGTTCGATCAGCCGTGGGAGGACGAGGGGTAACTATGGGAATTCTGAGCAAAATGGTCTCCGAAAGTATGGGCACGCCGAAGTCCGAGGCGGAGACCGCTCGGCAGCAGCGCGCGGCGGCCGCGACCAAGCTCGGCGGTGACGGTGTAGAGCGGGCGCTCGCGATGAAGGAGCGCACGCTGTCCCAGCTCGATGCGGCCAGCATTCGAGACACCTCTCGCGACGAGCAGAAGCAGCAGGAACAGGAAGAGGGTTCGGCTTCTCCGCGCGCGCAGGTCACGTACAGCATGGAACTGACCGGCAACAAAGCGGTCCAGCACGCCCGGGACAACGGGTACGAATTCTGACGACTCCACATTCAGAGAAATTGTGAGTGTAGGACCCGCGGCTTCATCGGCTGCGGGTCCGTCGTTTGTCCGAAAAGATTGTCACAGCTCGTCTTGGCAGGTACAGGCACTGTTTTGATAGGCTGACAGATAGGTCGCAAGCCATTTCCGACGGGGTTGAATTAGTCGACCGGGGCGGGATTGCCGAAATCTATTTCGGCGTAAATGGACGAGGTGGGAGAAGTAATGGCGGCTCTGGTGAGAGTGAAGCGCGGCGTGGGCCGCTCGATGGTGGCAACGGGAGTTATAGCGAGCGTCGTCCTCGGGGGCGGCGTGGTGAACACACAGACGGCGACCGCACAGAGCCTGGGGCCGGGATGCACCGAGTACATGGCCTATCTGGTTCCGGGGACCACCGAGACGACCCCGGACGCGGATTCGAGCAAGCCAGCGGGCGTGTTGTCGAAGGTGGGTAACAAACTCGAGCAGGAATTCGGCAAGAAGATCACCGTGGTCTACGTGCCGTATTCGGCCAGCGCCTTCGACAAGGGGTTGACGTACGAGGCGAGCAAGAACAGCGGTGTGGCCGCCACGGCTGCGCTGATGGCCAAGTGCCCGGACTCGAAGATCGTTCTGTCGGGATACAGCCAGGGTGCCCACGTCGCCGGGGACGTGGCGTGGCACATCGGTCACGGCGACGGCCCCGTGCCCGCAGCAGCGGTCCGGGGCGTCGCCCTTCTTGCAGATCCCAAGCGCGGCACCGAGAAGCTCGTCGGCGCCAAGTTGTCGGGCGCCGGCGTCGCCGGTGAACGCAAGGGTGGCTACGGCTCACTCGAAGGTCGCATCAAGTGGGTCTGCGACGAAGCGGACATGTACTGCAACACGACCTCGGCCAACCCCTTCGTCGGGGTCATCGGCAAGGCGATCACCGGTTCCACGACCGACGAGGTCACCCCACTCGACGGGAGCATCAGCAATAGCGCAGGTGGCTTCGCCACTCTGGTCTCCGACTTCGGTGACAGCGACCTGACCGCCGTCAGCGACAAGGTCTCCGAACTCAAGAACAGGACGTCGGCGTTGACCCGCGACGGCGCCGGGGCACCGACGAAGGATCAGCTCGACAAGATCGGTGACTTGGCCAAGAGCCTGAACGCCACGTACACCTCCACAGCAGACATCAAGGACTTCGCCGACAAGAACGGAGCACGCGAGCTCCTCGGCGCGGAGAAGAGGGGCACACCCGGAGCGCAGACTTCGGAGGTGCTCGACACGCTTGATGGTGTGGACCTGAGCGCCCTGATCGCGAACACGGCGTCGATCGCCGACACCGCAGCAGGCCTGGCCGGCGGCGACACCAGCCGAGACACCCTCACCGGCGGCGGGGAAGCGCTCAAGAGCCTGGCGACGATGGGTCTCAACGTCGCATCCCAAGGTTCGGCGCTGAGCAACACCGACCGGGCCAACCTGACCGCCGCCACCGGCGTTCTGGGGAAGCTGAAGGTCTCGACGGTGATCGACACGTCGATGATGGCTCTGTCCACGGTGCTCTCGACTGACTACGCCGCCATCGGCAACAAGGTGTCCGCGCTCGCGGCGCAGCTGGCAGCATCCGACGCCAAGGCTGCACACGCGAGTGCGCGCGAGCTGAACGGCATGCTCGAACCGTGGGTCGACATGGCCGCGGCGGCGAACACCGAGCTGATGCCGATGGTCGCGAACATGGTCGCGTTGATCCCGGACCCGACCGGGGCCAGCAAGATCGCGGCAGAGGTGATGAGGATCCTCGCTCAGGTCGACATCAAGCGGTTGGCCGAGAATGTCGGCCTGGCGCAGGAGGTCGCGTGGTCGGTGGTCCAAGGAAATCCGG
This sequence comes from Rhodococcus sp. NCIMB 12038, assembly GCF_002165735.1. Taxonomy (NCBI): domain Bacteria; kingdom Bacillati; phylum Actinomycetota; class Actinomycetes; order Mycobacteriales; family Nocardiaceae; genus Rhodococcus; species Rhodococcus sp. NCIMB 12038. The sequence goes on from NZ_NHML01000002.1 coordinate 48,180, forward strand.
CCGAGGCCGCGCGGCTGGTGCCGATCGGCGTCGACATCGGGATGGTCGGACTGCAGGCCGTGCTCGGCGGACTGATGGGCACGCCGGTGGAAAAGACCGGGGCAAGCGCCGCCGCGGGCAACGGTGACCTATTGTCGCTGACATCTCAGTTGTTCGACAGTGTCGGTGGCGCAAGCGGTGTGCAGGATGTCAGCCAGTTGACCGGCGATCTCATGGACTTCGGTTCGTTCATCGCCAGCAACGTGCACACCAGCTCGTACACCTCCGAGACCCTGGTGAGCAACCTCAACTCGGTCGACTACCTGGCCGCGTATTTCGTGGTCCAGCTCGGCGGTGGCAAGTCAGCGAGCAGCACGCCCACGCCGACAAGCACGGAACCCAAGGCCAGCACCAGGAACCCGAGCTCGGGTACCACCACCGGGTAGCGGCAACCCGACGCCGGAGGTCGCGCCGTCGGGTTGCGGAGCGAATCCACGAGGACAGACGGATGCCTCCAGTGATCGGTGGTCACCGGTCACCGCGATCCACGCCGGGCGATAACGTGCGGAGTCCACCGATCACGAGAGGCACCCCAGGGGGAGATGATGAGCGATAGTGCCGGCGAACAGCTGTTGGCGCAGATCAAGCGCAAATACCGGCGCGAGATCGCGGAACTGAACGGTCACTTGTTCGACGACAGCGGTGACCGCATGCTCTTCCGGTCCCGGAAAGTCGAGGATTGGAACCCGCCCGGGATCACGGTGCGGTCCCTCCTCGACCGGCACACGACGCTGACGATCATGAACAGCTACGAACCGATCGATGACCTCGACCCGCACGCACCTCCCGGCGGTGTGCTGATCCTGTTGTCCGTTGCCGGGCAACACAAACTCCTGCACCAGCCGTTGCCCGTTCCCGAGGCCGAGGCCGATGCGTGGGCTCGTGCCGCATTCGGGCCCTGGGCTGAGCACGCCTATTACCAAGGCCCCCGAGGCGAACTCCGGTCCAAGAGAACTCAGGCCCTGTTCTACGCCGTCTATCTCGACCACCACCGGCAGCCCCGCGCCAACCCCGACCACACGTTGCCGCACGTGCCGCTGGCGAAGAAGACCGTGGCTGTGGGCTGATCCCCGGCGCCCTTGTGGCCGATCCGCCCGCAGATCCGTCCTGTATCGCGAGCAGAGAATTCGGCTACGACCCAGCGGCACGAGTCGCGACAGTGTGCAGTGGAACGGGAAGCGGCCCGGCGCCGCCTCGTCGACGGACTCGATCAGCGCGTCCTCATCTTCGATGCTCACAATGACGAAACACCGAAGTGCCCTCGGCGTGCACCTTGACGCATCACCCACCTGCACACCCGCGCGGGTTCCCGGATTCTCCGGCCATACGACATGCATAACTCGTGCGTATACAGTGTCTTCGCGAGACGGCGCGTGGAAATCAGGTGACTACCACCCAGGACCGCACGATCCCGACCAATCTTGATGTCTTGTCGTTGTTCTGCGGGTATGGGTGGGAGGTGGTGGCGTGTTCGAGATGTTCGATCGGTACGAGCTGCGGTCGAAGCTTGGGCAGGGTGGGATGGGGCAGGTGTGGCGTGCGTTCGATAGGACCACCGACCGACATGTCGCGCTGAAGGTGTTACCCGCAGAACTCGCTAATGACCGCGGGTATCGTGCCCGATTCGAACGGGAAGCCCGCGCCGCGGCCAAGTTGCAGCATCCGAACATCGTGCCCATCCACAACTTTGGTGAGGTCGACGGCCGGTTATTCATCGACATGGCGTTGCTCGAAGGGCGGGACCTGGATGCTCTGATTCGCAACACCGGGCCGTTGCCTCTGACTCAGGTCGCGCATGTGATCAGTCAGGTCGCGGGCGCCTTAGATGCCGCCCATGATGCGGGTCTGGTGCACCGCGATGTCAAACCGTCGAATATCTTCGTCCATCCCGGTGGGCATGCATACCTGATCGATTTCGGGATCGTCCACGCCGACGGGCAGGAAGGGTTGACGAGCGGATCACGCCCGATCGGAACGCCGGCGTACATGGCTCCCGAACGCTATGACGGCAAGGCTGGACCAGAGGGCGACATCTATGCTCTGGCGTGCGTAATGTTTGAATGCCTCACCGGTCGGAGGCCTTTCGACGGAGCAAGCATCGCTCAGCAAATCGCCGCGCATCTGACGAAGCCGCCGCCACAGCCCACCATGTTGGTGCCTTCACTGCCAACCATTCTCGACGAGATCATTGCCCGCGGCATGGCCAAGGATCCCACTGACCGTTATCTGACCGCCACTGCACTGGCCCGTACCATCGCCGCCAGCGGGGAGGCCGACGCCATGGTCAACCTCGGCGACATGCTTGCCCAGCAAGATCCGCCGGATACGAGTGGTGCGCGCCGCTGGTTCGAGCAGGCAGCTGCCGCCGGAAACCCCGAGGGCATGAGCAGACTCGGCCGCCTGCTTGAAGAGTTGGATCCGCCGGATAGGGCTGGGGCCCGCCGATGGTATGAGAAGGCCGCTGCGGCTGGCGACCCTTCCGGCATGTACTACCTTGGCTATCTCCTCGAAAACGACATGGATCCGCCAGATATCGCCGGGGCCCGCCGATGGTATGAGAAGTCCGCCCGGGCTGGCAATGTGTTCGCCATGGCGGATCTCGGATACTTGCTAACCCAGCAAGATCCGCCAGATATCGCCGGGGCCCGCCGATGGTATGAGAAGTCCGCCCGGGCTGGCAATGTGTCCGGCATGGCCGGCCTCGGCGATTTGCTTGCCCAATTGGATCCGCCTGACTTCGATGGCGCGCGCCAGTGGTACCAACCGGCCGCCGCAGCCGGAAGCACCTATGCAATGAGGAAGCTCGGTGATTTGCTAGAGAATCGGCTTGATCCGCCCGACCTGGACGGCGCCCATATCTGGTACGAGAGAGCCGCCGCCGTCCAGAAAGCACGCAATGCCTCCAGGCCATGACCAGTATGGCGTCCTGGAATCGGTGCAGCGCAACCCGCATGAGGGCGCTGACCGTGGTGTCGTGTTCGGCAGCCAAGGCCGCGAACTCCTGTGCGGTCTCCGGATCGAGCTTGATTTTGAGCATGACCAGCGGAATCGCTCAAAGCGCATCCGAGCGGATCGAGCGAAGGCGAGGACCGCGGATCTGGTTCGGTAGGGCATGAGCGCCACGTCTAGGCGGTCTCAATCTTCCGACCCCACCGCGTACGTCAGGAGCGCGACGCGCCCGCCATCCCAGCACCCCGGTCGTCGCCGAAACCGACGCCGAAGCAGTTCGTTTCTACGAGAAGACCGGTTTCACCAGCACCTCGCTCGGTGAGAAGTATCCCGGCGTCGAGAGATTCTTTGCCCGCCGGCCTCCGGACAGCTACCCGCCACAACGGTGAGTGCCCTGGCCAGAAGGATCGGGGGAACGCCCACTGAGCTCAGGCTTCGTGTCGGTCACCGCCTCTACTCTCACCGGTAACAGCAGCCGAAAGGGCACGGCGGGAGGACCATGTCGATCATCGACGGCATCCCCACGCTGCCCGGAATGCCCAACCCTCCGAACTCCGAGGTGGAGTTCGAACAACTCGCGTTGCTCGGGAAACCCCAGCCGATCCGAATCCCGGAGCGGCTGTGGCGGTCCTGGCTCGACGACCCGGGTGTGGTCGCCCGATTCGACGCCAAACGCTACTGGCGCGGCACTCGAAAGTGCGCGCCCTGGATCGCGAGTGTCTCGTCCACCGGGCACGGCTCGTTCCGCGCCGCGAGCTTGCCCGGTCCGTCCCGACGCGGCACCGTGCCCGCACACCTGTTCGCGTACCAACTCGAGTACGGGGTCATCCCGAGGCTGGGGTGGTCCGGTGCCGACGACGCCGTGCTGTGTCATCAGTGCGATTTCGCGGGTTGCGTGAATCCTCACCACTTACGGTTGGGCACCAATGCTGTCAACCGCACCGAGTATTTCCTGCGCCGTCGGAACCTGGCCAGCCCGCTCGCCGACGTCCGCGGCTCGGCCGGCCGTACCCGCGCCATCTCGGCCGCCATCCGCACCGGCCTCGCGCACGGCGACAGTGTCGAGGGCATCGAAGAACGGATCCGGTGTGCCGAAGTAGCCGGCTTGCCCCTCACCCTCTGGTAATCGTGTGCGCGAGAGGCCCCCGGGGTGATCAGTCGGGCTGTGTGTCGCGTCGCGCCTGGCGGCGGGCGTGCCGGGCCAGCAGGTGCGCCTTGTGCTTCTCGCTGCGGATGATCTCGTTGTTCACTGCTTGCTCGATCAGTCCGGGCTGGTCGAGCACACGGCGAGCGGCCAGGCGGACCAGCTCGGCGCGATTGGACCCCACGCGTGCGGCCAACTCATCGAGCTTGTCGCGCAACGGGTCGTCGAAGGCCACCTTGATCGCCGCGGGATAGCTCTCGGGTCGCAGATCACGCAGCGGGACAATATTTTCCAGGTCGCCGGCGAGGTCACCCGGTTCGTCGAGGAGGCGCCGTAGCACAACCCGAAAGAGTGCGGTGCCCAGTTTGTCGCCGTAGCGGCCGGCGAGCTGCCAGATCCGTTCTTTGCTCGACGGGTTGACCATCACGTCGATCCGGTCGGACAATCCGGTCCGCTCGGCTTCGCGGAGCATCGGGTGTTTGTAGCGGCCCGGCGCTTCCTGGAATCGGTGCAGCGCCACCCGCATGAGGGCGCTGACGGTGGTGTCGTGGTCGGCCGCCAGGGCGGCGAACTCGTGCGCCGTCTCCGGTTCGAGCTTGATTTTGACCATGACCAGCGGAATCGCTCGAAGCGCCTCCGAGAGTCGACGTTGTTCCGCGAGACCGCGGCCGACGCCTCTGGGTTTGGTGACCAGCCGTCGGCAGGCAACGCGGATCAGCGCCCCGAATCGTCGCGGCCCGATGCTCTCGGCCATCTGCTCGAGTCTGCGTTTGGTCTCCGGGTCGAAGCGAAGTCCGATCGGATCGCCTACGGGGATCCGGCCTGGCCTCGTATGCGTCATCCCTCGATCGTCTCGTCGCGTGTGCTCATGGTTGTGCCCCGGCATCGGGGGGGAGGTGATGCCGGGGCACAGGGGGGATGTCCTGAGAACAAAATTGGGGGGAGTTCAACAGAACGGGGCTATCCTACCCGAGCGAATATGCCGGTCTCACTGCGCACCAAGACAGCTGCCGCACCGACCGACTCGGCGTTTCGCGGGGGAACGGGTTGGCCGGCGGTCAGGCGTCGTTGGGGTCTTCCATCGGATTCGGGACCGTCGTCGAGGGATGGACCAGCGGTCGGCTTGAGGCTCCGGGCCGCGCATGCCGGGGCCCTGCCAGCGTTTCACCGTGCCGGGATGAACCCCGAGAAACTCAATGGTGCACGCCTGGTCTTGGAATGATCCCGCCGGGATGCGCTGAAACCCGTGCCTACTCGCCAGCTTGGTGATGATTCCGTGGTCGATCAACTGAGTGTGTCACCGGGTTCGAAGTACCGGATGGGGTTCTGTGTTGAGGGTCCGATCTGCTTGAAGCGGTACATCTCGCGTACCGCGTCGTCGGCGATCTGCCGACAAACTCGTAGCGATCCTCCAATGGGGTCAGTGCGGAGTCCACGTAGTGGGTGGACCCTCCGGGCAGCCACTGGGCGATGCGATAGACCTCCCGCACGACACCACCGTTGACCGCGAGGGCAAATTCGCAACTCTCGGCGCGACGCAGATCAACCCGCCAGGTTCCTCGCGTCGCATCGTAGAGGGCGGCGATCGCATCATCCGACGAGTCCTCGAAGCGAGAACCGAGGCGTTCGCGTGCCAGCGCGAGGCTGTTCGTCACAGTGATGGCGATACAGCGGTGCTCGAACCGTTCGAGCTTTCGCGCAGATAGTCGAGCGTGCACCGCGTCAACGGACATCCGACCGAATCGGCGAGCGCCATGCCCGACCACCTTGTTCGTCAGGTTCTCGAACCCGATCAGATCGATTGCTGCGGCCTCCACCTTGTACGCAGTGACTTCGTCGAGTCCGAACGCCAGGATCTCGATACGCGGTTCGAATCCCGCGCCACGGATTTCTGTGATCCGCTGAACCTTCTCGTGTTCCCCGGTGGCTGATAAATGAGCAAACGCCCGATTTCCCTGGCCTTTACCGACATAAAAGGGTTGGTCGCTGCGTGGATCGGTATACACGTAGACGTAAAAGGCTAGTTCTTCGATCTCATGAGCATCAAAACCAGCCGCCATAGCGACGATTGTGCCAGCGGAGAAGGATTGCGTGTGGCGCGGTAAGTACGATCCTGACCTGCTTGGTCAGGACGACCACTCGCGGGTGCAGCTCGAGTCAGCCGTTCTCGACCGAGCCCCATCGTGATGTGTCTAGCCGCGACTGTGATCACCGTGACTTCGGCGCCGCGAGCGCGCGATCTACTTCCCGCACCAGCAGACGTGCAGCGCCGCTGCCCAGCGCTTGCTGCAAGGCGCGGCCTGCACCCATTGCCGCCGCCGCTGCGAAACCACGCTTGTGCCGTGCCCTCCAGACCACGGATCGAGCGTTCTTGTAGAAGTCGCGCGCGGCACCGGCTTGGCTTGGTGCTGCCATCGCCATCGCCCGGAACAGCGCCTCTACGACGACCGGCTGGAGGAGATGAGCGATTCGTTCGAATCCTTCGACCGCGAGTGGGATCGCGTGCCCCGCCCGGTCTCGCATGTCGGCGATGCCCTGCGTGCGATCGAGAATCCTGCGTCCGAGCTCGGCGAATTCCGCCTCCGAATGCGGCTCGGTTCCTCGGAGCAAGGCGACTGACATGGCCAGGGCTGCGACCGTCTCGAGGACCGGGCGCGAGCCGTCTTCGGTGCCGGCTGTGCCGAAATCGGCAATCGCTTGACGCTTCACCCGCGCGACCAACGCATCGACGTTCTCGCCCGGGTGCCGGCGGGCCAACTCGTCCATTTGTTTCCTCGACTCGGGAAGCTGCCGGGCGAATATCTCCCCGAGCCACCTTGCGATGTCATCGATGTTCGGCACCACCTGAGTGTCGTTCTTGGTCTGCCCGGAGGTCCCCACTGCCGGCAGGGCGATCGCGGGGCCGTGGGCGCTCGCGTCGTCGAGCTGTCCGAGCGCGTCGAGAGCGTCGTCCCAGCTAACCGACTCGTCAGCGGTGGGTACCGGGCTCTGCGTCACCGAGATGTACACATCAATCGCCCTCCGCACGGACCGTGTGTCCTCGAGCAGTCTCCTGCGAAGGAGGCGTTGCGCATGGCCAGTCGGTTCCACCGGCAAGACGTCGCGGAGATCGCTCAGGATCGCCGCCAGATCCTCGGTCGCAGTCCATTCCGTGTCGAGCCGATCGAGTATCCGCTCAGCCGCTGACGACCGCTCGGAGTCCACCCCAGCGCGGTCGTCATGCGATGCCTTCACCAGCTCGATGGCGGCGATCTCCTGAGCCGCCATCAGCAGCCGAAGTCGTTGGACCCAGCTTCCGTCGGCGACCGCAGAGGCAAGGCCTTTCGCGAGCTGATCTTCCGGCGTCTCCACGAGTCCGGCCGCCCCGAACCGGACGGAGGCACGCAGGTCAGCTATCATTTCGTCGAGCACTTCCGAAACCTGGGTGTCGGCCGCGGTCGGCGCGCCTCCGGATGCTTCCTTCGCCGGTGGTCGCCGTCGTTCGACTCGCAATTCGGTCAGCAGTGGTGCACCGGGAATGGCGATGGGTCCGATGACCTCGGCGTCTGAGGTCGTCAACTGCGCGCCCGCGTCTGCGGCATCGGACAACCGTTGTCGCCACGCGGAGGCTGCCGCCTCCGCCAGGATCGCTGCGTACATGCTGGGGTCGAGGGTGCGCAGGACGGTCAGCGGCCCATCAGGTGCACCGAGAATCTCGACGGTCACCTCGTCGTGCATGTCGGCGGACACCACGGTGGTCTCGCCGTCGTTCGATAAGACAACCAACGCGTCGAAGTCGCCGGGCTCGACCCCCTCGTCCGTCAGTACCTGAGCGACGATCGGGAGATCAGCGGCCGCGAGGCGAGTTCGATTGCCGCCGCTCGACACCTCGTACGCGGTAACACCGATTTCGTCCCCGACCACCAGTTGTAGACGTCTCCGCACGATCGCGACGGCCTGCGCTGCACCCATAACGGGGATCGTACGGCCAATGTGAGTACTTGCCTCTCGTCGAACGGGACGGAGTGCAGATGGGCACGCATAAGCGCGTTGGTGAGCGCCCAGCGCGCGTTCGGCAACGGCCGGCGCTCTTCCCGAAGGAGATCGAGGACCGGAGTCGTCCACCATGCAGGCACCGACGACTACGACCTGGCGCCCATCATTTCCTCAGGAAGTGTTTGACGATGGATCGTACGGCGGCGGAGCATGCCACCCACACCGGCGCTACCACAATGGCGACGATCAACACCAGAGTCGGGGTGGATATGAAGGCCAGCATTAATACTTCCCTTGAATACGTCCGTCGTCAGCGTCCACCAGCTTGTGAGCCAGCGGATGGGAGCACCGTACTGGTGTTCGCCAGTGAGCCCCATGGATGATCCGGAACCCAAGGTATAAAAGTCAACCTGGCCTCGGGAATCGTGGCAACGGGGCAGGCGCATCCCTCTCAGGTTTAACAACAGCCATGAGGTCGTAGACCGAGGATGGAACACTACCGAGAGAGAGTAGGAACACCGACACTGACGGTTGCGGGATACACGCGGATTGGACTGACCTTATGGCCGGGAACGCTGCCAGGGAGCTGTTGAGCAACGGAACCGATGACCGCGTGACGGTCTTCGACGACGGCCGGATCAAGGTGTGGTCGCTGAACCACCTCTGGGTGGTCGAATCCGCAGAGCGGCATACGGCCCTCGGGGAGAGCGTGCTTCTCACCGTGGGTCGATTTCTCAGCGATCCCGACCAGCCAGGAAAGCGGGAGATTCCGGGTTTCGTCGTCCCGACAGACCCTTCGAAGGGGCGGACATCGGCCGGAGCGGTCGGAATCAGTAACGGGTCGTTCGTCGAGTTCCTACACGACGGGAGCATCATCGTCGGTAACGACGTCCGCGACATCAAGGAAACCTTCAACGGCGAGCGTGAGCAATTGGTGAAGTCGAAATCGGGTCGCGGAGGGTCCGTGATGGTGACCTTCTCGGGCACGATGACACCCCGCGCTCTGCGGAACTTCGACCATATGATCGCAATCTCCGAGAGCACCCTCCCCGTCCCAAATCGGCTGCAGCCGGGAGAGTACGAGATCACGGAGGGAAAGATCAAGCGAGACTAGGCACGCCGAACAGCCTGGTGCAATCACAAGTGCGGGACCGAATGCAACGTCCTGAGCCGGGGCGGGGGCGCAGTCGCGCCAGATCCTAAGAGCAATTATCGAGCGTTGCGGCCGGTTCGGGGCGTTGTCACAGCAGGAGCTGGCGCAGTTGCTGCCAGCTTCTTGCACTGTGCAGGGCCGGCCAGCTGCGACGAGTGATAATTCGGTTTCGTCGGCATTGGCGAGGCCAAAAGGGTAACTATTAATAGAGTTGCCGCACCTTACCGTGGTTCGGTCGCGAGTTTCTCTTTGCTTTCTGCGTATGCCAGCAACGAAGACTGGACCATTTGGGCATCTGGATAGCTGACGTTTCCTCCGGATGCATAGTAAGTCTCGGCGTACGCGTGCCCGCGATAGCCACCGCACTTCCAACCGTCGTTGAAGTAGAAACACCACGATTCGGGGGTCTGTGTACTAGCCCGGGTTGGTGAAGTTTCACCCCTTTCGCGACGGCCGGTCTCTCCGCTGAAGATGCCGTACTGAACTCTCCCTCTCGCGGCCGCGGCTTCTGGAGTGGGATACACCTCGACCTGGGCTGTCGTCTCCGATTTGCCGGTCTTCGTTCCGGCGTGCCACTCCATCGGTATTTTCACCACTGCGATATTGCTTACGGCGCTCGCGTCCCGGGTCCCGTACGCTTCCGGATCGTCAGCTGTGAGCGTTCCTGGAAGTCGTTGGTCGAACGGACCAACGAGAAGAGCATTGGCCATCTCGCGTGTATCAACCTTCGAGTCCGACGAGCCGGCCTGAGGATTCACAAGAAAGACTGAAAGCGCGGAGGCTGCAGCGATGAACACTGCTGTCGGAGAACCGAGTCGTTTACGCCAATGTGGTGGCACGACGAATACGACGGCTGCGGCCATCAGACATGCTCCCGCGAAGAAGAGGATTCGCAATTTGTCGTTTGCTACCGCCAGGGCCAGCACTACCATCACAGCGACTGTCCCAGCACTCAGCAGAAGGGCCAGCAAGATTCGCAGCCACGGCTGCCTGGTGTTCCTTATGTCGGTACTGGTCGACGGTCTACCCTGCGTGTATCCCGACAATGGGCCTTGCGCGTATTTGTGCGGTGGTGTCTCCCGTTGCCTGGATCCAGCTTGCGAGGGTGATTGCCGGGGTGACCGTTCTTGGGACTGTACTGACGGGGAGACGAACTGCACGTCCATCACTTGCCCGCCGGGATCGCGGATGACGACTTCGCCGCCTCCCGCTGTAGCGACCTCTCGGTGTGCGACCTCGATCGCCTCTGAACAGCTGTTGTGTAATGAAGTCGGCAAAACTTGGGGCCGATCGCGCACTGCCCATTTTCCGCGACCGACCGGATCGACTATTCGGCTTACTGACATATCGAGTCACACATTCATCAAGGCACTCGCGGAGAGGTCCACTTTCAGAGCACACGGATGCCGCACTGGATCGGGGCGTGCTGTCTACTCGGTTGCGAGTTTCTCTTTGTTCGCCGCATAGTCCCCCAGAGATGAGGTTATTGCTTGCGTAACACCCCGGTAAGGACTCGGGGTGGGCCTCAGCCAGGTCTCAACGTACGCGTGCCCGCGGGACGCGCCGCAGATGAAGAGATTCTGCGGTACCACTGCTTCGAAGCAGAACCCATCCACTGTCTGGCCCTGGGGATCGTGCTCTCCATACGCAGTTTCCCAGCGGTCTAGTTGAGCGTTTCCTCTAGCACTAGCGGCTCCAACGGAGGGGTATACCTCAACGGATGCGTATACAGACGAAATTTTCCCGGTGGGGTCTTCTATTGGCACCTGGACGGCGGCGAGCTTTTGGACCGCAGATGGATCTTTAATCCCGATCCCGTGGGGTTCTCCAGCCTGGAGGGATGCCGGGAGCTTCTGGTCGAAGGGCCCGGCCGCGACGTACATCGCCATTTCTCGTGTATCGACTTGCGGCGCACCCGCATCTTTCTGGGGACTTACAAGGAAGACCGAGAGTGCAGAGGCTGCGGCAATGAACACGGCGGTAGGTGGGCCTAATCGCGTTCGCCAATGTGTAGGCAAGACAAACACCACCGCAGCAGCCATCAGGCAGGCGCACGCGAAGAAGAGGATCCGCAGTCTGGCGTCTGCTACCGCCAAGGCCAGCACTACCATCACAGCGACTGTCCCGGCACTCAGTAGTATGGCTAACAGGATTCGCGGCCACGTCCGCCTGGTGTTTTCGATCGGCAATTGCATGTTGGAGTCCGAAGACGGTCCACCATCCTGGGTGTATCGCGGCGACTGATCTTCGCGTGAGGGGTCTGCTGACATATCGAGTCACATTCATCAGGCATGCATGGAGAAGACCGGTCTGTTTAGTTTCCCCCTCAGCCTTGGGATATGTCATTGGTCGTTTGCAATGCGAAGAGCCTTCTGCATAGTCATGCGGCTGTTCGGATCGTCTTCGAGCGGATAGGCCCACGGTCTTCCCGCGCCTATCCGACGTGTGGGCACCAACCAACGACCCGCGCCAAAGGTCGCGCACCAGCGCAACCTCGCTGTGGACTGGCTCCATCCCGATCCAGATGGTCAGGGCACACCGATCGGCCGAGACCACTGTCGGCACTGCGAACCCACAGATTCGGCTTTTGACGTCGCCTCTGCGGCGACGGTCCCATCCTCACCGGCTTCCTCGCCGACAGCGCATCCACCGGCGGCACTCCGGATTCGGTGCTGCGCTGGTTAAGCGTCGCCGGGTGGGCCACGACCCCGGCGCTGCGGTGTCCCGATCACATCTGACGTGGACTTCACCCCTTTACGATGTGGAGGAGTCACAGGAAAGCCGCCGACACCTTCCCCGATGTCAGCGGCCCTCATCCCCTCCGGAGAACGCTGCGCACCGCAGGTCTTACCCCGGTCCGGGGGTGACAGTGACGCCATATCGCCTCTCGGCAAGTGGTCGCTCGAAGCGACTTTTCTGATGTGGTACCCGGGGTATGCGCGCCACCGTCAGCCGTTCGGGAGTGTTCCGGCGCCGAGGTGTGTCCGACGACCTGCAGGAGTCCCGACTCGTGGTCAGTGCGCGTCGCGGAAGGCCTGCTCGACCTCGGTGGGGATACGCCCGCGCACGGAGAGCTCGTAGCCCTGCTCGATCGCCCAGGTCCGGATCTTCTTCGTTTCGTCCCGCCGCCGCTTCGCGGTAGTGGGGTTGGCCGACCGGTCCGCGCGGTGCTTGCGGCCGCCGACCCGAGTGGAGTGCTCGATGTAGTACTGAAGGGTCTCGCGGAACTCCTTGGCGTGCTCGTCCTTCAGATCGATCTCGTACTCGACTCCGTCGACGGCATAGTGGATGCTCTCGCCGTCGTCCCCGATGGCGGTGCCGTCGATGTCGTCGACGATCTCTACTACGACCTTGCGTGCCACAGATTTCACTCCTCGAGGTCTTCGGTTCGGATCACATGACAGTACTGGTGGTGCCAGGAACACGGCCGCGAGCTCAGCACAGTCGGCGGCCGCAGGCGACGACAGGATGGCGACGCGAGACCTTCTCCCTGGAGCTACGTGGCCGCGCCGAGAAAGCAACAGGCCCCGTCCCTGCTCGCGTGAGCAGGGACGGGGCCTGTTGGTGGCGCAGTACGTGGACATCCGGTCAGACCGCGGATCGCGCTGGCCGATCGATCTCGACGAATGGGATGGGATCAGTTTCCACCTCGAACACACGCAGCAGATTCGCCGAATAGTGGATGTCACCGGCGACGCGGTGAGTTGTGCCGCCACATTCGGCGACCCGGTCGAGCAAGAGCTGGGTGCGCGCGGGATCTCGCTGCATTCGCACTGCCCGAAACGACGAGGCATCGACGATCCGGTAGGAGAACATCGCGTCGACCTCGGGCATCCAGCGCTTCAGGAACGCGCGATCCATGCGATGCGAACTGCCAGCCAGTTCGGTGTTGGAATCGACGCCCCATCGCGTGAGGGTGTCCACGATGTCAGCCTGGTATCCCGACAGGTCCGCCGGCGGCGAACCGGCGGCGAGCGCACGCTCGAGGTCGGTGAAGAGTCCATTGTCGGTGTGCATCTGCGCCACGAACGCATACTTGGGATCGGTCCGGAGCCGGTCGATCAACGCGGCGGTGCCGGTTGTGACCGGCAAAATCTCGAAGCGGTCAATCGGTTCGAAGTCGATGGAGTACAACGCGAACCCGATCTCGAGAATCTCCTCAGTGGGAGCGTCGACGCCGGTCGTTTCGAGGTCGACGAATACGAATCCTGGGACGGACATGGTGTGGTGCCCCCGTTGTGTCGGTGTGTGATTGCGCGGCCGCCGCGTCGCGGTGACCGGAGGTTCTCTGGCAGAGATCGTCGTCGATGGGTACGACATGGAATCGGTTCTGCAGCATGCCGTCTGTCGTGCTGGCGCCGACGATCTCACCACCGTTGAAACGAGAACGACGTTGCCGCGGTATCCGGAGTTCTCGATGCCGTGGGCGACCGCCCCGCCAGGTGTGGTCAGCCAGGAGCCCTGGGTTGCTTCGGGCTCAGTGCGTCGCGAGGTCGGTGTTCCAACGCTGTCGCGAGGGTCAGTCGATGGTGATCCCGGCGCTGGTACATGCGATGGTCACGACCGTGTGCGGTCCCGGATTTCCGATCGCCTGCTCGAGGTCGGCGGCGAAGTCGGCCATGTCCTCGACGTAGACGTCATCGCTGTCGCCGTCGCTGTAGTCGACCTGCGCGGTGTCGCAGAAGAAGTACCCGTTGTCGAACAGCTCCGAGACGATCTCGATGCGGCGAACACTGCGACCGGTCTTGCTCTCGATGTGTGCCACCAGCTGGTCCTGTACCGGTAGGAATGGGTACCGATGGCCGTGGGTGAGAGCGGCGTGAACGTCGAGGGTCGCCGTGGTCGGATCCCGCTTCCAGACGCCGAATTTGCCATGGGGGAGGCGGCGGAACATGCAGACGAGCTCGTTGGTGAGCTCGGGGCTGACGACGTCGTGGGGGAGCTGCTCGATGCGGCCACCGCCGGCGCACAGGAGGGATCCGAAGGTTCCGTCGGTATCGACCGCCGACACGACCACCGATTCGGTCTCGGGGTGGGCGGCCCGCGCGATCACGGCGAGCGCGTGGCCGATGATGTCGCGGTGCGCGGCGCAGCGCTCCTCGATTTCGCGGCACAGGTCGCGGAGGTGATGGTCGACGCGGCGCATCTGGTCCGGTGTGAAGACGGCGGATGCTGTCATGGCGTGGACTCCGTTTCTGGTGAACTCTGGTCGGCGGCGGGCTGGGTGGCCGAGTCGACAGCCGGAGCGATCTGGACGACGCGATACCTGACGCCGCCGAGATGGTCGGTCCACCGCGTGATCACGGTGGCGTCGTCCAGATCGTCGTCAATCGTCGGGGCGTCGGTGGGTAGCTCGGCGCTGTAGGCCAGAGCATCCTCTCGGCACCAGTTGGCGACCTGGGCGCGCGCCGCGGCTTCGCTGGGGAACACGGCCACGTGATCGAGATCGTGGTCGGCGGGGGTCTGCAGTTGTGCGATCCAGCAGTCAGAGACGATCTCGCTGACGCGGACCGTCCGCGCGTCGTGTCGATAGTCGCCCGCTCCCGCCGCCTTCGTCGCTTCGTCACGGTGGTACTTGTCGGACAGGCGGATCACCGTGTTCCACTCGGCGCCGAGCACGTCGACCAGATGCCGAAGATCGGCGACCAGGTCGGCGACCCAGTTCAGAATGTCGGTGTCGTTGACCGTGTCGTCGTCGCATTCGCCGTCGGTGTAGGCGGACAACGCGATGTAGGCCGAGCACAGTGCCAGAAGGTGGGTTTCGGTGCGCGCGACAGGGATGTCGCGGGTAGCGAAGGTCGACATGAGGGGGTCCTGTCTGTTTCGGGGAGGGCGGGATGGGCAAACGACCCGAAACGAGGTCAGTCGCCGTGGCGATGTGGTCGGTGTGTGCTCACCGTGCGGCGGTTCAGTCGCGTTCGATGACCGCGGTACCTACGTGTTCGCCGTGTACGTCGATCAGGTCGAAAGCCGGGCGCTGATCGGACCAGTTCTCCGGGTCCGGCACGGCGAGGTCACCCGTGTCGGCCTCACGCAGGATCGACTCGAGTTTGGAGAAGGCTGCGGATACGTTGGTATGGCTGGATTCGTGCGAGGGGGGTTGATCGTGGGCGTCGGCGCCGAGGATGGTGAGGGTGAAAGCGTCACTCATGCTGGGTGTTCTCCTGGTGAGGGTGTTGTCGTGTGGTGTCCCGCGCGCAGCGATTCGATGACCGCGAGCGTGTGTGCCGCAGCAGCTTCGGATCCGTGACCGGTCGGGACGTAGTAGTTCAGGTCGATGCCGTCGGGCCCGTACTGCTGGGCAGGGCCCACCCCGTACGGGTGATCGTGCGGGTAGAGGTAGCCGCGCCCGTGGCCGAGAGCAGCGGCGCCCGGGTAGTGCGCATCGCGTAGGTGCGGGGGCACCGGGCCGGTACGGCTGGCGGCGACGTCGGCCATCGCGGCATCGATCGCGGCGAGCACGGAGTTCGATTTGCGTGCGGTGCAGATGTGGATCACCGCCTGGGCCAGGTTGATCCGGGCTTCGGGCAGACCGATCGTGGCCACCGCGTAGCTGGCTGCGTGGGCGACCAGCATCGCGGTGGGATCGGCCATGCCGACGTCCTCGGAGGCATGGACCAGGATGCGGCGAGCGATGAACCGGGGATCCTCACCGGAGGCGATGAGCCGGGCCAGCCAGTGCAATGCCGCGTCGGGGTCCGAGCCACGCATGGCTTTGACGAACGCCGAGACGATGTCGTAGTGCTGGTCGCCGTCACGGTCGTAGCGCAGCAACGCGGTCGGCGCCACGGCCTCCACGTCGCAGAGCAGCACCTGCCGGCGTCCGTCGGCGAGTGCGACACCTGCGACGAGCTCGAGAACAGTGAGCGCTTGCCGCGCGTCACCCGAGGCAGTGTCGGCGATGACGAGCGCGCTTTCCCGAGGCAGCTCCACGGCATTGTCGAGACCGCGCGGGCTGGTGACGGCGTTGTCGAGGATCGCCGCGACACTCTCGCGCGACAGCGGCTCCAGGCGCACCAGGACCGCCCGGCTGCGCAGCGCCGGGTTCACCGAGAAACTGGGGTTCTCGGTGGTGGCGCCGATCAGGGAGACCGTCCCCGATTCCACGGCTGGGAGCAGGATGTCCTGCTGTGCCTTGGAGAAGCGGTGGATCTCGTCGATGAACAGCACGGTGCCCACCGCCGGGGTCTGAGCAAGAGCTTTCTCGGCGTCGCCGACCGCCGCGCGCACGTCTTTGACTCCCGCGCTGGTGGCCGAGAGTTCGACGAACCGTTTCGCGGTCGTCTCGGCGATGATGCGAGCGGTGCTGGTCTTGCCGGTCGCCGGCGGCGCCCACAGCAACACCGAGGGCACACCGATCGCACCCGAGACCAGTTGATGAAGGGGCGACCCCGGGTAGAGTGCGTGCCCCTGGCCGACCAGTTCGGCCAGGGTGCGGGGCCGCATCCGGGCGGCGAGCGGCTGCTGATTCGGCACGGTCATGGCATCTGCCTTTCGAGTGATCCGGGGACTGCGGGGAAGGGCTTCCCCCGGCCACGACTCAGCTCAGGAGCCTCTCGAGAGCTGCGGTCTGCAGCTCGTCGTGGATGCGGTGGAAGCGATCTGCGACGACCGGCCACGATGCTGCGATGGCTTCGCTGATGTCGGTGTCGCTGGCGGCGAGCAATCGTTCACGATCTGCGGCGCTGAGTTCGGAACTGTAGGCAGGGTCCGCCTGATCGCGCACACCGTCCACCGTCACCACCCGCAGTTCGAGCGGCGGGGGGAGCTGCACCGGTGCCGCGGCCGGCAGTGGGCGAGCGAAGGTCTCGGCGGCACGCCGGATCAAGCTGTTGGCATAGTCGACCACCCCGGCGAGGACGGAGACGGCACCGAGCTCGTCGTCGTCGCCCTCTTCGAGAACCGGCAGTTCGAGAAGGTTCTTGATGCCGGGGTCCATGATCAGCGGGGCAGCGCCCACCATCACCGACAACGAGAGGTGATGGTCGTTGGTGATCTCGCCGTACTGGTCGCAGTGGAAGTCGGCGAAGATGTGGACGGATGTGTCGCTGTCGTCGACGAGGCGAAACAGATCGCGGCGAACTGGGCCGGCGCGGTCCTCGATCAGTTCCCGAACCATGTGGATCAGGTCGGTTCGGTTGTCGGGGTCGTGCGGGTCCAGCTCTTGGAATCGTTTGTCCAGGTCGGACCACTCCTCGGAGCTGTCGACCAGATCGGTCGCGGCATGGAGATCGAGCGTGATGTGCAGCATGGCGTGTACGTGTTCTTCCTATTTCGAGGTTGCGCTGAGGGCATCGGGTGTTCGCGCCAGCCCCGACGCCGGTTCCCGGCGGGGCATTCGTCCGAGAGGTCACCGCGGACCGGAAGTGGGGGAGTAGGAGCGGGCCCCGGGGTGCTGCGTGGTGCCCCCAGGGGCCACGTGCGACGTGAGTTCGCAGCCGTCAGTCCGCGATCAGGGCGAAGACCGCGGTGAGGGGCCAGGTGCGCAGCTTCCTGTGCTGGTCGGCGAACTGCACGACGGAGTCGTCGACGCCGACGATGACACCGGCGACAGCTGTCATCTGCTCGCGATGGAAGACGAACAGAGTTCCAGTGGTCGCTCCGAACCCGACACCGACACGGTCGGAGATCAGCATTGCGACCGAGCGCGGATCACCGTGGCCGTCGGCGGCCTGGGCGATCGGGGCGGTCGACGAGACGAGGCGATCGAGAGCGGAGTCGAGCGACACCGCATTGCACGAGTACGGGCCGAACGCGGGGATCGTTCGCTCGGCAACCAAGCCGGCCAGGGTGCGCGTCATGAGGTCCATCGCTGTCTCCTTGGGTGTGTTCTGCGAGGACAGGGTCACTGCGGACTTCTCGAAAGGGCTGTCAGGCACCAGAAGCCACGCATTCCCCTGTGGGTCTGCGCGTGCTTCCGGCCTGGGCGTCGCCCAGGCTCGTATGTGTCCGGCCACGAGAACGACCGGCTCGCGAGGTCGTCAACGATGCACCGGATGGTGCCGGCGTCCGTCGCCACGGGGTCGGGGCGAGTATCAGCCCAGCTCGATAGTCAAGAGGATCGAGCGCGGCATCATCGCATCGGGATGTAATGTCGCTCGTCATGGATCTTCCCCGGCTCTTCATCGGTTCCTCCTCCGAAGGCAGCACCGTCGCGCACCACCTGCAAGCGGTGTTGGAGGGTCGCAAGGTGTGCGAGGTTGACGTGTGGGATCAGGGCATCTTCGAACCAGGGGGAAGCGCACTCGACTCGTTGCTGGAGGCCGCGGGGCGTTCGGATTACGCCGTTCTGGTGGCGACCCCGGACGACGTAACTGTGAGCCGGGGCGATACGGCCGTCGCGATGCGAGACAACATCGTCTTTGAGTACGGCCTGTTCCTGGGGGCCCTCGGGCGAAGTCGAACCTATCTTTTGGCTACCACCAGGGACATGAGGTTGCCGACGGACATCCTGGGTGTGACGCGGTTGCCCTACGCGGCACGGTCGGACGGGAACGTGCGCGCCGCGGTCAACGATGCTGCGCTACAGATCGCCGGCCAAGTTGAGCGGCATGGTCGTCGAGCGGGCGGCAGGTCACCTGTACGCGCATCCGCCGAGGCGGATGACGATGCCCGACGTCTCGAGCAGGAGCTCGACCTATTGTGCGCGAACGCTGTGGCGCAGGGCTGGACGGTCAAGACGAACAGCGCGACGACGCTGCGGCTCGTGCCGCCGAACCGAAAGAACGCCGCGCACACGCTCAGCAAGCGAAACAGTCACGCCACTCGCGAGGAGCTGCGCAAATTCGTGGCTGAGCTGCGCGCCGACGGCTTGAGAGTCAACAACGCAATCAGCGCTGCACCTGATAAATCGCCGTTCTGACTGCGGCATGTCCCCCTGTACGACGACCATGCGGTCCTGCCGCACAGGGAGACGGCGCTCAAACTCGGGCACTACCGAGAACACCCATAAGGGCCGCCGCGCCTTGGCCCCATCCAGCGCAGCACAAGTTCGTATGATCATTGGCGTCGCGCCTCCGATCCACCGCCACCAGGACGGTGGAACGTGCTATGCCTTCCACGGCGGACACAGTGTAGCGGTGCCGCCCACTCACGAAACCGAGGTGCTGTTCAGAATTCGCCGTCGAGGACGGCCAGCAGCTGCTTGAGGGTCGCGTCGGCCCGGGCTTCGACGTCGTCGAGAATGTCGGCGACGTCGGACAGGACCTCCTGTGTCGCGTGGCGAGCTTCGATGCCGCGCTCGTAGTACAGATCGTCGAGGACGACCTCGGGGTACACCTCGGGCTGGTAGTCCTTGGGAACCTCGTCGAGTCGCTGCTTGCGGTGGTGCGGGCGATGTACCGGAGACTGGCCGGACACGTGCGCGGCGAGAATGCTCGCGATCGACTGCGCGGACAACGCGGACCGGTCGAAGGGTGTGTGCCCCCAGCGGTCGATCGGGGTGAACAGCGGAGCGGTCATCCGCTGCGCCACCCTCTCCTCTGTCACGGAACGGGGCAGAAACTTGGTGGGCAAGGTGTCGGCGGCGAGACGATCCGCAAGGAGGGCCGTCGACGGGGCGCGATCCTGGAATTCGAGGACCTGAAGCCACCGCCGATACACCTGCGCGGGCGAGAGTGAACCCGGGTGAGCGAACGGTTCGAGGCGGATCGGGTGAACGCTCTCGATGACCAGAGCCTCGCCGTCGACGCTCAGGTCACCGCGGTGCAGGGCGCTGATCTGCTCGAAGCTCAGGCCTGAGGCAGCCAGGAGCAGGACCAAGCCGTCACGGCGGCCGAACAGCCCCGCCGTCCAGCCGGCTGTGGGGAGGCGGTCGATGATTCTCGCAACGGTCGACGCCAGGTGCGAGAGCCGTGCGGCGCGAGCCTGATTGAGCATCCTCCGGATCGTGTCTGCGCTACCCGGAGCAGGGTGCCCAGCGATGCGATGGACGGTGTTGATGGTCGCGACGCGGCGCCGCTGTGTGGCCAGCGCAGCGGGATTCTCTGCGATGAACTGCGCCAACGCGACCGGATCGGCGGGAAGGGCCGCCAGGTCGGCGCCGGCACACCAGTCCTCGAACAGCGCCCACACGGAGCGATCCTTCGCTCCGAGAGTGGTCGCAGTTGCATCGAACGCAATTCCGCTCAATTCGTGCATCAGAGCCCGATGTCGGCGACGGCGTTGCCGATCAGTGGGGTGTACTCGCGGGCGTACACCTCGAGCATCCCCGGCGTCTTGTGGCCGGTCTGGCGCATGATCGCGTGCGCGTCGGCACCGTTGCGGAAGGCTTGGGTGACGAACCCCGCGCGCAAAGAGTGCCCACCGAGCGCAGCGACGAGGTTCTCGTCGTATCCGGCCGCACCAGCCCGGCGGCGCACGGCACCGTGCACCGCAGCACCGGACAGTGCAGTGGTGGACACGTTTCCGTTCTTCGCGATGGATCGGAACAACGGTGTATGAGGGGAGATCCTCGGTACGGCACCACGGCACAGGTGACCATCGAAATCGGGGGCGGTGCGCAGCAATCGGATCACCGCGGACCTGCCACCGCGTTCGTGGGCTGCGACGACCTCCCACCACCGCAGCGCCGCGCACGGTGGGCAGCTGGTGTGCGAGACGGTGAACGGGAGCGCCCGGACGACGCCGTGACCGTCCTGGTCGATCTTGGACTTGCGCAGACGCACGTGCAGCCCATCGAGTTGGTGCACCGCGACATCGCCGCACCGCAGGCCGACGAGTTCGCTGCGCCGGAATGCACCGGCGAAACCCATCAACAGCAGAGCACTGTCACGGCGCTCGAGCACCTCGCTGGCCCATCCGGTAACAGCCTCCCGGGCGACAGTCACCATCGTGACGATGTCGGTAACCAGCAGAGGTGCCATTTGTTTGCGGGGCCGATCGCCGGCAGAGGCGTAGGTACGGCGAATCCCGGAGAGGGTGGCTCGGACGGTTTCGTGATCGGTCGGGCTGATGTGGCCACTGCGACGGTGGGTGTGCGAGATCCCGGCCACCCATTTGGCGAGGGTGGCCGGCGCGAACGCCCGCTCGCCATCGGGTGTGAAGGTGTCGGCGGCATCGACGAGATACGCGGCCACAGTGGCCGGGTGAGCGGGTAGAGCGACGTGCCCGTTCGCCTGACACCAGCCCTCGAACCGGCGCCACGCCGAGGCATAGGCCCGCATGGTGCCGTCCGCACGCGAGGCGGACATCGACTCCGTGATCCTTGCCGCCATCGAGTCGGTCAGGTCGGGCACCGCGGCCGCGGTCACACCGTTTTCCCAGGTGACAGGGACTACCGCTCGTTGGGACGCCATGGGGCCACCATATCGGCTCCTGCCGACATCCAAATGCACGCTGAGGTGGCGTTTTGCCCGAGACGCTGCGGGAAGCCGACTCCTCGGCGCCATTGAGTCGATATCGACGCCGAACTCGCCCAGCTCAACCCCAACAGCTACCGCACGGTGCGCCACGGTAATCTGCTGCCAGTTTCGGATGTCGAATGCACCGTGAGCCAGGTAACGGGCGTCATGTCGTCAGCGATACACGGGGCATGGTCGGGGAGGACCTGGAGTTGATGAATGCGTTCGATTCGCACCATTACCGTTTTGGGAACAACGGCCTTGATGATGTTCCTGGTGGCTGGCACTGCGTCAGCAAGCCCGCCTAGCCCTGACCCGATTTGGTATTCCTGGTTCCCGACCAGGGAAATGGGCGATGCGTTCAGTCAGTTCATGTGGGTTATTACCGGCTGGATGACTGGCTACGGCCACTCTTAAGGAGTCATAATGCCAACTTCACCTTGGGACATTTTCCCGTACAACTTTTTCAACTGGATCGGCACTCTGATAGCGCCTTTCTTCGGCGGTGGATCATGAGCGGCAACTCGACTGAGCGGAATGAGTGGTTGCCATGATCGGAAATCTGCCTGACCTGCCGGTATGGTTCTCAGAAGGAGAGTCTGCCTTTTGGTTTCCCATACTGGTTCGAATCGCTAACTGGTGGAATCCACTATGACCGGGAACTTGCCCGACTTGTTCTACATGATTTGGCTTAGTCCACTCACCGGGCCGTGGAACAACTTCGCCAGCTGGTTCAATCAGTTCTAGGAAAATATTATCGGCATGAGGCAGAACGCGCCCCGCGGCGCTTGCCCGGACAGCTTCATCGGCTCCGGTCCGCTGTTGCCGAACTCGGCCGAGGAGGCAAACCGGGCTGATCGCGTTCAGCGGCAACCAGGATCCGTTTGGCCATCCAGGCGCCGGAATCGTCGACATGGTTGACGTCGACCGGCCCGCAACGCGACGGCACTTCGCTCCGATACGTTCGGTTGTCGGGGCTAACTTCAACGTGTGGAGGACGCCATGAGCGAACTGGACTTTTGGGGAGTGCCGGATTGGGCGCAGCCCGGCATCTATGCGATTGCCAACGGGCTCGCGCAGATCGCTTTTTGGTGGTTCAGCATCACTTGAGCGGCTGAGCGCCGTTCTGAGGTAAATCAGGGTTCGTTTTGACCATGGACAAACGGAGACCGTTACTCGTTTGATCGTGTCTACGCGAGTGCAGTCGGGCGTTGACGATCGGTC
Source organism: Rhodococcus sp. NCIMB 12038 (assembly GCF_002165735.1). Lineage (NCBI taxonomy): Bacteria > Bacillati > Actinomycetota > Actinomycetes > Mycobacteriales > Nocardiaceae > Rhodococcus > Rhodococcus sp. NCIMB 12038. The sequence continues at coordinate 71,005 of NZ_NHML01000002.1, forward strand.
AGTGTCGATCCGGGTTCATGGTGCGACGATGCAGACAGGTCCGATCGGGGTGTCTGGGGTCACGGTGACGGTCTCGACAGGTCCGCCGGCAGATGTCTGGTACGCCATGAGGGTGTGTTCGCCGGGCGCGGTGGGGGTCCAGAGGGAAAACGCGTGGCCGAGGATGACCGGTGAGTTGTAGTACGGGTCGATGGTGTCCCAGATCAGTTCCTGGGGGAAGAGGGTCGAGTCACGGTTGTAGTCCACGATCGACACGCTTCTTTCTGTCGGGGTGGCCGTCGTGGCCACTACGAGATACGTGCAGCCGGCTCCGTAGGAATTGTTGGGATTGTTGCTCAATCCCGGAAGCACCGTGACATCGGTGACGTCGGCCGCGGCCGACGGTGTGGACCACATCGCAGCGGCGCAACACAAGGCTGCCACCGACAAGGTGCGCCGGGCAAGTCGCGAGAGTCTCATCCCCCGAGGTCGGTGTTCGGAGCGCATCTGTTACAACCGGTCTCAACATAGTTACATCACGCCATCTTTCAATTTCCGATGCCGGTCAGCGTCTCGTGTTGTTCCTCGAACTGCCCGGTGAATCGTCGGCCGCCGTCGAGTTGGTTCGGCCGCAAGGCATTGGGATCCTCGACGCCAAGGCGGATCGACGTGAAGTCGAGCGAGCCAACGCGCTCTACCACGGCCGCCCTAGTCATGGAGCTCAAGGCCACCGTGACCTGCCAACCGATGATGCGAAACCGCCTGAGAGCCGTTCTGCGGCCCACCGGGGTCCGTTTGGCCATCGCTAAACCGGCCTCGGCAATCTCGAGAGATTCACTCGGACTGGTTCGGGGCCCCAGACTGCAACTGCCGGAGCCAACCATCGATACGCTCAGCGACCTTCTCCCATCCCGGCTCGAGAAGCATGTGGTGGGCCATGTTCGGAAAGATCTCAGCCTCGGTGCCGTAGGCGCGGGCTGTTGCTCGCACCTCCTTGAGCGAGAAGGCATGGTCCTGATCGGCGCCGAGCACGAGCATCGGTGCTGTTACCCGCTTCGGTTTCGGCAGATTGAGGGCCAGCATGTCGAGCATTGCCCGGTGACTGTCCTCCTGCAGTAGTGCAAAGTATCGCTCCACGTCGGCTTCGGGCATCTGTGCTGAAAACATATGGTCACGAGCCAGTTCCAGGGTTCCGACGAGACGATATGGGCTGAGGGTCAGCGTTTCCGCGAGTAATGCGCGTGGGTGCCGCCGCAGCGTCCTCAGCGTCGAACGCCAGATCCCACCCGAAGGAGCGGACCCAAGCAGTACACCGGCCGGAGCACTGTGTGCTTCCAAGTACTTCTGCACGACGAACCCGCCCATGGAGTGGCCGATGACAACCGGTCTCGACGAAAGCTTATCGGCGACCGCGGCCACGTCATCGACGTAATCCGCGATCGAAACCCAGCGAAGTGGCTTCGGACTGGGACTTCCGCCGTGGCCGCGCAGGCTCACCGCGAGCGCGTGGTGACCTTTGCTCGCGAAGAAGTCGAGGAAGTGCTCATTCCAACACCATGCCGCGTGCCAGGTGCCGTGCACGAAGAGCAATGATGTCGCCTGCCATGAGCATGGGACCGTCTTGACCTGATTTCTGCCACCCTCATGGGACCACTCGGATTGCCAGTCATGGGACCACCCGGCGCGTCGCGCCGAAGTCCCGTCGGATCGCTCGTTTGATCGTCGTGTCGGTATCCCCGGTCACGAAGGCGGACGGGCATGGCGTTTCGGGAGGTCAATGTGAACGAAGTCAAGGAAGTGCTCCGGATCTGGCTCGGGGTGCCCGGGTCCCGGCCGCCGGGATTGCGCACGATTGCGGCGCACTGCGGGGTGGACCGCAAAACGGCCCGGCGGTACATCGAGGCCGCCCAGGCCGCGGGGCTGCAGCGCGGCGACTGTGTCGACGCCCTCGACGATGGGCTGATCGGCGCGGTGATCGAGGCGGTGCGCCCGGCCCGCCCGAGCGGACACGGCGCCGCCTGGGACCAGCTGCTGGGGTTCGAGGACCAGATTCGGGCGTGGGTCGCGGGCGACGGGCCGCATCCACCGCTGACGATCACCAAGATCGAAACACTGCTGGCCCGTCAGGGCTGTGTGGTGCCGTATCGGACGTTGCACCGATTCGCCACCGAGCGGTGCGGTTTCGGCCGCAAGGACACCACCGTCCGCATCGTCGACGGCGATCCCGGCAGCGAATGCCAGATCGACTTCGGCTACCTGGGCTATCTGACCGACCCGGACACCGGGCGGAGCCGCAAGGTGCACGCGCTGATCTTCACCGCCGTGTACTCGCGGCACATGTTCGTGTGGCTGACGTACTCGCAGACCCTGGCGGCGGTGATCGCCGGCTGCGAAGCGGCGTGGACCTTCTTCGGTGGTGTGTTCAAGGTCCTGATCCCCGACAACCTGAGACCGGTGGTGGCCGACGCGGACGCGGTCAATCCGCGGCTGTCGCAGGGGTGGCTGGACTACGCCCAGCACACCGGGTTCGTCACGGATCCGGCCCGGATCCGATCGCCGAAAGACAAACCTAGGGTCGAAAGAGCAGTTCAATATGTACGTGGAAACTACTGGGCTGGTGAGGAATTCGCTGATCTAGCCGAGGCGCAACAGCGTGCCGAGGCGTGGTGCCGTGACACCGCGGGGATGCGGACGCACGGCACCACCGCCGCCCGCCCGCTCGAGGTGTTCGACGAGGACGAGGCACCGATGCTGCTGGCCGTTCCGCCGGTTTACGACGTGCCGATCTTCAAACAGGTGAAGGTGCACCGCGACTTTCATGCCGAGGTCGCCAGGGCGTTGTATTCGATCCCGGGACAGTGGATCGGTTCGATCCTCGAGGTGCGGGCGGACAGTGCGCTGGTGAAGTTCTACGCCCGCGGAAACCTGGTGAAGGTGCACCCGCGCCAGCCTGCCGGTGGGCGCAGCACCGACCCGGAGGATCTGCCCACCGAGAAGATCGGATACGCGATGCGAGATCTGGACCGGCTGATCACGACCTGCGCCGGGCACGGCCGCTGCGTTGGGATCTACGCCGAAAGACTGCTCGACGATCCGTTGCCCTGGATCCGGATGCGGGCGGTCTACCGGCTGCTCGGGNTGGTCCGNCGCTACGGGCCCGGCCCNGTCGAAGCGGCGTGCAGCACGGCGCTGGANCTGGATGTGGTGTCGGTGAGCAAGATCGCCTCGATGCTCGAACGCGCCACCGAGACCACCNCACCGCTGCTGCCGGCCGCCGGGTCGGCGGCACCGTCCCGGTTCACCCGCGACCCCGCCGAGTTCGCCACCGACAGGACCACCCCCGCCACCTCTGGGACCGGTGTTGCCACTGCCGGGACCGGTGTTGCCACCGAGAGGACCACCCCCGCCACCTCTGGGACCGGTGTTGCCACTGCCGGGACCGGTGTTGCCACCGAGAGGACCACCGTCGCCACTGCCGGGACCGGCGTCGCCACCGAGAGGACCGGGCATCTGACGGTGATCGCCGGGGGCAACACCGACACGAAGGAGACACGATGACCACCCCACACACACCCGCGGGGCCGGTCGATCCGATCGGCGCCGACCTGATCGCCCTTCTCAAGGCCCTCAAGCTCGGCGCCCTCAAGGACACCCTGCCCGAGCGACTGGCGCTGGCCCGCCAGCACCAACTCAGCCACGTCGCGTTCCTGGAACTGCTCCTCGCCGATGAGGTGTCCCGGCGGGAATCACGTTCGGCCACTTTGCGGTCGGCGAAGGCCGGTCTGGATCAGTCGATGCGGATCGACACCTGGAACGCTCTCGACGACCTCCGTTACGACCGATCCCTGCTCTCGGATCTGGTGTCGTTGCGGTTCGCCGAGGCCGGCCACTCGGTCCTGGTTCTGGGTCCGGTGGGGGTCGGAAAAACGCACCTGGCGACCGCCCTCGGGCACGTCGCGATCCGGCGCCGGATGACGGTGCTCTGCGCGCGGGCGGACAAGCTGTTCGCCCGGCTGCGCGCCGCCCGGCTGGACAACTCGGTCGAGGCGGAGATGCGGCGCATCGCCACCGTCGATCTCCTGGTCCTCGACGATTTTGCGCTTCGGCCCCTGGACGCGACCGAGACCAACGACTTCTACGAGTTGGTCGTGGAGCGGCATCGCCGCAAGGCGACGATCGTCTCCTCGAATAGGTCCCCTGATGAGTGGCTGTCGATGACCACCGATGCCCTGCTGGCGCAGTCGGCGATCGACCGGCTCACCTCCGCGGCGCACACCCTCGTCATCGAGGGCCCGTCCTACCGGCAACGCACCCGTCCGGGGCATGGCGCGGTTGACAGTTCAGAAGGCGAGGTCGATGCTCGATGACACCTTCGGGTGGTCCCATGCTCGTGGCAACGAGGTGGTCCCATCACCCTGGCAAGCGACAAATGATGGACCACTCCCGTTTCGAGTACCCCGTTCGATTACCTCCAGCATCGCTGACTCCTCCGCCGTTCAGAGCTGGCAGTTGCATCGTCGGTCACCAATTAGTGTGTCACCGCGCTAAGTCAGCAGGCTCCATCCAGCAAAAACCGGCTGTACCCGTTCTCAGCTTCCGAGGTTCGTTAACCCTCGGGGCCGTGCCGGCACACCCGAGAACGGCGCTCCATGGCGAACCTGTAGCTGGTGATTCCGCTCCGGCCACTTTCGCTATGGATGTTGGGATGACAATTCCGGTGAACGTGCAGAAGCCGACGACGGCGGAGGCTCCCGGACGAGGCCTGCCGTTGGCTGTGATCGCGGAGCCTTTCTGCGGTCCCGGCGCGGCCAGCAGCCCTGCCCGGGGATTGCGGCCGGTCGCCGACGGCGGCGTGGTCGCGGCGGATCCCGGACAGGGCGGCGCGCACGATCTCGTGCCCGGTCGGCGACTCATGCCCGGCGCGTAGACCCGGATCCCGTCCAGTCCGATGGTGTCGGCGGCGTCGACCAGGTAGGCGGCCACCGTGGCCTCGTGTGCCGGCAACGGACCATGACCGTGGGCGGCGCACCAGTTCGTGAACCGCCGCCACGCCGAGGCGTAGGTGCGGCAGGTGCCCTCGGACCAGGACTCGCCCATTGACCGCCCGATCCGCGCCGCCACCGCCTCCGACAGGTCCGGAAAACACCGCCGCAGCGTTGCCGGTAACAGCAGCCGCGGGCAGCTCGCGGGGACGGAGGCCCTGGTCGATCGTTATGCCGAGCATGTTATCGACACCCCCTGACACTGATTTGACGCAAGAAACGCGCTGAGGTGTGGTTTCCGGGGAGACGGTGCGGGAAGGGGAAGGTCAGCTTGGGTAATAGCTCAAGCCTCCCGACCTGGCCAACACAGGCTTCCTGAGCCATGCGCGGCTTCTTCCTGTGCCGCCGATGAGCGCTGGGCGTCGATTGGCAGGCGAGCATTGAACTATGGCCTGAGACGGCGAGTCACACGGTGGGTGGGGAATCGGTGTTTGGGATGTCAGCCACCGCCCGGCGGTGGATCCGTGGACCGAAAGGCCTCTCTTATGACCGCCCCCTCCCTGCGCGTGTCTCCGCTGCGCACCGTGACCGCCGCGGCAGCTGCCGCGGCGGTACTGCTGGTCGGCGCCGTGCTCTCGGCGCGGACCGCCCACGCGAATCCGCGTGTGGTCACCATTGTCACCGGATCTGGTCCGACCTCCACCGTCAACGTGCGCGAGGGGACCGGGACCAATACCCGAATCCTGCGCACCCTCCCGGACGGTGCCCGGGTCACCATCGTCTGCCACGTCCGGGGACAGGTATTCACCGGTGGGCCCTACCGGGTAAGCACCAACATCTGGAACCGACTCGACAACGGCGGATACATCACCGACGCGATGCTCGAGACCGGGTCGAACAACCCTGTCGTCCCCCCGTGCAACTCCGCGCCGGCCTCGGGACGGGCGATGGGCCAGACTCGCAATAGCAACACCGGGGTCTCGGGGCAGTGCACGTGGGGTGCGTATCAGAAGTGGTTCGAAGCGTCCGGGCGTCGGTATTACCCGGCTCTGTCCGGCAATGCGAGGGACTGGGCCACCTCTGCCCGGGCCGCCGGCTGGTCAGTGGTCGCCGATGCCCAGACCCGCTCGATCGTAGTGTTCCAGCCTGGGGTGCACTACGCCGATCAGAACTTCGGGCACGTCGGGTGGGTGGACCGGGTCGAACGTCGCGGCGACGGTGTGTACGTGACGATCACGGAGATGAATTACGGCGGTCGCGTGGGGCAGTGGAACACTCGCACCGTCAAGGACATCCCCGGCATGTCCTACATCCTGCTGCCGTAGGCGCTGGAGAGTCGGTGGTTCCACCACAGTCGGCGGAACCACCGCTGTCCGGCCCGGGCTCGCTTCTGCAACGGCGGGCACGGATCAGCGTTTTGAGGACTCCGGACGGGGAATACTGCAGTCGCGCACGTGACCCGGGCCTTTTACAGAGCAATCGCTGTGGCCGACAACCGAGAAATACAAATCGACCTTCGGTCGCGGTGCCCTGACGAAGACTGACCGCGGGCAGCCTCACCGCCGGGCCCGCAAATCGAAATTCCCACTCGTAGGTTCTCGGCGAACGTGTCGACGTCGTCGCGCTCGATGACCGAGACGACGACGAACTGCCGGGCTTTGACTGCGATCAGTATCTCCGCTGCCACACCTTGCGCGCATCGGCCACGCTTCGCCAGTGCCGCGGACGGAACTTTGCGTCGTATCGAGCCCGGCACCCGGTGGTGGGGATTCGGTACCGAGGGTGTCCCCTGCATCTGCCCATCGAGAGGCTCTCATGCCAACTTTCGTCGCTACCTCCGTCCGTCTACTCATCAAATTCTGCGGCGTGGTGTGCGCTCTCCGCCTCAAAAGACAGATCGCCCTGCCGTCCCGGATCGATCACCCCGGCGACATAGCGAGCCCTTGCGATACGACCGCGGTGCACTTGTTGGACCTGGAGAACCTTGTCGGCGGGTACCTCACACCGGCCACTATCGCCCGGGCCTGGAACGAATACCAGCAGACGGTAGGGATCAGCGCCACCGACCGAGTAGTAGTCGCCGTAGCCTGCCGCCATCGTCACACGATAAGTAGCACACTGCCGTCGGCGGTCGAGATCGTTCTCGGCGACAACGGACCGGACGGCGCCGATCGGGCATTGCTGGCTGCCCTTGACATCGACACGGTCGACCCAGAATCCACGCGGGTGTTAATCGGATCTTGTGACCATATCTTCGCCCCGCTTGCTGCCGCGCTGCGGCTCCGCGGGGTGAACGTCGCTCAGGTGATCGGCATCGGTACCAGCTCTACAGCGCTGTATCGGGCGTGCCCACGCCAGTATTACCTTCCCACCCGCCTGCACACTCCGATGCCGCGCTCGACATGCACAGGCTAATGACAATGCCCTCGATGGATTTCGCCACACCTGGGTACGCACCAAACTCGGCTGCAGCGATTCACGCGCGGCATTCCACCCGCCGCCTCCCTTTCCCGGGAAACTGGGCTGAATTCACACCCGTGGGGTCGCGGCGCGCAACGGTGCAGAAAGGGACGCGATCCGCACCGTGAACGACTAGAGCGTGTCTGCTTAATTGGGGATTGATGCGTGATGCTGGGTAGGTGTTGCGCGCCAATGAGATCTCCGATGACCTGTGGACCGTGATCGAGCCCGTCCTACCCGCATCGGCGGGCCGGCGCGGACGTCCGTGGAACGACCATCGATTGACCTTGGAAGGAATCGTCTGGCGATTTCGCACCGGATCACCGTGGCGCGATCTGCCCGACCACTTCGGTCCGTGGCAGTCGATCTGGGAACGCCATCGCCGCTGGTCAGACGACGGCACCTACGTGCGGATGTTCGCGGCCGTCCGGGCGGCGGCCCCCGAACGAGAGGAACAGCTCCAACGCCTGCTGTCGATCGATTCGACCGTTGTCCGTGCCCACCAGCACTCCGCCGGCGCCCTGACCGATGCCCACACAGGGGGCTCGGTCGAATGACAAGAATCTGGCCAACGAACCCGCAGACCACGCACTCGGCCGCTCCCGCGGTGGGCTGAGCACCAAGATCCACGCCCTGACCGACACGTTCTGCTGTCCGCTGACGCTGCTGCTCTCGCCGGGACAGGCAGGCGACAACCCCTACCTGGCGCCGCTGCTCGACGCGCACCGCGCCCAGGACGCCGAAGCGTTCCGGCTGCTGGCGGACAAGGCGTACTCGCACCCGAGCACCCGAAAGCATCTGCGGGAACGCAGAATTTCGCACACCATCCCCGAGCGGAAGGACCAGATCCGACGCCGCAAGGCCAAGGGGCCGGATGGGGGTCGACCGCCGGCATTCGACGAAGACCTCTACCGCGAGCGCAACACCGTCGAGCGTGGTTTCGGGCGCCTCAAGCAGTGGCGCGGCATCGCCACGCGCTACGACAAGTACGCCACCACCTTCCTCGGTGGCGTACTCCTCGGTGCGCTTGTAATTCATCACCGTGTCCGCAAATAGCAGACACGCTCTAGACCCATAGTGAGTAGGTCGAATTACACCAGGCCGCCACCGCCCTCGCCCCTCACGGGACACAGCAAGGTCAGCAGCCTTCATCCGCATCACATGGGCGGCGACGATGGGCCGACTCTTGAGCGCCGCGACGGGAACACCTCGTTTCTCGACGAATGGGTGTCCCCGGGCGTGAGGCAGACCGGCACCAAGAGCAGACCAACCCTGCCCGATCACAACCGGCGATCTCGTAGCGCTCCCCGCCCGGGGAGCAATCCCGGCCGACCGGACAACCGATACAACCACGTCCGCGGGTGGGGGAACGGTTGTCCAGTCGGAACCGCGATGCCGATGCGGTCCGATTCGTGAACTGCACTCGCCGAGGAAAACCCACCATGCCGCTCGCCGACGGAAGACCCGGTATCGCCGCCCAAGAAGGGACGGTTCAGCACTTTCAGGGGCTCCCCGGTGATCAATGATCTGCGCACCTTGTCCGTGAGATTGCCCAAACTGACCCACTCCGCACTTCGACCTCGCTGTCACGGTGTCCGCGGAAACGAGTACTGAGTCGGGCAGCGTCCTGCTGTGGGATTGACCAATCGCCAGCCTCGTGACTTCGAGATCCTGCTCGACGCTGGTGATTACGCCGAAACCTTACCGAAACCGTCGCCCTGATCGAGGGCAGATGACTCACGATCAAGCCGAACTCGCACCGAATCCCTCGTCGTCCTGGGTGGGGGTTCGGTACTGCAGACAGCAGTAAACGACCACCATCCGCCGTGGTGCCCGCACAACCCGCCCCGCCAACGAAAGGCTCCTCATGATCACCGCCCGCCCCGTACACGCCCTCGCGTGTGCCGCCGCCGCTGCTGCCGTGCTGCTCTCCGGCTGCAGTTCCGAGTCGACCGGACAACCCGGATCCACGCCGGCTACCACGATTTCCGGATTGTCGGGTACCGACCCTGCTACCTGCGCACACTTCGCGGCGCAACCGATCGCCGCGGACGCCCCGCTTGCGACCGTCATCGTCGACCGCACCGGTTCCGTACGGGATCTGGAACTGTCTCCGGATTTGGCTCCGGTCTTGGCGCAGATCCAAAGCACAGGTGCGGTGATGCAGACCATCGGCGTCAACGGAAGCGGTGTCCCGCCCACCGTGGGGAAGCCGATCTCCTTGGATCCGGCACCCGGCAAAACCAGTCGCACGGCCGACCAGCACCGGCAGGCGGCCCTCGGCTGCGTCCGAGATTGGTTGCACACCCCGGACACCCTGCCGGTGGGTGACAACACGGACCTTCTGGCCGCGATGTCCGGGGCCGCACGGCAAGCCCCGAGCCAGATAGTGGTGATTTCCGACGGCATCAACACCACTGCGGAGTTGAACCTGTTCACCGCTCCGGTTGATCCGGTTGCCACCGCGGACCAGGTCCGTCGTGGCGGAACCTGGACGTTGCCGGCGGGGGTGCCGGTGCACTGGTTCCATCTCGCCGAAACCTCTCCGCCGCTCCCGGAAACTGACCGCACAGCCGTCACCGGCTTCTGGACGGCTCTCCTCGGTGCGGATCTTCATCTCCACACCCGCACCGGCACCACCGCACCCACCGGGGGCTAGGAGCCCACGGGCTTGCGGCGCCGGGTCCACTCGGGATTCGGGACCCGGCGCCCTCCCACCGGGTGGTTTCACTCCACCCACCTCAACGCCGTAGGCAAGCCTTCTCGAAGATAGGACATCGTCATGCCTGGTTGGAAGACCAATGCCGCCGTCGTCGTCGGGACCGCCGGACTCGTATTCGGCGCCCTCGGCGCCCTCGGCCCGGATCAGCCCACCGAGGACGAGCGCAACCGCACCCGTGTCGAGCAACAGATCGGGGATCTCTCCGATGCGGACGAGGCCAGCAAAGATCGGATGCGCGAGTCCGGGATCGATGGACTCGATATGGAGAACCGGGAGACCCTCCGCCCTGGTGAGCGGCTCCCCCGTCTCCGGATTCGGTTGCCATGAGTTTGTTTAGGCCTCCTCCACGGCGTGGGGACTGGGTGACCGCTACCGACACCATCCCGATGTCTCTGACCGAGCATTTGTTCCCGGGTTCCGGGATCCAGCCAGGCACGCGCGGGGTTGTCGTCGACGGCCCTCACGGGTGGCTGCATCAGTCGGTGACAGTGCGCTTCGATACAGGGTTCGGGGACCTGCGTGAGGTGGACGCCCCGCTGGGCAAGATTCGTCTCAAACGCCGCGATGGCGGCCTCGACCGGTTCACCGAACGCGCCCGGTGGGTGGGGCTGTGCCGACTCGGTGTCGCGGCCGCCCTGCTCCTTCCGGTTCTGTATTTCGTGGTCGTCTACCTCTGGACCTTTCACACCATCGATGGTCTGCTTCCTGCCCTGGTGGTGGCCGCCCTCGACAGCGCAGCATCGATGGTCGATCTCGTCCTCACACGGCCGCTGCAGGCGGCGGTGTTCTTATCGGTCAGCTGGTGGTTGGGACGATTCGCCTTCCGCTAGAACCCACATCCCCCATCTCGGCGAAAGTCTTCCGTGCGGATATCCGATGACACGTCGGGTGGGGGAACGGTGTCGTCGATGTCACGGCCACTCAATGGGGCCATCCAGTTCGTCGAAAGGGATGTCATGTTTCCAGTCTTCGGCCGCCGTCGAGCGTCCTCGATCGCCGGGGGAGGTCGCGTAAGCGCGGCCCTGTCCTCGACGCTCAAAGCCCACACGCCCGGCACCACCGACACCCGGTCACCGGCCGAGTGGATCGCCGATGTCCTTGCCCGCACGACGGGGGTGGGTATCGAGCGGTCCGCTCACCGGAAGGTCCAGCGCAGACGCAACCGACTCACCCGGGCGGTCGGTGCCTATCACCGACGCGCCGCCGCTCACGAACGGTTCACCGCCAATGCTCAGGCGGCGGAGCGGGATTTGCGGGAACGGACCCACCACGAACATCGCACCGCGGACCTGGCGCACCGCGTCAACTCCGCGATCCCACTCATCAGCGGGCCGTTCTTGATTCTGCTCGAGTCGATCGTGCTGGTCGCCGAGCTCGCCTTCTATTACTACATGTTCTCCGCTGACCTACAGGCCGACGCCAGCTTGCTGGAGCGGACGATGGTCGTGGTGTTGTCGATGTTGGTTCCGATCGCCGGCATCGCCGCCGCCCGTTGGTTCGCGGCGTCGGTGTGCACGGTCCGCGGTGTGCATTCCGGTGCAATCGGCGGCCGCGGCGCTCTCGCGTACGTAGCATTGCTCTGCGCGACGGCTCTCCTGGCGGTCGTGGGTGTCGCTACCTTCAAGCTCGTCGTCTGGCGCTACGACGGACAGGGACAGATTCCGGGTCTGGTGGTAGCGCACCCACCGGCGCAGGTCATGGCGACGGTTTTCGTCACGGCGCTGCTGCTCGACGCGGGTCTGCGTGCCTTCGCTGCCCCCTTCGCCGCACCCTCGGATGCCGCGCTGGCCCGGCGAATCCGATCCGATCGGCGTCAGCACGCCCGATTGGTCGACGCGCAGACCAAGGCTCTCACCAACTGGATCACCGCATGGGATGCACTGCAGACCACACTGCACACGCTCATGGACGACATGGAGAGCGCACTGTCCGCCGCAGACACTCACGTGCTTGCTGCCCGTGCCGGGGCCACTGGTGATGCGAACATCACGATGATCAATCCGGCACCCAGTGGCGGCCGTGGCGGGATTCGGATTGCCCCGCGCTTGGATCTGCCGCACATCGACATTCCGCTCCGAATTCTCGATGCCGCGTTCGCGCAGCTGCAGGCAAATACCCCACCGATGCACGGCGCGCCCGTCGCGCCCGTGTCATTACTGTCTCACCGCCACGAGACGGGCCATCACAAGCCGATCGACCCGTTCGATGAGGACACCGACACGCACGTCGCGTGAGCTGAACCTCCCTTGCCGGGTGGCTGGCGCCTCGGCCAGCCACCCGGCAAGGGGAACCTATTCCGCTACGACCGCTCGGGTGGGGAATCGGTGTAGGTGGCAGAACACACCGGCGTCAGGAGACCGACATGGATCACGAACGCTTCACCCACCAGCTACACAGGACCCTCATCACCTACGATCGCGGTGCCCTGAGCACGGTGGCGACCTACGCCAACGTCACTGAACTCATCCGCGGCCGAGACGACTACTTTCCCGGCCGCCCGTGCCAGCAGTTCGCCGATACCTTGTACACCGTTCTCGAGTCGATTCCCGAGAACATGGCGAGGGCCGCGGCGTTTCCGCTCCTTCTCGAAGCGCTGGCAGCGAGCGAACCGAACAGCTCCGACGGAACCGAGGAAGCCCATGCCCGGCGGGTAGCCGTCACCGAGACCGCACTGCTCGAGCTTCTCCTCGGCGACGGCGTACTCATGGCGACACTGGCCGGCCTCTTTCCCCCCGACCGGTATCCGTTCCCCGGCACGCTCATCGCTCGGATACTGCGTCTGTCCTCCCCCGGTTCCGATTGACCCGATGGGTTGGGCAGCATCCTGCGCTATCTGGGACAGCCCCGGCCGTTCCCATCGCTCTGGTCCTCGAACTCCAATCACCGGAAAGGGAAACACTATGAGTTCCTCATCGTTACGGGCACCGGGTTCGCTCCGGCGGACCGGAGTCCTCCGTACCGCCGCATCGGAGAACCTGCGGCGTTGGCCGTGGCTGCTTCTGGTGGCGCTGCTCGCGGTGGTCTGTGCAGTTCCCTTGTGGAAGGCGATGACCGCACCGGCATCCCTGGACGACGTCGCCTTGGTCGGTGACCGCGGCCCCGGATGTGTGCGGGTGGTCGTCGCCAATGACCAGTCCGGATCGATGAGCGCCTTCGCTCTCCCGCGCGAACAGGCCTTGGCACAGTTCGTGAACTGGGCCCCGGACAATCTCCGGCCCGACGACGAGCTCGCCGTCTTCGCCTTCGCAGACCACGTCCAGACCGTGCTGGAACCGGTCTCAGTGACCTCGCGGCCGACCATCGGATCGTTGAACATCGACGGTGGGGATACCTTGTTCGCGCCGGTGATCTCAGCGGCCGCACACCTTCCTCCCACCCCCTGCCGCACCGCAGTCGTGCTCTTGTCGGACGGGTTGATGTCAGATCTGACCGGCGATCCCGACGCGGGCCGAGCCCAGGTGCGAGCAGCCGGGATCAGCGACCTGTTCCTGCTTGTCCCCGGCGATGACATCGATGTGGCCCCCGAGTGGGCCCAGACGTACCCCTACGCGGGACCGATGCGGTTTGACGGCACCGATCCGCAGGAAACCGGCCTGGTTTTCGGGCGTGTCCTCGCCACGGTGACCGGGCAAACCCTGGAAAAGCATCAATAACAACGGTTCTGATCCCGCCGGCCGGTGGGGGAACGGTGAACCCAGTGAACGCCGTTACCGCCCACCGGTCACAACCAGAGGAGAGTCCGATGACCACCGCCCCCATTTCTGCTGTTCACCGTCGCATTCCGCGTACGGGCAGGCATCGCAGCGTCCGTCCCCGCACCCTGCACCTGATCGACCTGGAAAACCTCGTCGACGGGCAGGTCACCACGCAGACGTGCACGGCGGCGTGGGAAGAATACCGACGCTGCCTCGATGTCCGCTGGGACGATCACGTCCTGGTCGCTGTGTCGGAGAAGAACGCGCTGACTGCATTCCTCGCACTGCCCGGTACGGTCCAGAAGGTCGTCGGCCACAATCGCCCCGACGGCGCCGACCATGCGCTAGTCGACGCGGTTCCTCTCGGGTGGGCGCAGGCCCGGTTCCAGCAGGTGGTGATCGCCTCGGGCGATCACTTCTTCACCTCCCTCGCCGAGAATCTGACCACGGCAGGGATGCTGGTCGTGCAGGCAATCGGCGGGGGGTGGACCTCTGCGGAGTTGTACCGGGCCTGCCCGAGTCAGTACTACCTGACCGACCTGCAGCGTCGCTTCCACAAGGGGTTGTCCCCGGTCCCCACTCGATAGACAGTCTCGCGGCGCTGGCGGGGCGGTCTGTAATAGACCGCCCCGCCAGGCCAGACAGTGGTATGTACTCATACACCATGATCACCGCGCTTGTGTGTTCAAAACCGGAGGTTGGAGAATGCAGGACGAGTCGAAGTACCCGGATTGGCTGACACCGCGATGGTGGGCAGAAGGCCATGACGTTGCGATCTCCCGAACTCGGTTGATCGACAAGTGGGTCGTCGCAGCACCGTCACCAAAACCGGAGAAGAAGGTGTTCACTCCTGAGCTGTCAGCGTGGTCGAGCGCACTTGGGATCCGCCCTTGGGTGAAGGACGTGTTCGGCGCCACGGCGGCGGGGCTGGCGCACCATCAGTCGGTGAAATCTGAAACTGGCGACGCCGACGGCTGGTGGCAGGTGTCACTGCTCTACGCCCGTTACGGTGACCCCTTGGCTCGCTACAGCGGAGGATTCCGAGTGGAGGCCAAATCCCGGCGACCGGAGGGGCTTCCTAAACGGGTCTCTGACGCGGTCCGCGAATTCGAGCGCAATGACGCTTGTGTTGCCGCACGAGGAGAGTTGCTGGGTGTGCGCAACGACATGTCGGTGATCACCACCCAAGCCGATGTCGATCGATTCCTCGAAGATCCACAAATCAGCCACGATGAGGTGCTGTCGGCGGCCATGCGCGGCTACGCGGGTGCCCTGATCACCTACCGGGACAGGCTCGCCTCGACGCCGACCGATGTACCACCCGATGTCGACGTGCAGATCGCACTGAACGACTGCATCGATACGCTCGCCGACTTTGGTGAGCCCACCGGTGTTCGCCGTGAGGCAACCGAGCGAGAGAAGGCCCGCGCCACTGCCCTTCTGACCCAGTTGCTCAGCGACCGTCCCGAGTTGCTCAAACAGCACACCGACGTGCTCGGTGAGGCGTGGGCGAGCACTCACACAACCCTGACGAACTGGATGATCGACGGCCAAGAGGTCACCGACGCCTTTATCTTGTTCAAGCGGGTCAAGGCGGTGCACGCCACTCATATGCGCAGACAGATTCAATACGAAAAGCGGATCAGGTCGGACGAATCCCTCACCACCGGCCTTGACGATCACGGTGCGGTGACTGCATGGGGCGGGGACAGTGATACGGAGACTTTCGACCGCGTCGAATTCCGGAATCTACTGGACCAGATGCGGACAGCTCTCAACGGTTATCCCGCCGCCGTCATCGCCAATGACGTGCCGATCGACTGCTGGGAAAAACAGTATGCCCGCGCCATCCTAGACAACGGTGCCGCGGTCGCAGATCGGGTCGACTTCACCCAGTTGCATCCTCTGGTGATGCAGGTTTGGCGGAAGGGTAAGCCCACCACAGCTCGGAGCAATACTGCGGCCCAGGCGGCAAAGGATATCGAGACGATGCTGCGGATCGCTTTCTCGTCGGTGGTTGAGCATGCCGACGACCTGAGCCTGGTCGGGACACGGAAACGAACCGAGACCTGGCGTGCGCGCACTGCCGAGGTCAACTCACTCTTGGAAAAAAGCCGCGATGACGCGGGAATGGAGAAGAAATAATGACGGCACATGAGATGGTGCCCGACGGTGTTCAGACGAGCACATCCGATGGCGCGGTGTCCTGGTGGTCACCGCAGCCGCCCGCTGTGGCACCCGTCGAAATCACCGTTGGTCGCGGCGCAACCATCGAGGTCGACGCCGCGTACCCGGGCAGGGTACTGAGCTGGGTGTTGGCTCCCGGTGGTGACATCGACGCACTCGCAACTGCATTCTGCGATACCGGTCTTACCGAGCTGATCGAGCACGCGATCTCGAACGGAGTAACCGTGACGATGGCTCCGGCGCCGCACCTGACTGGGCCGTGGATCCGGCGGGCGCTGGTTGCAGCGGTCCAGCGTTGGGCTGTGCGTCCAGTAGACGAGAGCGCCCTGATCCTCGATGAGGCGTCCAGCCAGTACCGCACGGGTAACACCCCGGCTGCCGCACGGCTGTTCGCACTCGCTTCCCCCACCTTGATGGCCTTGGGACGGCAGTGCCTCGACGGTGACCTCGTCGGCGGCCCCGCCGAGGAGTTGCGCGAGATCACCCGGGACGCCAGTCAGGCCGTCACCGACGCCGGCTGGGGCTCCGACATCCTCGAGTTGGCGGCGGCGCTGCAGGCTGGCTCCGTCCTCGACGATCTCGTGTTGGCGGAGGCGCTGAGCCAGTGGGAGCTCGCTGACATTGTCGGCGCGTCTCATCTGGGTGCTGACACACTCGGTCCGCAGACCGATCAGCTCAGTGTCGACGCGGCCGCGATCGACCCGGCGACCGTCCCGCCGCGGGTGCTCGCGTGGTCGGGCGCAGGCGATCGCGAAATGCTGGTCGAGTATGATGTAGACGCCGATCAGGCGACGGTGAGCGTGGCACTTGCAGCCGATGTCGACCCGCTGTGCCTCGAGACCCAGCAACTACTCGCATACTGCGCCGAGAAAGACACTGGCCGTATGGTCGCGTCGGTTCCACTTCAAGTTCAGGGCCGATCTGTGATCGCGCAGTTACCATGTCGCGGATTCCATCCTGACGTCCTGCATTTCGGGGTCTACTGCGCGGACACCGACCTCGATTCGCTTCGTCTGAACGAGGTGGGACAGCTGCAGATGACGGTGGATCGGTGGATGCTGGACGCGTGGAATCATCACCGCACCGCCCTGGCTGCGGTCCACACGGTCCCGGCAGACGCCGACGAGACACTGCTCGATACGGCCGCACAGGTACGCGACGATCACATCGAGCGCGCCATTACGGCGGCGGATACAGCAGCGGCGACGATCACCGAATATCTGGCGCAGCACCCTGATTCGTCCGAAGAAATTGTCACGGCGCTGCAAGCCCGCCATGAGGTCATCCTGGGTTACCTCGCCGACCTCGATACTGCGTTCACCAGTGAGGCAGGGGATGTGCCGTCGCTGCTCGCGGAAATGATCCCCGCCGATCCGTGGGACGAGGACGACAATTGAGCATCGACTCCCTGGCCGCCGGTACATCCGGCGGCCAGGGACGTTCGGCTCCGGCTGTGGACCTGTTAGTACGGACCGCCGACGCCGGTGACACGTATGTGACCTGGAGGTGGCTCGACGACGCGGCGACCCCTTACGCTGCCCGGCTCTCGGCCACCGCTCTGACCGCCGGTCTCGATCAGCTCGCCCACGCGCTGATCACGCCGATGGATGGAGAAGACGCCGAGACGGCAGTCAGCCGGGGATTGACAGACGGAGCATTCGCCAACCGTGCCTCGGAGCGGGCGCTTGCCGAGGAACTGGCCGCGGCGGTGCTCCCGGGTCCGCTGGTGGAACAATTACTCGCCCGGACCAACTCGGGTCTGCGAATCCGGCTTCGGTTGACACCCAGCCCGCAGTTGGCGCGGATCCCCTGGGAGACACTGGCCATCTCCGGCGACCAGCGCCTGGTCGATGTGGTCGACATCATCCACGACCCGCCGGCCACCGTTCACTCCGCCCGCAACGCACAGGTCCGGCCATGGGGCGAGCTCCGCACGTATCCGCCGTTGTTCATCATCGACCCCAAGATTCCGGGCCGGGTTACCGAGCATGGGCTCAAGCCGACTCTCCCCGTCGGAGATTGGCGGGTGATGCGTGACCGCATCCGAAAGTACGAGAACACTGACGGCGCCGATGGCCGCACCAACCGCACCATGCCCGGCACAATGATGACGCGAGGCGCGCTGTCCACGCGCCTTCGGACGACTCGATCTCGGTTGTTCTACTTCGGTCATGTCTCGGCAACTCCGGACGAACCCGGCACGGCCTCACTCCATCTGAGCGACACCGCCGCAACGTGGGGGATGGCCGAACCCATGCGCCGAAGCAGGCTCGGGCCCGAAGGCATGCCGGTACCGGCCACATCCGATGATCACCGGCCCTTGTCGGCGCTGGATCTGATGCTCGGAACCACGATGACCACGGACCGGAATGTCTGGAAATACTACGGTGCGGATACCGCCCAAGCCGGGTCCGAGATCTGGCCCATGCCGCCACGGGTAGCGATCATCGCCTGCGAGGGCGGCGTCGACTATCGTTCGTCCGAAACGTTCGGGCTGGTGATGGCCACGCTCGATGCCGGTGCAGAACTAGTAACAACCACCCGCTGGACGCTCCCCACTGACGGGGGTATTCGCCAACGCTATCCGCACCTTTCCCGTGACGTCCATCCCACCGTGGAGGTCGCATTGGCGGTCGACCATGCCCACACCCTCGACGACCCCATCGCATACCTGACCGAGTGGCAGCGCGGCCAACTCCAGCTGTGGCGCGAGACCGGCGGCATCCAGTATTCGCCACTGCTGTGGGCGTCTTTGACCCACACCTACGCCCCCGCACGAAGAGAACAGGAACCCGATGACGACCACAACCCCTGACCCCGAGCGGGCCGACTCAGACGTACTCCCGATGGCGACATACTCGGGCATACTGTCCCCCGTGTCGATCCTCAGCCGCTCCACCAGCACCCCCGGCTCCGCCGTCGAATACTCCATCATCGATTTCGATGCCGATACGCGTGACCCGGCGGGAATCGCCGGATGGGTCGAGCAGTGGTTGAACTCGGCCGAGATGACCGAGCTCTTCGAACTCTTCGGGCACCGCATCGAGTCCTCAGGACTGCGGAACCGCCTCCACGAGGCCGAAAGAATCTCGCGGGAAATCTTCGACTTCCGACAAGGGGGCGAACGGTGGGAAGCACGCCAAAGTCGGTTCGACCCCCACGTCACTGAAGTCGTCGACTCCCTCATCGCTCGGCTGTTCCGAGAACCAACCGAGCAGCCCTCCGCCGGGGTGGATCCGGTCGACCATGCGCTCGTCTTGGGTGGTCGGCTCAACAGCTGCATCCTGCGAGCAGAACTGCTGTCGAAGCTGGTCGCTGACCACATGACCGTGAACACGGTGTGGGGGTTAGGAAGTCGGCGAGAAGTAACCAACGACGAACATGCGGTGGCGGACAGACTCGGTCTCGGCACGATCGACGATGAACTCGATGCGATGGCGGCCGCTCTCCGGTACATGATGCAGCTTCCTGATCTCGGCGTCGAAGACAAAGCGCGACAGGCCCCGAGCGAGGTCCGCCACATCGCATTTGAGCCCCTACCGGTGATCGGCCTGGCTGCGTCGCCCGGGCCCGGCAAGCCACGGGCCACGACCAGTGATACCTACCGCTTCTTCCGCGAAACCGCAGCGATCGAAGAAGGCGACCATCTTCTGATCGTCACCTCCGCGATTCATGCGCCCTTCCAGCATGCGCAGGCTATCGCCGAATTGGGCGTCGCCTGCGCTGCGACGATCACCTCTGTCGGTGCACACATCGGTACCAGCGGTGAATCGGAAGTACGCGGCGATTGGACCACCGCCGAATGGCTGCAGGAAGTGCGGTCGGCGATCTGGTCGATGCGGAACATGTACGAGTCGCTGCTCGAGGCCCACCCTGGCCTGGATATTCGGAGAGCCTGATATTCGAGTGACTCAGGTGACTCAGGTTCATGTCACGTCGACGACCGGTGTCCGTGGTTCATCAGGACAATCCTGACCAGTCGTTGGTGTGTAGTGGCGCACTGCGCCGTGGAATTTCTCCAGCGCGATCCGCCCACTTGGCATCCGCAATCGAGGTGGCGGAGCCATCGGGAGGCCGACGCCTGCGATCAAGCGAATGGGGCCGGCGATCCGATCACCCAGCATGGCAAGGCCAAAATCGCTCGGCCGCATCCGCTCGTCATCGGTGACCGAGTCGATCGTCTCGGCCGCGGTATCGATCCCCATGGTGATGTCGGTGGCAATGTGGGTGGACGTGTGAGTCCCGCTGTTGATGGTGGTCTCTACCAGTTCGGCGAGGAGCTCGGCATCACCGGTCTCTGACGCCAACTCGAATGCCAGCCGATTGGCGGACGCGACGGTACGTCTCCAGGACAGTCTGGCTGCCGCCGTGGGGAATTGAAACTTCACAGCATCCAGGTGCAGCAATGCCGGCAGGAGTACATCGAGCGCGGCTCGGGCGTCGGTGCGCTCACCTGAGGCTGCGACGCTCGAGGCCAGGTTCACGGCACACCGTGCCTCCCATTCGTACAAGCCGAGCGCCCGGAATTCTGCGGCAGCGCGGCGATGAGATTGCTGGGCGTCCTGGTGCCGGCCGGATGCGTCGTCGAGTCGTGCGAGGTTCATGATGCACCCGGCCGCCTGGCGGGCCTTTCCGGGAGCCTTCTGATAGTGCTCGCGGGCGAGCTGATAAAGCTTCGTTGCGACGATCTCATCGCGTGCCGCGTGTTCGACCCCCATGTTCATTCGGCAGTCGGCGATGCGGTCTAGCTGGCCGAGTTCGTTGAAGGCGATCATGGCGTCGCCATAGGCGGCGAGCGCCCTCTCGGGATCCCCGGCGTAGCCGTAGGCGGTTCCCAAGTTCATCGAGCAGTTGGCGACCTTCTTCCTCAGTTCGAGACAGGACTCTTCCGTGGTGGCCGCCGCGCACAGCTCCTCGTAACGCTCTTTTGCTCGCGTGTACGCCGTTGCGGCCTGATCTGCTCGCCCCGCGCGAAGGTGTACGTATCCCAGGTTGGTGTCGCAACTGGCGGCCAACTCGTCAGCCCCCTCGGCCGCCGCGCTCGTTCGAGCGCGTTCGAGCTGCAGATAGGCAGCGTCGTATCTACCCGAATCCGCGTAGAAGACTCCGATATTGACGGAAATCTCGATGCCATGGATGCGATCGTGACAACGATCCTCGGCGTCTCGGAGGACGTCGAGCGCCTCACCGTATGCTCCGGTTGCGGCGAGCACGATCGCGAGGCCGCTCGCGCTGGAGACGCGTTCCTTCTCGCAGTTCTGCGGATAGGTGTCGAGCGCACGGCGATACGCCTCGATCGCCTCATCGAGGCGACCGAGTTGTCGGTATATGGACGCCAGGTTTTGATCGCAATCGGCGGCGCCGCGAAAAATGGGGTAGCCCTCATGCGTGAGGAACTGGTTTCGGGCGGCGTTGAGAATTTCGATCGCCTCGTTGGGCCGCTGCAGTGCGATCAGCGATTGTCCCCGCCCGAGTCCGCTGTTGGCTTGACCGCGCATGTGCCCACACGTCTCGAACAGCTGGTGCGCATACCGGTATTTCTCCGCGGCCTTGGCATGCTCGCCGGCGTCGCTGTAATGGTCTGCGTCGTTCGAGGCCGCGTAGGCCGCGTCGAGGAGGTCCTCGTTTAATGTGGGCTGCTGATCGTCAGACACCTGCGAGGACCTCACTGTATCGATTCGAGCGGACCACCATCCGCGCCGAACGGGACATCAATCCATACGTAGGCTGTTCGGTTCGGCGAACGAACTCCTCCGCGGCGGTCTGATCGTCATCGACGACGTGTCTGGCCCGGCTATCCGCCAGCCACCGCTGATAGCTGTGTGGCCCCGTTCCGCCATGGTTGGTGAACAGCAGGTAGGTCTCGGCATGGGCGAGATTGTCCAGGATTCCCGCGTCATGGCCATACTGAGTCAGATATTGCGAACACGCGGCCGCATCCAGCACGCCAGCGACGCTGTCGGTCAGGTGCGCCGGAATTCCCTTTCGTAATCCGAGGGTGATGCTGCGTTTGATGTAGGGGTGGGTGCCCTGGTTGAGGAAGGACCAGTGCAGTGCGATGCGGGTCAAGTCCAGCAGATGGTTCCTTGATGGAGAGGCACTTGAACCGGGCTGCGACGGATACGGCCGCTCAACAATTCGGGCGTACAGGTCGGGAACCGACCGTAGATAGTCAGAATCAACCATTCCCGCGCTCAACTCCACGGTGGCAGCGAGCAGCAGCGCGCGGACGAACATGATGTTAGAGGTGAGAAACCACGACGAGGTGGCCAGTCGACGCTCCTCGGGATCGGGAAGAACCGGCAGCCCGGCTTCCGCCGCGATTTTGTCCAGGAGACGGCACGCACGGGTGCCTGCTTCGGCGCTTGCCCGTGCAACGATGCGGATAGATTGCAGATCGGATCCCTGTTGCAAGCTCCTGGTCGGAGGAGTTCCAGCGCGGAGCAGTATCCGTCGTTCGACATCTTGCTCGACGAGCGCGGCTTCGACATTGCGGGCGAGTTGACCGCATTCCTGCAGATAGAGTTGCTGTAGTGCTTCTTCCTTGGTCAGTGCTTGCCGGTCCTGGGGGGCGTCACGGAGGGCGGCATGAGCTCGGTTGATGTAGCTGAAGGCGCCGGTGTAGCGGTCGAGCTTGCTTGCCGCCATGGACACCGTGCGTTCGATCAGTCCGCAGTAGCGGCCGAGTTCGGGGTTCTCCCGCCGAAAATTCTTGATTCGCTCCACACAAGGAAGAAGTAGCGCCATCAACTCCACTGGAGGAATCTCCGATGCCAGCGGTACGGACACGATGTGCAAGGCCTCTGCCTCGAAGACCCTGGCCTGGTCGTAGGCGCGGCCCTCGCCCTGAAGTCGCATCGCGAGCATGTGAGCAAATCCCACACGCCGAGCCATTGATGCGGAACGCGCTTCATAGGCCTGATGGGTAAGGTCACGGTAGTGCCCCGAAACTCGATGGGGCGACAGAAGTTCGGGGACGGATTCACGATAGTTCTTGAAGGCATCTCCAGCCTCGAACTGGCTCAACATCGCGCCGCCCCCTTCCCTGATCCGTGAGCGTGAGCTCGCATGTAGCATAATGCTTTTCGGTGCATATGCTCGCAAGAGAGGAACTCCGATGACGGCACTACCGGGCACAGAGGGTGCCCGCGCTCGGCTTGAGCCCTTGGGCCCCTATCTGGTGGCGGTCGATAGTGCGTCCGAGTCCAGCTCTGGATTGGTGTTGCCTGACACAGTGAAGCGGCCGTCTATCGCGGTCGTGCAGGCAATCGGTCCCGAGATCAAGGCCATCGATGTCGGTGACGAGATCGTGTACAAGGAGGGCACCGCGATCGACATTGAGGTTGACGGCAAGTGCTATCTCCTCGTTCGAGAATCGGACGTCCTGGCACGGCTCCGGCCCTAGATCTGCAAAACGCAGTATGCCAGTCGGAGCCGACCGAATGATTCGCACGGTACAGTGTCCGCGGGCATCCTCGATGTTTGCCTGGATCGGATTCGAACCGGTCGTCGTATCCGGAGGTGAATGTGGATCCTGTCCAGTCTCTACTCACACTGGCGGAGTTGCCGGCCACTGACGCTCATCTCGCCGCCGCCGACCGGGAGCTCGGTCGAGCTTTGCTCTGGGTGGGCCAGGATTACCTGGCGCGTGTCTCCGATGAATGGGACGTCGAGCTGTTCTTCGAGGTCTACAACAAGCCGCCGTCCACCGGCGGGTGGGCGCAGGCGATCATCACTGGACTTGAGAAGAGACCCGACATCTCCGCCGACGACCGCTCTGAAATCGTGCAGTCGGCGCAGAACCGCGCCCTGCCAAGACTGAAGGACGGCGCCGACACTCCGTAGTCTGACGCCTTTCGCCTCTCAACAAGTGGTCGCTCGCAGCCACGATCTTATGCGGTCCCGACTCGTGTTCCGGGACTCTCGGGAACCGTCGCTCGACCGACCGATGCGGACCCGACAAGTCTGTGTTAGAACGCGCAGTTCACCAGCTTGCACTCGGGCCCGAGCCGGATATCGAACTTACGTTCGACCCCGTCGCGGATGTGGGCGGCGAACTGCATGACCTCGGCAGTGGTCGCGCCGCCACGATTGGTCACCGCGAGGGTGTGCTTCGACGACAGGGCGACCGCACCGCTGCCCCATTGATGACCGTAGCCACGACCGAATCCTGCCTGTTCGATGAGCCAGGCGGCGGGCAGTTTGATGCCCGCCGGATCGGGGTAGCGGGGGCACTCGCTCGCCTTGTCTGGGACGGTCTGCAACACCGGGTTGATGAAGAACGACCCCACGCTCCATGTGTCGTGATCAGCGGGATCGAGAACCATGGCACGTTCGCCGCGCAACTCGAGGACAGCACGACGAACTTCTTTGGCCGGCGCAGTCTCACCCACCCGGACGCCCAGCCTGTCAGCGAGACCGGCATACCTGATCGGCCGCGATTGCGTGCTCCGCGGCAAGCGGAACGTCACATCCAACACTACATACCGATCGGTATGTTTGAAGGCGGATTGCCGATGGCTACCAAAACCGCATTCAGCTTGGTCCCATTGCGCTACCACCCCGCGATCCCGGTCGTACACAGTCACCCGGTCGAGCAACTCGGACGTCAACGTCCCGTATGCGCCCACATTCTGAATAGGCGTACCGCCGGCCGCACCCGGGATGCCAGACAATGCCTCCAGCCCTGACAAGCCGGCATCGAGTGCAGCGGTCACGACCGTGTCCCAGTCGACCCCCGCATCGGTGGTGACCAGCTCATCCTCGATCCGCAGACCGGTGCTCGCCACCTTCACCACGAGACCGTCGAAGCCTTCGTCCCCGACGACGAGATTCGAACCACCACCCATGACGAGCACCGGCCTCGTCTCGGCGTCGGCGCCCCGGACCAGGTCGAGAACACTCGCCGTATCGTCCGCGACAACGTAGTGCGCCGCGGGCCCGCCCAGCCGCATCGTCGTCACTTCGGCCAACCGCGTTCCCGTACTCACGACGGGTCACACTACACGGCGAGGCATTGGCGTTGACCCGGTGCGTCGACCAAATTCGCACAGCTACCAGCATCAACGATGCCTACCGTGACGGGTCTTACCGAGCGAACCCAGCGTGTTTGTGCTTACAGAACCGATCGAGTAGCCATTCGTTTGCACCGAGCCCTATATCATGGGGCCGATCGATACAGGAGGCAGACGAGTGCAGATCACCAGCGTCGGACACGCCGGATTCCATATCCAGACTCAGGCGGGCTCGATCCTGTGCGATCCCTGGGTCAACCCCACCTACTTCGGCTCGTGGGTTCCGTTTCCGGACAACTCGCAGCTCGACTGGGACGCGCTCGGCGACGTCGACTACTTGTACGTTTCGCATCTGCACAAGGATCATTTCGACCCGGAGAATCTAGCGAAACACGTGCGCAAGGACGCCACGGTCCTTCTGCCGGATTACCCGGTTCCGGATCTGCGGCATGAACTCGAGAAGGTCGGTTTCTCCAAGTTCTACGAAACTCAGGACTCCGTGAAACACACGGTCAGCGGCCCCAAAGGCGACCTGGACGTTCTCATCGTGGCGTTGCGCGCGCCCGCAGACGGCCCGCTGGGCGATTCCGGCCTGATCGTTTCCGACGGGCAGACGACCGTGTTCAACATGAACGACGCTCGGCCAGTCGACATGGATCCGATCCATAACGCGTTCGGGAATATCGATGTGTGCATGCTGCAGTACTCGGGCGCCATCTGGTATCCGATGGTGTACGACATCCCGACACGGACCAAATCCAACTTCGGTAAGCAGAAGCGTCAGCGCGGCATGGATCGTGCACGAAGCTACATCGAGCAGGTCGGGGCCACATGGGTGGTGCCTTCGGCCGGGCCGCCGGTCTTTCTGGACCCGGCACTGCGCGATCTCAACGACGATCACGGCGACGAAGGGAACATCTTCCCTGACCAGCTCGTCTTCCTCGAACAAATGCGCGTTCACGGCAACGACGGTGGACTGCTCATGATCCCGGGCTCGGTGCTCGATGTGACAGGCAGCGACACTATGACGCTCACCCATCCGATCCCCGAGGCGGATGTCGAACGCATCTTCACCCACAAGGCCGCCTACATCGAGGAGATGGCGCAGCGTCTGGCGCCGGTCATCGACGCACAGAAAGCGACCTGGGCACCGACTGAAGGAGAGCCACTGCTCGGGCCTCTGAAAGCGAAGTTCGAGCCGATCATGGCGCAGTCCGATCTAATCTGTGACGGGATCGGATACCCCGTAGGCCTGGTAATGGGCGACGAGACGGTGGTGCTCGACTTCCCCAAGCGCATCGTGCGAGAGCCAATCGCCGGGGAAGGCAAGTATCGCTACGGCTTTCGAATCGCCCCGGAACTCGTACGCACTGTCCTGCGCGACGACGAACCCGATTGGGTGAACTCCATCTTCCTGTCGACGCGATTCACCGCATGGCGAGTCGGCGGATACAACGAGTTCCTGTACACCTTCTTCAAGTGCCTGACCGATGAACGTATTGCCTACGCGGACGGCTGGTTCGCTGAAGCGCACGATGACTCAGCCTCGATCACCATTGGTGGCTACGAAGTTCAGCGGCGTTGCCCCCACCTCAAGGCAGACCTGACGAAGTTCGGCATCGTCGAAGGCGCCACATTGACCTGCAACCTGCACGGTTGGCAATGGGACCTCGAATCGGGCCGGTGTAAGACATCCAAGGGACATGAGATTCGGGCTGAGAAACTGAACTGAGTCCCAGGCCAGGTCGCGTTTCAAGCGACCGACAAGTGATATACGGCGAGAATACAATTGGGCGCGTCACTCCAGAGCCGCACCCGAACCAATTGCTGTATACGTAGGGGTTTCGCGCGCTAGCCGCATCGTCGATGGTGACTGCGTGCGGCTTTTGTCCGACAGTCGGCGCCGTCATCCGCTCGAACGCGACCTCGGCACCCAAATCGGGCAGAGTCCCCCCAAACTTCTCGCGGCAGTTCGTGAGAACGTGACGCCTATCCCGCAGTGTCGACCGTCACGTAATTCCCCAGGGGTGTCCGTCACGTAATTCCCCATGCTCGGGCGTGCTGAGTCGAGGGTAACCCGGCGTGGCGGGGGTGCGGGTCAGGTTGCGCCGGCGGTGCGGTGTCCGGGTCGTTTGCGGGGTCGATAGGACGGTCCGTCCATCAGAGTTTGATGGCTGGTGTTGATCAGCCGGTCGAGGAGGGACTCGGCGACGACCGGGTTCGGGAACAGCGGATACCAGTCCTTCGGGGCGCGGTTGCTCGTCAAGATGAGGGGTTTGCCGGCGATCGCCCTGTCCGAGACCAGATCGTAAAGATCGTCGGACTGGGTGGTGGTGTGCTCGCGCATCGCGAAATCATCGATAATCAACACCAGCGGCCGGGTGTATTCGCGCATCCGCTGACCGATGGTGCGGTCGGCATGGCCACCGGCGAGATCGGCAAGCATGCGCGAGCACTTGACGAACCGCACGTCCCCGCCGCGGCGTGCGACATGATGCCCAAGTGCTTGTGCCACATGGGTTTTGCCTACCCCAACGGGACCGTAGAGGATGACCGACTCGCCCGCGTCGAGCCAGCGCAGCGCGGCCAGGTCCCGCAGCATCGCCGCCGGGAGTTTCGGATTGGCGGTGAAATCGAAGTCCTCGAACGTGGCCTGTTGTTCGAACCTGGCCCGCCGCAACCGGCGGGCCAGCGCCGCGGTCTCGCGGCGGGCGATCTCGTCCTCACACAGCACCTGCAGAAAGTCGAGGTGCCCGAGCTGCCCGTCCCGGGTCTGAGCGAGCCGGGCGTCGAGGGTGTCGAGCATCCCGGTCAGCTTCAACGTCTTCAGCGCAGCCCGCAGGCTGGGATCGTGAATGGTCATGACGATTCCTAGGATGTGATGAAAATGATTGGTGTGCAGCAGGTGTCGATGCAGTGTTCAACACTTCAGGCGGTGCGTTCGGTATCGAAGGCATCGGGTCCGCGCAGGAACGCCGGCGCCGGCGCGGGGGCCGGTGCGGGCTGTCCGTCGTGTTCGGTGCCGGCGGCGAGGATGCCCTTGACGGTGCGGTAGCTGGGGTCACCGACTTCGAGGGCGCGGGCGCAGGCCGCGTCCAGACGGGCGTCGTCGTAGCGGTCCCGCAGCCGGACGATGCCCTGGATCGCCCGCAGCCGGTGCAGCGCGTTGACCTGCGACAACTCGGCGACGACCGCGACGGCGCCGGGACCGATCTGCTCGGCCTGCGCCCGGCACCAGACCACGGTCTGCAACATGTAGGCGATCTTGTGCGGCGGGTAGTGCTCGGGGTTCGTCGACCGCCCCGACAGGTGCAGCACGTGGGTGGCGACCACCTGCTCGGTGTGAAAGATCTGCACGAGGTCCCCGCAGGTGCGCACCAGTACCTGCTGGCCGATCAGCCGCCAGGGCACCGAATACAGGGCCTTGCCGGCCTTGACATGGCAGTCCGGGGCGACCTTCCCGACCTGATAGCGGACCGATTCGAATGGTCTGGGTGGAAGTGGTGTGAGTTTGTGCTTTTCGATGGCGTCGAACACCGCCGCGGGTTGTGCTCCGTCGAGGCCGCGGTGCTGGTGCCGGCCGTAGACGTCGGTGCACCAGGCCAGGGCGGCGTCCTGCATCTGCGCCAGCGAGGTGAACTCGCGGCCCTTGAAGTACGAGTCCCGGATATAAGGCATCGGGCGCTCGATCCTAGGTTTATCCTTAGGTTTTCCTGCGCGGGCGGGGTCGATCAGCAGCCCGTAGAACGCGGCCAGCTCGGCGTAGGCGCGGTTGATCTTCGGGTCGTACAGATCGGGCCGGTCCACCCCGGTCTTGAGGTTGTCGCACACCATCCGGGCGGGGACGCCACCGAAGAACTCGAACGCCGCCACGTGCGAGGCGCACCACGAGGACTGGTCCATCCGCAGCACCGGCTGCACGAACAGCATCCGCGAACAGGCCAGGATCATCGCGAACGCCCACACCGCCACCCGCCGGTCGGTGGCCGGATCCCGCCACATCCCGAGCTTGCCGTAATCCACTTGAGCCTCGTCGCCGGGAGGGACCGCACCCCGGAGCACCGTCACCTTCGACTCCGCCACCTGATCGGCGAATTGCGCTGCCACATAACGTCGTACCGTCGACTCGGACACCGTAACACCGTGGTCGTCACGCAGGCGTTGCGCGATGGTCGCGACCGTCACTGACCCCTTCAACTGCCCGTCGATCCAGTCGTGATGCGCGGCGATCGCTGGCCACGTCACCGCCCGCGCTGCCGGGTCGCCGACCTCCGGGAACCACCCCGTGATCAGCTCCCGCCAGAGCGCCTCGTCGAACTTCCCACCCTCGCCCGGCGCCAGCCCGGCCGCCAACGCGGGTGCTAGGTATTTCCGGATGGTTTTGCGGTCGATCCCCAGGGCCGTCGAGATCTGCACCTGAGACCTTCCGGCATGCCAATGCCGGAACAACTCCATCAGATCGATCATCGTCCACGTTCTCCTTGCCACCGTCAGGCCCCTTCCCGGGCCCCGTGTCGGTGGCCCAGTCAGGAGCGAACCTGTAGCAGCACCCCAACCCCGGCCGACACGCCCCAGGGTGGGGAATTACGTGACGGCCGGGTGGGGAATTACGTGACGGACAAACCCCTCAACCTGGGGAATTAGATGACCGCCGACACGCAGTTCGATTCGTCGTTGCAGATGTCAGCTGGTTTGCCGCCGAATTGACGGCTGCATGGCGCTGTCGTGACGATTGGTCAGCATCAAGGCCACCGTCGAGTGAATCACCCAAAGTGCTCCGCAGATCGATTGATAAGTTGGTCGATTCGAGCCGCGCGAGAAGCGGGTTGCCGAGTAACACCGCCCCAAGTCAGGTAGCCCCGCCCACGATCGTCGTCCGGGAACAGAGCCAGGAATCTTCGGGGGAACTACGTGACGGTCGACAGCTGAACTCAGATTGTCCACAGCTCATCCGTCGTCACCGAGAGCGTGGTGTCCCCGACGGCGGGGAGATAGGTGATCGTCTTACCGCCGCCCCGGTGACGTGACACCGCGGTAGGGCCCGGCATTCTCACAGAGTAGAAGCGCAGAGCTCCGAAGTCCGACAACTTTGTGAGCGTGTCGCGGGCAATGCAGCAACTTCAGTGGAATTTCGACAGAAACACTGAGCGAGCGAGGACACATGGACAGACGCGGAAACGCGCTGAGGTGCGGTTTTCCGGGAGACGCTGCGGGAAAGGAAATTCTCGTCGGTGATCGCGCACAAATGTCGAGTGACGAGGGGGGAGCCTGTTCTGACGGTGAAGGTGACGGATGTTGTCCTGCGCCATTGTGAAGTGACACGCGGGTTGTTGAGACTTCCCATCGGTATGTCAGTGCTGCGAACTGGCGTTTTCCCATCCGTGTCAGTGGGTTTTCCCGTTCGATGTCAGCGAGGTCCGGTTCGAGCCTGATCCGGGATGTGAGACTTCCACGTGCCTAGAGTCTTCTCCAACGCCTGCTCTGCGGCCGCGACCAGCGCGGAGAGTCGTTGCCGCCGCGCACATGTGACCGGAGGGCCGCCGGTTGCCCGAGGTCCCGACCGGCTCTCGCTGGGCGCGGAAACGAGCACGCGATGTCAGCAGTGGACCGCATCAGATGTCAGCAGCATCTGGTGCGGGCCGGTCGTCGAGCTGGAGAAGTGCCGACCGCAAGCCACCACAGAAACGTCACGTGACGTTTTTGTCTGTTCACTGGAGACCCGCCGATGATTGCCGGCGTGCCACCAACCTTTCGCAAGGGTGGATGACACTTCCATTCGGGCTCATCGGCTGACAATTTCGCACGACCCCTAAACGAGTCCGCCCTCGAACTCGCCTGCCTCTGGTCGAACTCGACCACCAGAGCGAAGCCAGTCCAGGTCACGGCTCAGCCCGTTCAGGCTGCTGTTCCGGCGCGGAGCCCAGGCGATCTACCATCACCGACCCGGTACCCCTCGATGACGACCTGCGAGCGTGGAAACTGCGCGCGCCGAGTCACACCACCCCAGATCGGTGGCAGCGATGGAGAACCTCCGCGAGGCGGCCGAGGCTGTAGCAGTTCCCCGGTAGGGTCACGGGCAACTACAACCGGCTTAAGGTTTAATGCATGCAGTAATGCGGCACTTAATGCGTGCATTAAGGCTCACCGTAGGGCGGCTGCAGCGACCGTGAGCAACGAATGCGAGGCTAGTCCAGCCAGCCCAGTCCGCCGGCGAGGCCACGGCGAAACGGATATACCGACACGGGGCTTGAACGCTCTGGCCGCGTGTGGCGTCCAGATTCGCCCATTCGCCGCCACCACACCTACTGGCGACCCTAGGCGTTGCTGTCACGATCATCGGCCTGGTTCTCTTCCCGACGCAGACAGAATTTGTCCCGTTGGCCAAACATCAGACTGTCTTGAGTACTACCCAACACGACCGCCGACACTTCACGGACCGCTTTCGTTCCGGTCTCCATCCATCATCCACGGGGCCCCGTTCACACTCCCAACTACGCCTGTTATGACACGTCGGATTCATTGCTAGATCGCTTGGGGACAGACTGCTATCTGACCTTCTTCACTGGGGTGTCGATCAGCCTCACTACGCTGCATTTAACCAGTTCAGATATGGTTACTGCGCACATTAATGCACGGTCTAATGCATGTCGTACTTGATCCGATGCTCCACACCACACGACCCGAATTACTGCCACAACTGTCGTTGCACTTACGGTTGCCCGTGCGTAGCACCACACATGTTGAAACATGCTTCGCATTAGTACCCTTCACACGTTCAGCCGCAGCTCCCAACACACGGTCTGCATTAGTGGTGGCCGTGACATGCCAATCAGTGCGCCTTCTACGTTCTGCCGCAGAGGACAACGCACACCGCGACGTACACCATGACTTAGCGACCTACACAGTCCGCACACTAGATGACTCACTGCGTGTCGCTATGCGCAATGCCGCATGGCAGGCACTACGCTGTCGCACATACCTCGCACTGTGCTGAGTGCTACGACTCGCCATAGCGCTCAGGCAATACCCCAACGGAAAGCGGGAAGTTATGTATGAAGTAACACAGCAACTAGCGCACGAGCTACAGCGTGTAGTCGCGTTCGCCAACGGGAAGGGGGGCGCAGGCAAGACATCGACATCAGTGAACTGCGCCGGCCTCGCAGCGGCAGCTGGATGGCGCACGCTACTTATCGACCTTGACCCCCAGGGCAACGCTGGGGAAGATCTCGGCTACAACCAAAAAGGTCTTACGGATAACGGGCAGCGCTTGCTCGACTCATTGGGAACCGGCCAAAAACTTCAGCCTGTCATCCGCGACGTACGTCCGAACCTCGACGTCATCCCCGGCGGTGATGCACTCGATGACCTCGAGTCCATACTCATCGGGCGTGCACAGCGGGCTAAGAAGGTCCACTTGACGCTGGCCGAGGCGCTAGCTCCAATCGCCGGCGACTACGACCTGATCATCTTGGACACGCCTCCCACACGACCCAGCCTGCTGCAGGTTGCGCTGGGCGCAACGCGGTGGATCGTCGTGCCGACGAAGCCGGACCGGGCCAGCATTCTTGGCCTGGGCGCACTCGCGACGCAACTGAATCATGTTCGCGAGTTTCATTCCGGTATTGACGTTCTAGGCGCAGTCCTGTTTGACGTGTCTACATCTGCTAAGGCCGTACGGCGCAACGCCGTTGCAGACATCACGAATGCGCTCGGCGGCGCAGCTCCTCTGTTCGAGTCAGTGATCCGTCACACCGAGACTTGCGCAGTACAGTCACGCGAAGAGGGAAAGCTGATTCACGAGCTCGCCGAGCAGGTGGAAGACGCCGAACCCTATTGGAAGGCACTCAAGGAGGGGCGTAAGCCCACCCGTGTGGCAGGCAGCGCCCCGGCACTTGCAGAAGACTACGTACTCCTCTGCCAGGAGATATTGCAACGAATCGCGCACCTTGAGTCCACCGGCGTGGGAGAGGAAGCAGTGTGACTGAACGGACACCGTTGGCCGCAGTTCCAGGCCTCGCCCGCACTAGTTCGCTGCCCGCGCCGCCACCGCGCCGCACCAGATCTGACCAGAGCGACGCACGGCCGTCCTCAACCGAGGTCCGCAGTGCGCCTCTAGAGCCTCCCAAGGTCCAGCGTCAGCCACCAAAGTCTGAGCGGCAACCTAAACGAGCCGAGGACCAGACCGCGAATATGACCGTACCGGTCACGCTTTCGCTACCTGTGACCCTGGTACAGCGCCTCAAGCGATATGCCAAAGCCCACGAAGCACCGTACGCGAGCGTCGTCATGGATGCGATCGTGTCCAACCGTGATCAGCTCGCCCTCCTTGTCTCGCGACTCCGTCCAGACGAAGAGTCGGACGGGATCTTTGTAAGGACAACACCGCGAAAGATCGAGGACCGTACTACGATCTCCTTCCGCACACGAAGGGCAAATGTGTCTGCGCTCGACGAGCTGGCAACAAGCGATGAGATCCTCGCGGAGAGCCGATCTCAGCTTTGCCATGCTGCTCTGGACGCATTTCTCCCATAGGGTCCATCCCCCGGGGCACAATCATGCGCGGGCGCGAGATCGAGGGATGACGGAGACGAATCAGGGTGGATCCCGGTGAGCGAGTGCAGAACTTCGTCCTTCGCGGTACAGGGCTCTCAGGGAACGTGCCGCCGCCTGCATGGGTTCCTCAGGCTGTCACACGTCGACCCAGCTCGGACTGACGCGATCGGCGACCTTGTTCGGCAGCACTCGTGTTTGTTCAGGGGTGGCGCCATCGGCGCTCGGGGTGGCGATGGCGCAGCACTATCGGATCCGTGTGATGCTGTCCTCATCGCCGACGCACATCCGGATAATTTTCGCGCGGCCCGCGTGTCGACCCATTCGGGTGGTGTGCCGGGCATCGAATCGAGCGGCACGTGCCCGCACCGCCAGTGAGGGGACTGAAGGCTGTGGCCGCGCCGCGTCACCGGGCGAACTGCAGACGGAAGTTCTCCTCGTTCCTATGCGGGGCCGCCGTTGTCGCTACGGCTGCTGGGGTCGTCCGACAAACGGCGCCGTTTCCGCCATTTGGCTCGAATGGAGTCCGGCGCGTGTCGGGCGATTGCAGATCCGGTCCTGGCCAGGTGTTTGGCAAGCCGCCCACGACGTTGGCTGTGTATTTCTTCGTCCACAGGTAAGGGGCGGTCCGCGGGATCGTTCTCTCGTTGGTTGACCCGTTCGAGTTCGGGATCAGACTGGAACAGCGTATCGCGCTGTGCGAACGAATTGACCTCTTCCTCTTCACTATCAGGTTCTGGAGGGGGGTAGGGGAACAAGGCAGCCCAGGCTTCCTGCTCGGGCGTAAGTTGCTTTGGCGAGTCGTGTTCGGGCCGGTGTCCGGTGATCGTCTCGGCGAGGACGCGTTCCGGTTCGGGCCCCGCCGTCTGTGGGCTGCTGGTACCAGCAGGGGCGTCGTCCTGGAATGTCGGCGGGTTCGGCTGTTCTGTGGCAATCTCCTGCCGCAGCTGAGCGAGCCGCCGGGTCGAGACATGGCTCAATGCGGTACCCACGATCGCATGGGCAAGGTCCTGGGCCTCGACATTGCACGGCAACGTCACGGTCAGTGTCGCCAACGCGTTGAGTTGCGCTCTTCGTCGCGTCTCTTCTACCGGGTAGCGTCCGCCCGCAGCCACCCATTGTTCGTCGAACCACTCCCAGGTAAAGCGTGGGTCGCCGTCGAGTGCATCAATTTCGGCGGCGAGTTGCTTCCGAATCTCATCACTATCGGGGATCTTCTCCCGCTCGATGACATTCTCGATGATCTCGTCGAGTGTGCCGAGCCCTTCCATCCGATCGAGCGCGTCCAGGAACCGATCTGCCCCGACGAACTCACCGGGAATGGGTGCCGAAGCGGAAAGCCTCCCGACGTGGGGTGTCTGCCCTGTGAGCCTTCCTGGGTTGAGCGCCTCCTGGGCTCGGGTGACGGCCACGTAGGCAAGCATCAGCTCGTCCCGCAGGATCGCGGGATCGTCGCCTGCGGCAGCGCTGTCGACCGCAGCCGCCAGGTCCTCATCGAGGACGACGTGCCCCCATTCTCGACCCTTCGCCTTATGAACTGTCGCGACGACCAGATCGGCTTGATCTTCATCCACGGTCCGTTCGAGGGCGCGACGCAGCGCGGGCACTCCATGCTCCTCGATCAGCTTCACCAGTACTTTCCAGTCCGTGGCGTCGGGCGAGTCCTTCGTGTACTGCACGACCTGCTGCCAGGTGGCGAACATCGCGAGGTCCCCTGTGCTGGCGTCCTTCCCGTTCTGCAATCGTTCGGCGTCAGCGCAGAATGCGATGGCGTATCGCTGGTCGCCCATGAGATGCACTTTGCGGCCGGCCCGTTGACCGGCCATGACGTGTTCGAGGGCGCGACCGTTTGTGCGGGTGAGGATCGCGTCGGACGTCGTGAGCGTGCGGTCGACGCGGGAGTCCATTGCCGGGTTTCCGGTCAGTCGCATGTCGTCGCCGAGGCGGGCGAGTAGTTGGTTCGCCTCGTCGGCGATCGCCTGCCCGAATCTCCAAGATTGGGTCAGGCGTCCCTCGACGGATCCGGGGATCGCGTCGTCGGTCATGAACGAGGTCGCTCCGGTGAAACGGTAGATCGCCTGCGCGGAGTCGCCGACGACGACACGTTGGAGGTGATCCTGCTCGGCGATGATTCCGGCGAGGACCGGGCTGGTGTCCTGTGCTTCGTCGAGGAACAGGGCGTCGCCGTTGTGCGCTATGCGAGGATGCTCGAGCGCCCAGAGTTTGAGGTAATGGCCGTGGCCGAAGGTCAGGGCATTGCCGTGCGGATTGGTGAGGTCTGCCCAGCCTCTATGGGCATGGGGAAGGACGATGTCGATGAGTTGCTGATGGCCGGTTGCGCCGACGCCAGCCATGATTGGAACATGCTGGGGGCCTATGGTGTCGTCGGCTGTCTTGCAGAAGTCGTCAATGGTCCGTAGGGCATGACGAGTGAGCTGATACGCGCTGAGCTGACGGGGGCGGCCGTCGTAGCCGGTTACATTGGCGTTCCGGATGCCGAGGCTCTCCTGAGTGAGGTAGAAGGGAACGCGCTTGACGGTGCGCATTTTGTCGAGGAGACGCGCGTGCCGAGTGTTACGGATCCCGCGGTTGGCGAGGGCATGGGCGGTGGAACAGGTGACGAGTCGGGGGAACCTGCGCTGGGCTTCGACGGCAATGCTTTTGTTGAAGGCGATGTAGAGGCCGAGGCGGCCCTGCTCGCTAAGGATGTCGGCGAGTTGTAGGAGCGTGGTGGTCTTGCCGGTGCCTGCACCTGCGCGGATGCGGAGATCCCGGCCGGTCCAGAAGAGGTCGTGAATGTGGAATTGTTCGGCGGTGGGCGACTGGTGGGGCATGTGTCGGTGACTGGGCGCCGGATCGCCAGATTCTGCGCTTCGCGAGTTTGCCCCTGATCCGTCTGTGGTGTCAGGGTGGTGGCTCGCACCAGCGAGAACTGTCGCGGGGCCACCCTCCTGCGTGATTCGTGCTGCCGCCTCGGCGAAGGTTTCAGTCACCAAGTCGCGTGTCAGACGGCCCGTGCGCAGATTCGTCTTGTTGTACACCTTCGGCGAAGGGTGTGGACACCACAGCGGAGGTTCGAGGTGTGCGAACGAGCTGTTGGATTTTCCGACCTCCGCTGCGCGCCAAGCGTTCAGCGCTTGATTTCCCATCAAGATCACGACCTCGGGCGCCGGGTCGAGTAGTTCGAGGAACTCCAGCAGGTAGGGGCGGGCACGACGTGCTTCACTCTCAAGGTCACGACCATCACCGACTCGCCATGGCACCACATTCCACGGCAGGTAGTGGCGGTAGGACAGTCCGGAATCCAGGCACGATTGGTAGACGTTGCGGGCAGTACGGTCGTTGTTGTGGAGGCTGATGAATCCTGATTCACCGTCGGCAGCATTCGATGGATCCTGAAGAAGCATCAACACCCGTGCCCCCTCGGCTGCGGCATCAGGATCGAAGTACGGGATCGACTCGCCCGTTCGCTCTCGCAACTGGTCAACCCACCGGTTGAGTTCGCCGACAGAACCGACGTACCGCCGCTCGCGTCGCTCGACAATATTCTTCTGCGTTGTGTTGCTGAGCAACTCGCCGCGCACGTGGGCAATTGTGTTATAGATCGTCACGACGGTCACCTTCCGCTGAACGTGTCAGGCTACCGCCCACGCCAGACTGGGTGGCCGCTAACCCAGGTTCGTACCGTGACGATCCTGACGCAGCTAGGAAGTTGGATCCGGTGGTGGAAGCAGCGTATCGGGGAAGCGGTAGTTGCAGCCGATGTCGTTGGTGGAACCGTTACCTTCGTTCTCTTGGATCCAGGTCACGCAGGTGTGCGCGAGCAGGGTGACATCGCGGCTGAACAGGTAGCCGTCCGTGCAGTCCTCGAAGTGGTCATCGAAATACCACTGCTCGAGTACCAGATCGTCGGTCGAGTAGTCGACCAGGAGTAGATGCCCGAGTTCGGTCCGCGAACGTCGCAGCATCAACACGCCGCCGGCGAGCACCTGGATCTGGGCGCACACGACGTCTTCGTCCTCATCGTTCTCTTCGCCGGTGACGTAGTTCCGGGGGCCGACTTCGAGAATGAACCCGATGGGCTTGTCGGCAAGGGATTCAACCAGCCAATCGGTGGTCTCGTCCCACGACAACCCGGAGGGATCGCTGACGTCGTCGGCCGACTCCTGGCCTGGAGTGGACCACTCGTGCCCGCAATGGCCGCACCGAAATTCTGGTGGCCAGGCTCCGGAGTCGTCGACAGGGATGACGCAGCCGGCCGCGATCGTGCCCGGTGGCGGCGGTCCCGGCGGCATCCCCCACTGGATTCGGATGGTGTGATGGCGTTCGCATTCCGGGCACGGCGGCCGTGAGCGAAACATCACATCCATCACCGTCGGGCCGAACGGGTCGTGTAAGTCAGCGTGGCAGGACTCGCAGACCTCCACCGCCAGATCTAGATCCGGATGATGCGTGTATCCCATGTCTTTGGCGTCCTCGGCGTTGCACATGTGTTGCTGCAGCTTCTCCGTCCCGCCTCGCCCGAGGTTGTCGAAGACCTC
The DNA here is from genome assembly GCF_002165735.1 of Rhodococcus sp. NCIMB 12038. Lineage (NCBI taxonomy): Bacteria > Bacillati > Actinomycetota > Actinomycetes > Mycobacteriales > Nocardiaceae > Rhodococcus > Rhodococcus sp. NCIMB 12038. Next base: position 109,135 of record NZ_NHML01000002.1, read on the forward strand.
CGTGCCGCAGCACACGCAGGACGGCAGACCGGTGCTGATGATGTCGAGGTATCGGCCTGCAAAGCCAGTGCGCAGACCCTCTGCGCAACCGGTGGTGTCTCGCAGGTGCCAGGGCGTAAAATGGGTGCGTTCGGCCTCGTAGGCGTCCATCCATCTATCAGCGAAGTCGGGGTCGAGGGTGACGGGGGCGGCCGGCGTGGGTTCACCCATGCGCTGCTCAATCCCGGGGATCGATACCATCTCGGCGCCGGCGCTGTCCTCGGTCTCCCATCGGTCGTCCGCCGAGCTGGAGGTGAGCGTTTCGATATTCAGGACCCCCGGCTCCCGTGCAGGTACGACGACGATGAGCGTGTCACCGGCGTCGTAGTCCGGTGGTAACTCCCAGATGGGTTCGGTGGCGAAGGCGATGTCGTCGGGCGCGAGATAGCTGTCGATTGCGTCCCGCCGTGGCGAGACTCGGCACAGGTGGACCCGCGGTTTCCGGATGTGTGCGCTCATGTCCCTGAGCATGCCACCGAACCACGACATCATGCGGCTGTATGCGGTTGGGTAGAATCTCTAGTGATTTCAGAGAGACTATTTGAGATCTCTAGATGTCATGCCAATCTGCATGTATTCTCTAGAGATCGCTAGCAATCAACACGATCCCTCGGAGGTGCGGCATGCAGATCACCGTGAGTTTCGACCCAGAAGTGGACTACGCAGAAGATGTCGCTGAGCGAGTGGCCTGGGCATACGGGTATCAGTCCGTCGAAGATCTACTTCCCTCCGAGGATGGGGACGACGGTGACGGGAACGGCGACTCGGGTGGCCTGGACGGGTGGACAGCCACGAAGATGAAGAAGTTCGCCCTAGCACTGAAACCCACCGCGCGGAAGGTGCTTCGAGCGATCGCGGAAGGCGCTCCGGAAACGACGGTTGAGTCCATTCAGTCGACCACGGGACTCGAGCCCTCCGCATTCGCGGGGTCGATGTCCTCATTCGGGTACGCGGTCAACAACACCCGCGGTGTCCGCGACAAGCCGTACACGAAAAATGGCCAGGTGTACAGCATGACCGCGCCGATCGCCGAGCTGGTGCTGCGGGTTCTGGACGACAATGGCCTGTGATGGGTTCAGCGTTTGGCGATCCGGTGATGACGAGACGAAAAAAGCATCGACTGGTGTCGAGCTTCAGCTCACCCTCGTTTCAAAACGGTAGCCGTTCTTCAGGTGTGGAGGTCTCGCTGGCTACCGCATCCAGGAGATGGGACGGTAGCCCCCTTGGCCGGGGTCTCATTCGTGCTCGTGGGGTCTGGATCAGGGCAGGGTCGCGGAGAAGATGCCGTGGACGAGAGCATGATCGCTGCCGGCCGCAAGGGCGTCGTCGTAGTCGTAGTTCATCAACAGAACGCGCAGATGAGCGCTGATCCAAATCGTGTCGTAGCGCCGGGGTGTGCCCGGCGAGGTGCTTGTACGTCCAGTGTGGTGTGAGATCGCCAGAGGGCCTTCGGGGCGTTGTTTTCGAATGCTTTCGAGTTCGGCTGGGTGATCGTCGAGCCAGCAACGGAACGCGTCGTCGAGAGGATGTGTCGGTGTGCCGCCGAACACTATGTCGTCGCCGGGCTCTCCGTTCAGCTTGGCCATACCGGTGTGCCAGTGCGTTCGGACGGCCTCACGGTTGGGGTGATCGATGTCGGGAGTGTTCATGTCCGCACCCACGACGATCGGCCCGTCGACGGTGGCCAGCCATCGCGACAGTAACTGTGCCTGCTCGACTTTCTTCAGTTTCCAGTTCACACCGGGCGGGGCGTGATAGGACACCGCGGTGAGAGGCCCGATGTCGGTGTCGAGAGTGACCACGATGATTCGTTCCGGCAGGGGAGCGTCGATGATGAGCCTCGCCGTAAGGGGCCGCGAACCTCGTCCGAGCACCGCGACAGGCAGGGGCCATCTGCGGCCCTCGCGCGGCATCATGATCGCGAGATCGTCTGTGCTGACGGCCCAATCGAAACCTGCCTGTTCGGTGAACGTGCCGAGCGATCGGGGGTTGGCCTCCTGGACCAGGAGCAGGTCCAGATCCAGGCGTCGGGCAAGTGCTGCTTGTCGGTGCGATCGGTCGTCCACCGCATTGTTGAGGTTCCATGTCGCCACATGCAATGTCTGTTCTGGTTGGCTCACCGTGTCCTCCTCCGCTGCGACGGTCTTCAGGTGCGGGGCAAGGCGTCACGACAGCGCGGCAACGATTGCCTCCGCCCATCTGACGTGCACCATTCTCCGAGGATGGCACACCGCAGCGTCGCTGGGGTGACGAACGCTTGAGCGTGGAGTGAGCAGGCTGGGCGCGTGAAGGCGTTGCCGAGAACGCACACCGTGGTTTGTGGTGTTGCTGCTGCGGAGCTTCCACAATCCTGGCGCTGTCGGAGAGGTTCGGCAGCGTACTCGCATGACGATCGACCAGAGTCTCAGGCCTCGAGAGCTGCCCGCAGCTGCTGTTACAGGCGGCGTGGCGGTGTTCCCGGTCCTGTCGGACGGGGTGGCGGCGCGGCCGGTCGATGACCGAGCGCTGGTCCGAGGGCACCCGCCGCACCTACGCCTCGGCATAGCGGCGGTTCGAGCGCTGGTGCCGCAGTCAGGTGCCGACGCCGCGACCGTCCACGCCCACCTGTCCGGAACCGCGCCCGCACATCCTTCCGCCGCCGAAGCCACGCCCGCGGCCGAGCCGCCCGACAGCTATCCGATCGACGACGGCCGTGTCCTCGATCCGTACTTCTACGAACGGGGCACCGCGGCCCGCCGCAGCGCCCACCACGAGTTGACCGACGTCACCGACCTCCTCGACGAAATCGAAGACCGCGCCGACAACCCGCTGGCCGAGCTGGACGGAATCCTCAACGACATGCTCTGAGTGCCAGGCCGAGCTCAGCCCATTCGATATCCTGGTGTGGCCCGGAGGAAGATCTGACGTGAACGGACGTGCCCGCATGGCGATAAATGAGCGGCTCTACGACGACAGCAACTTTCTGCCGATTGGAACGCCCATGCCACCCCCAGCCACCGCTGGTGTTGTGCTGTTTCAACTGAAACTGAGCAACGCAGACCGAGCGACACAATCCGCGGGTATCGCCGAGTGGCTCTGCGATCACACGCCATCGGCCGGCCTCGTCCGCAGCCTCCACCGCAGCGGTTTCGGTCACCTCGTCGACGGAGGAAACGACCCGCAACAGTGAGGCGAATGGGGGATTGCGAGCCGTCCTCATGCGCAACACGGTGTGTCCGAGCGCACCTCGGGACGAAGCGCTCTACTTCGGCCGCTGTCACGTCGATGCCATCGCGGTTGCGCCAACTAGTACTGAGGAGTGAACACTGCCGAACAGCGACGTACCAATTCTCTTCGCCGACGACGGTCCGCCTCCCCGTGGCGAATACGTACTTGGTCAGGGATTCTCGCGCGACATGATCGCTTGCAGGCGGTTGGTGCCAGACGCTCGTATGTGGCCTGCAGAATTGGATGAAGGATCGGAGGACGGCAGCCGGCGGCGCATCGATCGACGATCCCTATTTAGGATCGCGGAACGCGCTGGGCAGGACACCGCCGATGCCTGGGCTGCTGCCCAGTTGTATGCAGCTATCGCAATCTGGGGAGCTCCGCCCGGGCGACCTATGGTGCGGGCGCTACGCCCGCTTGCGCAGGACGCCGCACCAAAACGGTTCGCAGAGGCCCTCCAGGTCGTGCGTGGTGAAGGACCTGAGAGTGCGTACAAGGCCCTTAGCTATCGCAGTAGGTTGTGGATAAATGGCTTGGGTCCGTCGTACTTCACAAAGTTTCTCTACTTCGGCGGTTATGGGGCAAAAAGACACATGCCGCAGCCGTTGATCATGGATGACAACGTAATCGCTGCACTCAATATCGTGACAGACGAGCCGTGGCAAGCATCTTCGGAACACTACGGCCGATACCTCGACTACGCGGCCAGCTGGGCGTCCGAGCTTGGAACGGCTGATGACGTTATCGAGAGAAGGCTGTTTCAGATCGGCGAGTAGTGCGGCGGCCTTTGCTTCCCGAGGAACTGTCGCTCGTCCGCGTGGCGCGAGCAGTCGGAGTTACTTTTCGATCGGCTCAACGGTCGGATTGGGCGGCTCGCCTGGCGAGGGGGTTCCCTGCATGAAGGTCGGATCGCTCAACTGTTCATTGTTCTTCGGCTGACGGACCAGAATGGAACCCAGCAATCCGACGAGGCCGACGGCGGCAAGGGGCCAGCCCAAGGCCTGCCGGAAGGCCCGAGTCGACTCGCAGTCCGCGACGAAATGCTCGTCGGAGTCGTATGAGGTCATCGTATTGCGAATCGCAATCAGGTTGTCCGCCTGCTCTGCTGTATCGAGATCGAAACCGATCGCGTGCCCGCACATGATCTTTCGATCGGAGATCTCGTCCTCGCCGGCGTTGATTGTCCAGAACAGGGTGAGGAAGCCAGCGAACAGTACAACGGAGCTAACCGTGCCAATGAAGTGCCTGAGCGACATGCGAACCTCTCAACCCTCGCGCGCAAGAGTTGCGCGGAGCTAATTGATAGCACACCGCCTAACGTGCAGAGTGTCTGACACTACAAGTACCGCCATCCGGTCTGCACTGGTATGCCGATTTATGACGGGCGGGGTTGCAGTAAGACACCTGTTTTGGCTCAGTGGCCCTGGCGAGATCGCATCGTCTGCACCAGTTGTTCGCCAGATCGTTGAGTCGCCGCGGCGACTTCGAACTCAAAGAAGGTGGCGAGCATGGAACTTCGGTGGCCTCGGTTCATCCTCGATCGCGGGTGGCCACCTGGGTGGTTAGGAGCTTCGCCTGTAGATGCCACGAAGTCCGAGCTCTACGCGGTCGTATGGCACTATGACGCTCGTGACCAGACAGTTCCATATCGAGGACAGAGCACGTGGCCGGATTGTCGCCACTGGTGAGATTGATGCAAGCGACCATGTCATCTGGGATGAGACAGAGACCAGTGTGAAAGAGGAACTCTCCGACCTAGCAGAGCAGATCCAGCAGGACATCGCCGCCGGGTATAACGGCGGTCAATTACGACCCCCTCTCGAGTGGTTCGAACTGTAGAAGACCACCTCGTCATCAACCGCTGCCAACGGGGCCCGAGCCGATGAGATCCGCGTGACATCGCCCCCGGGATGTTCTCGTCGGGGCTCCCTGGTCGCGACTCAGCCGGTAGGTGCTCAGATCAGTGCGCGATCCGATGGAAATCTCTCGGCGTTGGGCGGCGTTTACGCTTGACGCACATCCATCCGAACAAGGAGTGACGTGTCGGAGACGCTCAGTGACAAGGATGCCGCCGCGGCGGTGTTTGCCTATCTCGGATCGATCGAACCGCAGGGCCGTGGGCGTACCCACAAAACGGAAACGCCCGGGCACCTCGATTTCAGTACCGACAAGGTCCGGGGCAGAATCGTCCGGTCCGATTCCCACCTGACCAAGGAGCAGCTGCATCCAATCGTGCGGACGCACACCGACGACAACCGGAGCGGGAAGGCTGTGATGGTGTTCAGCACCGCTGACGTTTCCATCAGGCGGCGAGATCTCCCATGGTGGCCGGTCTTTCACATCGCGTCGGACCGCACCATCACACCGATGAACAAGCGGGCCGTGGTCGTGCACCGGAGGACCCCCGAGATGGTGGCACAACGGAGGTCGCCGCGACTGGGTGGCCGAGCTGAGCGCCTCGTTCATCCGGGTCGCCGCATCCTGAAAGGAATGGGGGCCAGCAGAATCCTGGGATGGACGTTGTCGGCCTTGCTCGTCGTCCTCCTCATGATCGCTGCGCTCACCGCCTTGGGAGCCACGAGCGGCGCAATCCGCACGACGGGAATCATCGTCCTGGTCGTCCTCGGCGTGGCCGCAGTGTGCATAGTTCTCTCCATCGCCGAACACGTTGGGCTGTTCCGCGACAAATAGGCGGTGTCCAGCCGCTGCAACGTCATTCGTTCGATCGACACGAATGACGTTGGAGCGGTATCGCTATCCGGTGAGGTTGGCGAATGGGCGCTTGGCATGGTCCGAGGAGAACTCGGCGATCAAGTGGCGCTTGAGGGCGCGAGCGTTTGTGTCCGCGGTGGGCTTCCACCCCACTACCAGTTCGTCGCTGTCGGCGAGCTGCCAGATATACCGTCCACCCCAGTGTCCGATCGGCTCTCCGGTCCCGTGCCGTCGGTACTCATCGAGCCTCATACGGAGGCCTCGGCGGCCGGTAGCGCCTCCATTGGCTTTGCCGAGGTACACCACGGGCGAGCCCGGAACCCAGGAGTCTTCCAGCGTGGCGACGGGAACCGACGGGTCTTTCCTTTTGAACCAGCCGGCCGGACTCACCTGCCGGAACTCCGGATCCGTTTCGGACACTCGGAGCACTACGTGCACACCGGGGTCAGTGGGAACCTGCGACGTCGGCAACTCGCTGAACCGAACGAATCCCGGAAAGCCCGCGTCGATCAGGGCGTCCTGTGTCCATTTCACGATCACGTATCGTGCACCTACCCTCTGACAGGTTCTCGCCGGGCCGGCAGTGCGGTAATCGAGGGACGCAGAACTTCGCCCTCCGCGGTACCGGCGGCCATCCCAGGGAATGTACCGCCAGCCAGATGGCGTGGTCGATGGATGGTGGTGGCGCGTCCGCGACGACACGGCATGAAACCGGCCTCGGGTACGGTTTGCTTTCCGCGGTAAACGACGTGGTTGTTGCGGGCCGATCGTATTGCCCCGGCAGGTGACGCGCTGCGCCGCACGAGCGGTGTGTGCCCGGTAGTTGTTACGGCTTCGAGAAGGTGAGATAGCTATGAGTTCCGGTCCTGGGCCTGTGCCTGACCCCGTCGCGGGATCGCAGCGACGGCCCGCGCTGTCGCCGCGCGAGCTGGAAATTCTTCGTCTGTGGCTGCGCAGCGAATCGAGGGCCGTTGCCGCATCCGAGCTGGGAATCAGATTGGGCACGATCCAAACCCACCTGACCCGGATCCGGGCGAAGTACGCCGCCGTCGGGCGCCCCGTTGCCGACAAGTCCGGGTTGTTGGTTCGGGCATTGCAGGACGGGTTGGTTTCTCTCGACGAGCTCTGACACTTGGGTGCAGTGGTAGGGCTCAACCGGCCTCCGGTGATGGGCCGGAGAGTCTGTCTCCTACTGGCTCGTCGACGATCGCCGAGGCCAGGTCTGGTCATCAAGCCGCGCTGCCCGCGCATTCTCGTGCGCGACAATCGCCTCCTGCCAGTCCCAGTCGGTCACAGTGAGGTGATCGCGGGTGGCTGGAGGCGGAACCCCGAGTTGGGTAGCGATGTGCGCCCACGACCTGCCTGCCTTGAGAGCCTCGATCACCGCTCGGGTGAGGAGATCTTCCATATGGACGGGACCGGAGTGGGGGTCTGGGCTGTCAGCGTCCACGCGAAAGCTTCCCGACTTGGCGTGCTCGATGTAGGCGCGTTGGGTTTTGCATCCAAAAGACTCTAACGGTCGAACCTGAATAGTGGTAAAGGACGCCGGGTGAGTTCGTTGGCCGGAGTTGTTTAGCTGCGCGGGTCCGTGGAGTTCGGTGTGGTGGCGGCGGGTTCGACGCCGACTCGGGTTCCATTCGGCCGGGGGCGTACGCAGACGAGCGAACACAACGTTAGTAACGCGCAGACCGCAGACAAGCGATACCGAGGGCATGGTCGGGGAGACCAGGAGTCAAGATATGACCAGGGCCCGTGCAATATTCGTCTTCAATGTGCGGGCGTAGTGCAGCACTGCATTCGCCTCAAAATCCCACCCCGGGTCGAGGCTCGCTGTTTGTTGGTGACTCGCACCAAAGTCCGCTTCGTCGTGGTACCAGCCGAGGAACGCCCCGAGCGAAACAGGATCCGGTCCATCGTCGCCATCATGGGCACCGAAGGCTCGGTGATATCGAAATCAGCGGCTACTCTCCGGACAAAGGGACGACGACGGTGTCGCACCGTGCCCGATGCGAGAGACGGCGTCGAGAATGCAGAACGTCGAGCTCACCCATCGCCGCTGTCGTGGCTGCCGGGATCAAGGTTCCGAACCGCAGCCGTGATCTGATCCACCGTATCAGCGTCGTCGCGCCTTCAGGAGCGGCGCAGCTATCTGTTCTCGTCTGCCCACTTTACAATCGGCTTTTGAACCCTCGCCTCGTAGAGCATGTAATACCCAACACACGCGCGGCGTTCTGGCGAGTTCGCTGTCGTCTTCATACACTCGTCACGCCAATACTCGAGATCCGAGATGGTTTCCGCAATGCTCGCGCGTGTTTCCCGGTTCGAGGGTGTCAGTCGCGAATCGAACTCCTCAAGGGTGGTCACTAGTGCGTAGATCGCCTCTGTGCAATACGCGGAAAACGAGCTGCTAGGTTCTGTGAGACAAGGCTGTATTTGATCCCTCAACGTTCCCTGGTACTCGATGACGTCCGCCTTTGTGAGTGGACCAAGAGTGATAGTCGTCGGTGCCACGCTGGGCGTCGCGGCCGCAGAACTACTGGACGTTTCATGAAGAGTGACGTCCGTCTTTGTGACCTCCAGCCGTCCGTTCACGAGCTCAACGGTGCAGGAAAACGAGAACTCCGGCATATCCGGGGTGCGTTGGGTCATTCCGGACACGCTGAACATTCCGGGGACGCCCCTTCCCGCGCCGCCCGCACCATAGCCATTCCAGAAGATGCCGTCCTCGCCGTAGCCCTGATCCTTGGCCACACGTTCTTGGCAAGCTTCAACCGCAGCGACCTCGCCTTTCGGCTGGGTATCACGGGACGATGCGTTCGCGCTGGAAGATTGAACTTGCTCCACAGGCTGATCATCAGCTGATGACCCGCACCCCACCAACGTGCCTACCGCGACGAGAATGACAGTGCTGGCGAGAAGATTCCTTCTGTTCACCAGCTGACCTTATGCGAAACCGAGTGCTCGTCAACACATGTCGATCACGTGAATGACATGGGCGGTGTTCTCTCGCTGAGCTTGAGCCCCGATGTAGATGCGACCCTCGGCGAGGGCTGTCTCGGCGCTACGGATGCTGCTCGTAGGTGGCAATGATCCCATGACCGAGCAGTCAAGTGTCATCCCGTAAGGCCATAGCAAGCTGAATGTCATTCGTCCGAATGACATTCAGCTGATCTAACAAGAATGCCTCCGAGTTCGCATAAGGGTTGGTTCTTGCCGCACCTTTCCGGCAAGCCGGACGTCAGCTGTGCCCGAGTCTTCCCGGCCGACGACGTGCGTCATGCTGAGATGGTCGACGTCCCAGCCACCGCCTTCGCTTCTTGGCGGTGGCCGCGGCCCGCTCTTCCGCTTCGATCTCGGCGTCGATCGAGGCCATGAGTGGGCGAAGGCTCGCAGGTGGCTCGAGGGACCGGAATTTTTCGCTCGCGGCCTTCGATCTCTTGAGGTGGCGGTGGTGTATGTATACGAGGACGAAGGAGATGAGCGAGCAGGGGTAACCTCCCGCCAACCACCAGCTCGATTGATGCCCGTTGAAGAGTTCGAGCAGCGCAAGACTCATGAAGATGCCGGTGAGGGTCACGAACAGCAGGTACCACCACAGGACCGTCCAGGCCTTCGCTCGCCAGTGCTCGCTCTGGGAGTGATACAGCTTCAGGTTCAAGGTGTGAACTTCGAGGTCCCGCTGAAACTTCTCGGCTTCGAAGATGAGCCGTTCCCAATAGTCGTCGTCTTCGTACATGGTGCTCCCTTCGACGTGTGTCGCCGGCAGCCCCGTCGAGGCCCCATGCACTGGTAACAGGTGCAGGGGTCTTGGCGGCTTGGGTGAGCGTTCCGCGCGCTGGCGGGGGAGTGGGCTCCTGCGTGCGGTCGAAATCTCCTGGCACGGACGGCACGGCCGCTGGTCTCAGCGATACCCCGCTCGTGGAGTCGCGTTTGCCGGTGGTCTTCTCCAGTCGATTGCAACGGTCACTGGCCCTGCGGGTTCTGCGGATGGCCGTAGATTCCGTAGGGGTCACCGGCGAGGAATGCCTGGTTCTGCGCGTCGGCGCGGGCCGCGATCCGTGCGCGTTCCTGCTCGGCCAGCGCTTGTCGGTGCTGCCAGTTCCGGTACGCCTTCATTCCGATCCAGATAGCGAGCACTGTCAGTACCACCCACCAGAACTTGATCAGCAATCCGATCGCGAACAGGATGCCGATGCCGGTCAGGATCGGATGGCTGTTGCGGTGCGGCGGCCGCCTGTATCCCTGGAAGTTGTTCTGAATGATGTTGATCTGCCCGTGGTTCGGGCCGAAGTGCATGTTCCCCATGATGCTCTCTTCTCTGGAGGAAAGGACGGACCCCGCCCCGACATCAGAATGCCGGGGCGGGGTGGTGGCTACGAGCCGAACGGTGACCTGGGCGCAGACGCCGGAGCCGGTGCGGGAGCCGGCGGAGTGGACTGCCGCACCCAGGTGCCGCACCCGTCGGTGCTGAATCCGACGTCACTGGACTTAATCGTCACTGCGGCCGGTCCGCCCTCGATGAAGTCATTCGCGATGAGTTCGTCGAAATCGCCGCTGAGGCCGGACTGCCGCTCCCAATAGCAGTAGTCCCCACCCCCGCCGGTGTAATAGGTCCCCGGCTCGATGTCGATGCCGACCCGGTAGACGCCGTCCCCGTCGATCACGGTGGCCGGACCTGCCCACGCAGCATTCGCCCCGGTAAGGAGAAGGCCGCCGACAGCGAGCGCCGCAAAAGTGGTGTTCATGATCTTCCGCATTCATTACTCCTGGAAATTCAAGTGTTGACGGGTCTTCCCGTCCGGAAAGTCCGCGCTCGCACCCGAGCCGGACAGAATGACATAAGGGTCCGACACTCGGATCCTGGTCAGCTCATCCGCTGCCAGGTGCCGCAGCGTTTGGTGGTGAACGCGACATCGGAGGCAGCGATCGTCACGATCGCCTGACCGCTCTCGTTGCCGTTCGCGAGAATGTCCGCGAAGTCCCCGGACGTGCCGCTCGAGCGCTGCCAATAGCAACCGCTACCACCCGACGTCTGATACGTGCCCGGCTCGATGTCCTTCCCCACCAGGTAGATCCCGTCCCTGGTGATCTTCGACCGTGCCGCTACCTGCTCCTTCGGCAGCAGAGCCTGCTCACGACGTCCCAGATCGGCCGAGATTTTGTCGAGTTCGGCCTGCCGGGTATCGAGCCCCCCGGAGCGCGACGACAGGGCATCCTCCCTTTGCGCGGCGGCCGTGTCGCGCTGGGCCACCTCGGCCTCGCGCTGCTCGAGTGCCGCCGTCCGCTCGGCAAGGACATCACGCTCGGTGGCCTTGGCCACCGCGGTACCGATCGCGGCGCCGGCAACCAACGCCACCACCACCGCGGTAATCCACCGCCACCTCTTCGGCGTTGCCGGTGACGTGGTCGAATCCTGCTCCGGATTCGGCAGGTTCATGTCATTCATCGTTCATCCTCAGCGCTTTGTCGAGACTGCGAGCCCGGAAGGCCCGTTCGTCGCCCCAATGAGGAGCCGCACAGAATGACAGAAGGCACCGACAAGTTCCGCCAGCGGTGGTCATGACGCCAACGCGATCGAACTTCACGACGAAGTTCGTTGAGCATCGGAGGCTTCCTCGGCTCACCTGTGTCAGTGCCATGGCCTAACGTCGGCCGGCTGTCGCCAATGCAGCCCCGATTTCGGGCGAGACGACATTTCGAATGTGAGTACCGATGGCCCGTATCACCCTGTCCCTGTGTGCGGCCCTGGCGCTGTGCGCCGCAGCGAGCACTGGACTACCCGACGTCGAACAGCCAGACCCTCCCACCGCGGTGGCAACGCCCGCGACGACCTCCGCGTCACACCAACGCTTCACCGCTGCTCTGGACTCATTAGGCCTGCGGTTCGAAACTCAGGTCTCGGCAGTTGAGGTCGGGGAGGCGACGTGCGACGCACTAGGCCGGAACGTAACTCCGTCCCGCATCGCAGAACTGCTCACGCAATCCCTGCCGATCACACCCACAGAAGCGGAACTCTTGATCCTCACCTCGGTCGACGAACTCTGTCACCTATCCTTGAATGGCGGAAAGTAGCCGAGAACCAGGCGGTCCGAGCGCTTCACTTCGACAGTCCTACGACTTGTTCATGGTGTCGCCTGCACGAATGACGCCAGCCGCTCCTTGAGATATTGTCAATACCTGTGGATGAGTGAGTTTCAGGCGACCTCCGATCCGGAGTTGGTGGGCTCGGCAGGTGAGGTGGCGGGGGTGATGTCGGTGGGTCGCTCGAGCAGTCTCCCCTTGTGGAACACGGCGCCGGCTCGGACGAGCGCGACCAGATGTGGTGCGTTGACCGCCCGCCAGCGAGCCTGGGCGGCGTCGATCAGCTTGTAGGCCATGGCAAGTCCCGCCGCACGGGATCCGGGGCCCTTGGTGACCTTGGTCCGGAGCCGCACCGTGGCGAAGGTAGATTCGATGGGATTCGTCGTCCGTAGATGCACCCAGTGCTCGGCCGGATACTTGTAGAACTCGAGCAGCACATCCATGTCGTCGGTGATCTTCTTCACCGCCTTCGGATACTTCGCGCCGTAGTCGAGTCCGAAGGCCTTGATCGCCACTTGCGCCTTGTCAATGTCCTCGGCGTTGTAGATTTCCTTCATCGCCGCGAGCGCCCCGGGATGTGCCGACTTCGGTAGCGCAGCAAGAATGTTGGCCTGCTTGTGGAACCAGCACCGCTGCTCTCGGGTTTCGGGGAACACCTCCCGCAGCGCCTTCCAGAACCCCAGGGCACCGTCACCGACCGCGAGGACCGGGGCGGTCATGCCGCGGCGTCGGCAGTCCCGCAGCAGGTCCGCCCACGACTCGGTGGACTCGCGGTACCCGTCGGTGAGCGCGACGAGCTCCTTGCGTCCGTCCGCGCGGACACCGATCATCACTAGCAGGCACAGTTTTTCCTGCTCGAGCCTGACCTTGAGGTGGATGCCGTCGACCCACAGATAGACGAAGTCGGTGCCGGAGAGGTCCCGATCCTGGAAGGTCTTGGCCTCGTCCTGCCACTGGGTCGCCAACCGGGTGATCGAGGCCGCCGAGAGCCCGGCACCCGATCCGAGGAACTGCTCGAGTGCCGGACCGAAGTCGCTGGTGGAGAGCCCGTGCAGGTAAAGCAAGGGTAGGACCTCGTTCATCTGCGGGGACTTGCGCACCCAGGCCGGCAGGATCGCGGACGAAAAGCGCTGTCGCTCGCCGGTGTCCGGGTCGATACGCTTGTCGTTGACCCGCGGGGCCTTCACGTTGACCGCACCAGCGGCGGTCAGGACGTCGCGTTCGTGGTGGTAGCCGTTGCGCACCACCAGGCGGCGACCGTTCTCGTCGACTTGATCAGCGAACTGTTCGATATAGGCGGCGACCTCTGCCTGCAGGGCGGCTGCGAGCATCTGCCGGGCACCATCGCGGACGATCTCGTCGAGCAACGATCGCCCGCTGTCGTCGTTGGACTGGTCGTTGTCGTGTACTACCGTGAGCACGGGCGTACCTTCCCAACCAGCGTTGCCGCGCTGGTCTTGATCGAATACCGGGTTTCTCGTAGATCATCATCCGGGAAGGTGCGCCCTCCCCGATCCACAGGTATTGATCATTTCTCCCGCTCCTTGCCTGTGTCATTCTGTGCCCTACACAACAGATCTGCCTGGACTGTGCCGAGTAAGCAAATTTGGAGCCTGTGCCTTAAGGTCGAGAGTTCGTCGTCTGGACGTCAGGCTGCAGCGCGATTAGGGTTTGGGCGGCTGGTAAACGAGACCGAGTCGGCGGATGCAGTCTGCAGCTTCCTCGTCCATACCGAGTGCGTCGTATGTCTCCCATGCCTGCACGTAAGATTTCTTTGCGTTGTCTGTGCGGTCGGTGTGAAGGTAGAGGCTGGCAATCTCGCGGTGGTGCTCTGCGATCTTGATGTCAAGGCGCAACCGCTGATACACGTCTCGGGCGTGTTCGAAGGCGGATTCTGCCTGGTCGTATCGACCGGTTTCGGTGTACACGATGGCGAGGTGGTGGTCGCAGTCGGCGATGTTCGGATCGATACCGAGGTCCAACATGCGGCCATAGTGGAGGTCACGGGCCTGGTCGAAGACGCGTTCGGCGTCGTCATACCGACCGGTGCGGGTGTAGACGATACCCACTTCCAGCAATGTATCGGGGATGGAGGACTCGCGGCCATGTCGCTGGTATAGATCCAGCGCGTGTTCGAACGACTCTTCTGCTTGACGGTATCGCGCTGTTCTGCGGTAGATACAGCCTAGGGTGTGCTCGCAGTCAGCACGGCTAAGGTCGTTGCCCAGGTCGTTTCGTACGCGTAGCAGTGTTTCCTCGGCCTCGTCGTACCGTCCGGTGCGGTAGTAGATGATTCCCAGGTAGTTGAGACAGAGGGTAAATCCTTCCGGCTGCTCGGTGTCAACGAAGGCTGCCATTGCATCGATGAGTTCGAGTTCGGCGTCTTCCAACTTGTTGGCGTCCATAAGTGCCCGCGCAAGGCGGTACGTGCAGTCGGCGGACTCGGCCGGACGGTTGGCTCCGAGATAGGAGTCGCGAGCTCGGGCGAACTCGGCGACGGCCACCGTGAAATCACTCTCGTACAATGCTACTTCGCCCAGTTGATAAGAGCATTCCGCCGCGCGTTCGGCGATACCGAGCACCTCGAACACATCTCGTGCCAGCTCGGAAGCACCGCAGTCTGCGAGGTCGGCGGCTGCTCGTTCTGCCTCTTCCGCGAACCCGGCGGTCAAAAATGCTTCCGCCGCAGTCTCAAGCACTTCGGTCTCGTCGGGACCAGTCCCCACGAACTGTTTTTCGTACTCGGTAATCAGTGCGACGACTGCGGCGTACCGCATCTTCGTCCAGAGCAGTGCGGGAACGTCCTGGAAGCCGGGTGCAATATTTTCGAGGAAGTCCCGTACGGTCTCGTAGTCATTAGAATCTAGTATTTGGAGGTAGAGGGTTTGTTCGATGTCTGATGCTTGTTCGATCACCTTCACTCCCACAGAGTCGAAAGCGAAGCGAATAATGTGGTCACGGAAGAAGGTGGAGGCAGCAACGAGCTGCTCTTCGCTCAGGTTTGGGCACAAAGTTTCCAGTTCGGCCAATGGATCGAACCCAGGATGGTCCAGCGTGTTGCCGTTGCCCAGTAGCCGGTCGAATGACCTGAGAATCGTCTGTGCCGTAGTAGCCGTGAGGTCCTCAAAGTCGGGAACGCTGTCTCTTATCATCTCGTGAAAACCTCAGCTTTCTCCATCGTCACTGAGCGATAGTGCGCCTGAATGTACCGACTTTCTCGGCGCACTCGGACTCTGTCATTCACGTGAATTACATGCGAGAACTGACTATCTCGCTAGAATTCCTTGAGTCGCAGAGTGTGGAATCGGCTAACTTTCATCTTGCCCCGAAAGCCACCCATAGCTTGAGGCGCCCCTCACCTGGTGGTTGCTTGAGCAACCAAATCACAGTCGGAGGAACCCCAATGACTCACGACCCGAATCACCGGAAGCCGGATGCCCCCTAGGACTCGTAAACCGGACCTCCCATGTCACACCTGCACGCCTCGATGAGCACTCGAATCGACACCTGCGCCACTTGGAGGAGCGCGCACTCCTCACCGGTGGTGTGTGCGCTGAGGTGCAGGCATCCGATGGTGACTACACCTCGATGCGGGTGCGAAATGGGATCACCGTATTCCAACAGTGGATTGCCGACCAGTTCGGGGTACCGGAAAGCGACAGGATCCGATTCGACCACGGTCTGGAGGAAATTCGACCCGGATACCGACGTCAATGGGGTCATCCGTGCGATCAGGGCGGGAGCGAGGGGTGTGCCACGCAGTGCAACTGTTCTGGTGGGCGAACTCACCGATGGAGTCAGCTCGTGATGCCGAGTGCATAGTCGATGATCTTGCTACGTACCTCGCGGCTCGATCGGATCGGGATCACGAGTAAGACCGATCAGTTCTTCTCACTCATCTCGTCCGATGTTGCGCATCCATATCTGGCTTCATCGTGACCGCGATCTACGGGTGACCTACGTGAGGTGGACTCGTCCTGGGCATGCCCTTCGCCACGGTGTGGGCATCCGGATCCCGGGACTGTCAAGGGACCATCGCGTCAGCGACGTCGACGCCTGGACGCGCAGCGGGGGCTGCGAATCTCAGCCTGCGGGCCGAGTGCCAAGATTGTCGCAGGCTCCCGATAGTCGTGGTGCTGTTCTGAGGACAGGAAGGGAGGCCTTGCGCCACGTGACTGACGAAGCGCAATCGCACTATGCATTGTCGTTCACCAGTGGCGGCCTCCTCGCCCGCGAGGGTGAGTCCGTCGCAGCCATATACCTCGAGTCTCGCGACTGGCAGGCGACCCGTGTCCGAGTTATCGACGATAACCTGTTACAGGCCCGCACTACCTCATCACTCCTCAGGGTCTCCCGTGAAACCGTTCAGCGACTCGCTGCGCTCGGCAATGACGAGATCGAACTGCTTGTCGAGGGCAGTCCGTCGGAGCAGCACCACCTTATGTGGGCCGCGGCCTGCCGTCGCTACGCGCTGATCGGCGACTTCGCTGAAGAGGTGCTGCGGGAGCGATTCCTCGTGATGACGCCGACGCTCGACGCCGACGACTTCAATCGGTTCATCACCGGTAAGAGTCTGTGGCACCCTGAGCTCGACGATCTGAAGCCGTCGACGAGACAGAAGCTTCGACAGACATTGTTCCGTATGCTCCGCGAGGCAGGTCTGTGTACCGACGCCGGCCACATCATCCCTGCCGTGATCTCCGGACGCGTCATCAAGGTGCTGGACCGCCGCACACCCAGCGATCTCCGATTCTTCCCGATAGTCACACGCTTCACATCCTCAGGCAACCAGGTGCACCCATGAGAACAACCCAGCGAAACCTCACTCACGACGAGAGACACCTGTATGAGGTGTTGCGTAGCGACCGATTCTTGAGGATGGAGGGCCTCTCCAAGGAAGTTCCCTTCTTCATCTATCACTTCCCGCCTGCCTGGGCCCTCGACGTCGACGGCATACGCGACCGAGTCACCACGAAGCTCCAGAGCGATGACGGCATCAGCGTGATCGAGATCGACCTCTACGATCTCGCTGTCGAGCTCCTCGCCGAGCGAGGCGTCTGGGACCGCGTTCTCCAAGCGGAGCCGGCGATGGACAAAGCCGACTTCCGCGAGATGCTCCAGGGCATGCTCGATCCGCACGATCACCTGGCCCCGGCGATCCGCACCCGGCTAGACGCCGAGCAGAGAACTGAACCCAACACAACCGTGGCCTTCCTCACCGGCATCGGTGAGGTATTCCCGTTCATCCGCACGCATACAGTGCTGGAGAACTTACAGAGTGTGGTGGTGGGTCGCCCGATGTTGGCGTGGTTCCCGGGTACGTACGAATTCACCCAGGCGGCCGGACACCAGCTCCGCGCCCTCAACCTTGTCGCGAGCGACAGCTATTACCGGGCCAAGGACATTCTGGAGCAGGAGGCATGAGCATGAGCGCGATCAATGAGATCTTCGCCAAACCGATCGACCGCTCGATCGAGGGTGTCATCAAGGCCGACGACACCTCCCAACTCGCGACCGAGGTAGAGGAGTATGTCCTCACCAACGAGGCCGCCAAGGGCGTCGAGCAGGTGCTGGAGGCGTACACGAACTACACGAACGCCAACGGCGTGTGGATCTCTGGCTTCTTCGGCTCCGGTAAGTCACACCTGTTGAAGATGCTCGCCCACCTGCTCGGCGACATCGACGGCCACGACTACCCGCGCGCCCAGGTCTGCACTCGATTCCGGACGAAGACCGACGACGCGTTCTTGCCGGCGTTGATCGACAAGGCCGAGAGAATAGAAGCTAAGAGCCTGCTGTTCAACATCGACCAGAAGGCCACCCTGATCTCGAAGGACCAGAACGACGCCCTGCTGAAGGTGTTCGTGAAGATCTTCGACGAGTCCCGCGGCTACTACGGCAACCAGGGACACATCGCCCGCTTCGAGCGCGACCTCGACTCCCGTGACCAGTACGTGTCCTTCCAAGAATCCTTCGAACAGATTGCGGGAATCCCCTGGACACAGGGACGTGAACAAGCTGCCCTCGAAGCAGTCAACATCGACAAGGCCTTCGCCGAGGTCAACGGCTCCGAGAGTCCCGGCATCATCCGCCAGTACAGCGCGAACTACTCGGTCTCGATCGAAGATTTCGCCGACGAAGTGGCGGCCTGGCTCGGTCGACAGCCTGACGACTCCCGGTTGAACTTCTTCGTCGACGAGGTCGGCCAGTTCATCGGCACTAACACCCAACTCATGCTCAACCTCCAGACTATCGCCGAATCGCTTGCCACCAAGTGCCAGGGGCGGGCGTGGATCTTCGTGACCTCCCAGGAGGACATGGAGAAGGTCGGCGGGGACCGCACCAAACAGCAGGCCAACGACTTCTCCAAGATCCAGGCGCGCTTCAAGAACCGGCTGAAACTTACTAGTCAGGACGTCGAGGAGGTCATCCGCAAGCGTCTCCTGGCAAAGACCGATGGTGCGAGCACCGACGTCAGGGCGATCTACAACGCGGAGCATGCGAACTTCAAGACCCTGTTCGATTTCGTCGAAGGCCGCCACTACCCGAACTACCGCGACGAGCGGCACTTCGTCGGCACGTACCCATTCGTGAGCTACCAGTTCCCACTGTTCCAGGCCGCGATCGAGTCGATCAGCGACCACAACATCTTTGAGGGCCGCAACAGCTCGGTCGGTGAACGCTCCATGCTCGGCGTCGTCCAAGAAGTCGCCACCGGCCTCGCCGACCAGCCGCTCGGCGCCCTCGCGTCCTTCGATCAGATGTTTGAGGGCATCCGGGCATCGCTGAAGTCCGCGAATCAGCGCGCGATCCTGGGCGCCGAGAACGCCCGCAGCAGCGGCAAGCTCAGTCCACTCGCGGTGCGACTGCTGAAGGCGCTGTTCCTGGTGAAGTACGTCGATAGCTTCAAAGCCACGCCCCGCAACCTCACTGTGCTGGTCTACGACCGCTTCGGCACCGATCTGACCCAGCTCGGCAAAGATGTCATCGAGGCGCTGAACACACTGGAGGCGCAGACCTACATTCAGCGCAATGGTGACCTGTACGACTATCTGACCAACGAAGAGCAGAAGATCGAGCAGGAGATCAAGGACGTCGACATCGACAGCTCCGAGGCCTCCGCCAAACTCAACAAGCTGCTCGCGGAGTCGGTCGTGAAGACCACGAAGGCCACTGCCAGGAACGGCCAGAACTTCCCGTTCGGGTACAAACTCGACGGTGTCCCATATGGCAAACAGTACGAACTGTCGCTGCACTTCATCAGTCCCGAGACGGATTTCAGTCTGGAGCAGATCAAGATGCAGAGCACCGGGTTCGACGAACTCCGAGTGGCGCTCCCGGTGGAAGCCAACCGAATCCTCGCCGACCTGCGCCTGCTCCTGAAGACAGAGAAGTACGTCAAGCGTGCTCAGGGGTCCAGTCGCACCGCGGTCGAGACCCGGATCGTCAGCGAGAAGGGATCCCAGAACGCCGAGCGGGAGAAGGAGATCGTCGAACGTCTTCGGACAGTTGTCGGGGCGTCGACTCTGATCCACAACGCCGGGGTCCTCGACGTGACCGCTACGGATGCGCAGACTCGCATCAACGACGGCTTCGGCAAGGTAATCTCCGCCACCTATACCAATCTCAGCATGCTCGGCGGCAAGACTTTCGGCGAGCAGAGCCTAAGCGGACTGGTGAACCCAACCGACGGCATCTTTCCCGAGGCCGGCAGCATCCTCGAAGTTCCCGCAGGGGACCTGCTCGGGCATCTGGAGATGCGCGGCAAGCGGCACGAGATGGTTACGATGAAGCAACTCATCGAGCGTTACACCACCAAGCCGTACGGTTGGGACCAGTGGTCCATCGCTGCCGTGGTTGCCTACCTCGTAGGGCAGACGAAGATCGAGATCCAGGTCGATGGCAAGACTCTCGCCCGGACGGAGATCGCCGGAGCGCTGCGCAACACCCAGCGCTACCCACATCTGATCGTCGCCCCGCAGCGCATCTACGACCAGAAGATCGTGAACCTGTTCCGTAAGTTCGTCATCGAGTTCACCGACGAGGGCGCCATCACGAAGGATGCCGCCGAACTCGGCCGCGTTGGCAAGGAACATCTCGAAGCCAAACTCGCCGAGCTGAAGGCACTGCGCTCGGGCGCCGCCGCCTACCCGTTCATCGACCAACTCGATGAACCGATCAGGCTACTCGCAGAACTGAGCAGCAATCCGGCGGCCTGGTTCGTCGAGCATTTCGTCGGGGCCGACGATCTGCTCGATGCCAAGGATAACGTTATCGACCCGATCAAGGCGTTCCTCAACGGCAACCAGCGCAGCATCTACGACGACGCCCGCTCGTTCATGCAAGCGAACAACACCAACATCATCTACCTGCCCGCCGGAGTCGCCGACGGGATCGAGACCGCGCTCGAAGACGCCCAGATCTTCCGCGGCAATAGGACCACGCAGCTCGGCAGTGCGGTCACGGCTGTGAGGGAACAACTCAACGGCGTGGTTACTGCAGAGCGGGACGCAGCGACGGCAAAGATCGACAACTACTGGAAGCAGGTTCCAGTCGGCGCGGCGTATGTGGCCGCGACAGAGGCGGCACGTCAGTCGGTTACCCTCCAGACCGAACAGATGCTGGCGCGCGTCCAGCAGGAGACGCAGATCCCTACGATCCGTCACCTCGCTGCGCAGTTCGGCGACACAATCTATCCCGCGATCCTCGACGAACTCGAAGCCGCGAAACCCACGCCGGTTACGGAGCCGGTGGACGCCGACGATGATGAAACGCAGGTTCCGGTCAAGCCGACGCCTCCGGTGAAACAGAGCATCTCGATCAAGAAACTAGCGCTACCCGGGGCTGGTGGGGTCCTTGAGACCGAAGCAGAGGTTGACGCCTACCTAGATCAGCTTCGCGCGACATTGCTTGCGACGATCAACGACAACAAGCGCATCACTCTCTAACAGGCCCGGACCTCTTCAAAGACACAGGTTTAAGGACGCAGCATGGACACCAAACCACTGGAGAGCTTCGCGAAGGCTGCCCGACGCGAACTGATCGTCGCCGTCGAGGCGCGGGTATCTGCGGTGCTCGCCGCCGGGTCCGTCGCACGTAGCGAGCGCGCCGAGACTGTGCGCCTCCTTGAGTCCGAGATCGCTGAACACGGCCGCGAGCACGTGATCGAACGGGTCGCCTACACCTGGTTCAACCGTCTCATCGCGCTGCGGTTCATGGATGCTCGCGGTTACACGGACGCTGGCATCGTCTCACCGGCATCGGGCCAGGCTCACGGTCAGCCGGAGATCCTGGCCGATGCGAAACGCGGCGTCCTCGACTCGGACGTCGTCATTAATACAGGCACTCACGGTTCGATCCTCGGTCTGCTGGACGGCACCCGTCGCAGCACTGATGCCGAGGGCGAGGCTTACGCGCTGTTGCTCACCGAGTACTGCCGGCAGTGGCACAAGACGATGCCATACATGTTTGAGGCGGAAGGCGCCTACACCGAGTTGCTTGTGCCCGCCGGACTGCTCGCCGATGGATCCCTCCTGTCCCGCGCTCGAGAGGTTCTCACCGAGGACGTTTGCGAAGACGTCGAAGTAATCGGCTGGCTCTACCAGTTCTACATCTCCGAGCGGAAAGACGAGGTCTTCGCCGGGTTCAAGAAGAACAAGAAGGCCGGGGCCGATGAGATCCCCGCAGCCACCCAGCTATTCACCCCGCATTGGATTGTCCGCTACCTCCTTGAGAACTCGCTTGGACGACTCTGGATGCTCAATCGTCCGTTCTCGCGAGTTGTCGACGAGATGGACTACTACATCGCGCCGCTCGACGAGGAGGCGGATTTTCTAAAGGTTTCGGGACCGGAGGAACTGACGGTGATCGACCCGGCCTGCGGATCAGGCCACATGCTCACCTACGCCTTCGACCTCCTCTACGCAATCTATGAGGAGGAGGGCTACGCGCCGTCGGAGATTCCGAGCCTGATTCTTAGCCACAATCTCTACGGCACCGAGATCGACCCACGCGCCGGGGCGCTTGCGGCGTTCGCTCTCACCATGAAGGCCCGCGCGAAGGACCGCCGCTTCTTCATCCGTTCTGGCGTTCAGCCGAGGGTCTGTGTGATCGAGCCGATCTCCTTCACCCCCGATGGGCTCGACTTGCTCATCACGAAGGACGGGGACCGCGATGCCGAAGAAGCGTTCTGGAACCAGTTCCGCGATGCAGACACCTTAGGTTCGCTGATCCAGCCGGACCCAGACGCGACCAAACAAGCGGCTGCGGTATTGGAGGGGTTGAAGGACATGGAGGAGACTTTCTACTACGACACGCTAAACCGTGCACGCCAGGCTGTCTCGCAGGCAGACATGCTGAGTCGACAGTACTCGGTGGTCACGGCAAATCCGCCGTATATGGGCAGTAAAAACATGGATGCGCGGCTCACCGAGTTCGTTAAGAGAAAGTTCCCCGACGGAAAGCAAGATCTCTACGGCTGCTTCGTGCTGCGTTCGATGACGTTGTCCGTCTCTGGAGGATTCGTCGCGGATATCATTGGGGACACATGGATGTCGATCTTAAGCTTCAAAAATTTTAGGGAAGATATCGTCGCTGGCCATTCATTCGATAGTTTTGTGCATCTGCGAGACGTCTCTAACCACCCGGACATATTTGGGGCTAATGCTGCGTTTGTCCTCGCGATGACAAACGCCCCAGGGAGGCGAGTGCCGTTTATTCGGCTGACGCCACTGAACGAGGGGGAGAAGAGAACTCGCCTCGTTAAGGCCATTAATAATCCCGACTGTGAGTGGAGGTACATGGCATCCTCCGAGGACTTCGCCAAGGTACCCGGCACGCCCATCGCGTACTGGCTCTCTGACGCCATGCGTGCTGCCTTCGCGAGGGGGCGTCCACTGAAGGAAATCGCTGAGCCGCGGCAAGGGCTCGCGACGGCGGACAACAACCGCTTCCTGCGTTCATGGTGGGAGGTCGGCGCAAACCGAACTGCGTTCGGGTGCACGGATCGCGAAGCAGCGAGAACATCTGGCGCTCGTTGGTTCCCTTACAACAAGGGTGGCGATTTCCGGAAGTGGTGGGGTAACCACGAACACGTCGTGAACTGGGAAAGTGACGGAGCGGAGTTGTTCGCGCTGCGTCCAAAGTCGGTCGTCCGAAGTCCTCAGACGTACTTCCTGCCGTCGCTGTCGTGGTCTAAGGTGAGTTCGGGCGACCCTGCTTTCCGGCTATACCCGGCTGGGTTCGTTTATGACGTTGCGGGCACGTCGATATTTACGACTGACACTGAGCGCAGGGACGAGTTGGCCGCATTCGCGAATTCGTCCGTAGCGCTCGAAATGCTGAAGGCAATCGCCCCCACCCTAAACTACGAGGTAGGTCAGATCGCGCAACTCCCCGTCGTGCCGTTGCGAGGCACGGGGGCCAGCGGTCTTGCTCGTCGTGCAGTTGAGCTGAGCCGATGTGACTGGAACGAGTTCGAAACCTCATGGGATTTCGGTAACCCTGCACTCTTGAGAGCAGAGGGCCGCCTACTCGCAGACCGCTACGCACAGGTTTCGCATGAGTCGGCACAGGCCGCGGAATTGATGCGTGAACTGGAATCGGAAAACAATGTTGTCGTTGCAGCGGCGTACAATGTCTCACATATTGTGACTGCCGATGTAGCGCTCAACCGAGTGTCGCTGACGCGAAACATCGAGTTCCGGTACGGACCGAACAAGTCTGCGACTGAGTACGAGGAGCTGGAGCGGGAGGATCTCGCGGAGGAGTTGATCTCCTACGCTGTCGGCTGCATGTTTGGTCGCTACAGCCTCGATGAGCCGGGCCTGATCCTGGCCGATCAGGGGGCAACGCTCCGGGACTACCTCGCAAAGGTGGTGTCGACGGGCTCAGCCAGAGACGTCACGTTCATGCCCGACGCCGATAATGTGATCCCGTTCGTCGACGACGGCTGGTTCGAGGACGACATCGTCGAACGCTTCCGCCAGTTCCTGAAAGCCGCGTTCGGCGTGGAACATTTCGAGGAGAATCGGCGGTTCGTGGAGGAATCGCTGGGCGTCAAGACGTTGCGCGACTACTTCATTACGAAGTCGGGTAGGTCGAAGTTCTACGACGATCACGTAAAGCGCTACAAGAAGCGCCCCATCTACTGGATGTTCTCCAGCCCCAAAGGCTCGTTCAACGCGCTGATCTACTTGCACCGCTACACGCCGTCCACGATCTCGATCGTGCTCAACGAGTACCTGCGGGAGTACGAGAACAAACTGCAGAAGGCCCTTGAACGGGCAGAGGTGGCGGCCGCCGGCGGATCTTCGGCGAAGGACGAGAAAGAGGCCGACCGGCTGCGCAAAGTGCTTGCCGAACTGCGCGACTACGAGCACGACGTGCTCTATCCGCTCGCCACTCAGCAGGTCGAGATCGACCTCGACGACGGCGTGAAGGTGAACTACCCGAAGTTCTACCCGGCGGTGAAGAAGATAGCCGGCCTGGAGGCCAGCGATGAATGACGGTGATATATCTGACGCAACCATGAACTTTGAGTTGACAGTTCACGCCGACAGTGTCTGGCCGGTGTGGCGTTGGATGCACGGGCGGCCGCATGAGTGAGTTGCAGCGCCCAGACGACACACGCGACCTGCTCGGACGGGTGTCGGCGCTGATCGAGGAGACGCGCGCTGTCGTCGCCGCGCAGGTGAATGCGGCACTGACGCTGATGAACTGGAAGATCGGGCACCTCATCGATTCCGAAGTACTCGGGAAGCAGCGTGCTGGATACGCAGAGGAGATTGTGGCCACGCTGTCGCCACAATTGACGAAGCGCTACGGACGAGGCTTCGACAAGTCAAGCCTCTACCGGATGGTCCGGTTCTCGCAGACCTTCCCCGACCGCGAGATTGTGGCCACAATGGCGCAACAATTGAGTTGGAGCCACTTCAAGGTGCTACTGCCCGTGCACTCGGACGAGGCAAGGACCTTCTACATCCAGCAGGCGAGCAGTGCCCGGCTCAGCGTCCGGGCACTGCGCGAGCTGATTGGGCGGCAGGGGTTCGAGCGTCGCGAGATCGCCAACGCGCAGACCCCGGGTGGATCAGCGGTTCCGCAGGATACCTTCAGTGATCCCTACTTCCTCGAATTCCTCGGGCTCAAGGACACCTACGCCGAACGCGACCTCGAAGACGCACTCCTCCGCGAAATGGAGGCGTTCCTCCTCGAAGTCGGCAACGGATGGACCTTCGTCGCCCGTCAGAAGCGGATGACGATCGACAACGACGACTTCTTCCTCGACCTGCTGTTCTACTCGCGCGCACTGCACCGCCTGATCGCGGTGGAACTCAAGATCGGCAAGTTCAAGGCCGCACACGAAGGGCAGATGAAGCTCTACCTGAAGTGGCTCGACCGCTACGAGCGCCGTAGCGAAGAGGAAGCACCGCTGGGTCTGATCCTGTGCACCGAGACGAGCCGGGAACAGATCGAACTACTGGAGATGCACAAGGACGGCATCGTCGTAGCCGAGTACTGGACGACCCTGCCGCCCAAAGAAGATCTGCAGCAGCGAATCACGCAAATCTACCGCGCTGCGAAAGAACGAGTCGCGCGCCGCGCACTCGGCCCGGCACGCGACGACGAGGACGAGGACGACGAATGAGTAAGCCCCCCACGATCGCCGGCCACCTCGCGGATCGCTTCGACTCCAAGCGCATCGTCGTTTGGCACGACCCCGACGCCGGTTACGCGACCGAGATCGACGGGCAGGTACCGGCCGACGTGACGGTACTGCACGTCGCCAACAACGAGTTCGCGATCAAACATCGGGTGTTGCGCGAAGAACGGGCGGCGAAGTTCTTAATCTACCGATCCGGCAGTGTGCCCGAGGGCGTCGGAAACTGGCTGCTCGACATAGAGCTGGCCTACGGCCCGGTGTTCACCGCCGACCGTCGCGAACTTATGCGGGCCGACCTTGGGCTGAGCGCGCCAGGCTCCGAAGAGTTGATCGCCCGGTATCCGTCGTTCTTCGACGACCCGAAGCTGGTGACAAGGCTCAAAGCGCTACCGCTGATCGGCGACGACCTGACGGTTATACAGGCACAGATGTGCGCTGTGCTTCTGAACCAGAAGGAGCACAGCTTCTCTGAACTCACCCGCGCACTGCTGATGCAGCACGCAGGCGGCGAAACCACCGGATTCGATTCGCTCGCCTCCCACGGCCTCGCAGACTTCTACTGGGCCGGCGCCTCCGGCATCTACGGCTTCACGTCGCAGGCGCCGACGGTGGCGGGGTTTGTGCTGTGGATCTTCCAGCGCGCCGTCGACGGGTTCGACGTCACTGAGTCGAACAAGGCACGGAACCTGGCGCTCGACTTCCGCGGCTTCCGCGACTCCAAACGCAGCAGCGCGGCGATGAAATCGCTGGCCCGCACCGTCGAGGGCAACCTCGACTACTCGGATCACGTCGACGAGATCGCGTGGGAAACGCTCAAGGAGACCGACGTCTTCGACGCCGGTGAGCGAGAGGTGATACGGCGTCTGGTCGAAGGGATCAGTGCGCAGACGATGCCGTATCGCGACATCGCCGATGCAATCAGCGCCAGGCGTCGCGACAGCTTCTGGTTCGACGACTACGCGACCCTGTATGAGGGGCTGAGCGCCGCGGCCGAGCTGCTTCCGGCGATCAGGAACACCGCACTTCACATCAGCAGCTTCGACGAGGGGCTGACGCGGTATCGCGATGAGTGGTTCCGCATCGACCAGCGCTATCGACAGTTCACCCAGGCGTATCTGACGGCGGAGTTCAAGCAGCCGATCGAGGCACTGGCAGACCTGGTCGAGAAGGCCTATGTGACCAGTTTCCTCGCCCCGCTCGGAGTGGCGTGGCAGCAGCAGGTCAATACGGTCACGCAATGGGGCACCGTCGGCATAACCTCGCAAACTTCGTTCTACGACCACTACGTCGCCCCGACCCTCACAGGCCGCAAAAAGGCCGTCGTGATCGTCTCCGACGCACTCCGCTACGAGGTCGCCGACGAGCTCAGCACCAAGATCCGCGGTGAGAACAAGTTCTCTGCCTCCATCGACGTCATGCTCGGCGCGCTGCCGTCCTACACACAACTCGGGATGGCGGCACTGCTTCCGCACACCACGCTGGCGCATTCGTCAGGAGGCGATCCGGTGCTGGTCGACGGCCAGAAGTCCGACGGCACCATGAACCGCAGCAAGATCCTCAGCGCAGTCGGCGGCACAGCGATCCAGGCGACGGACTTCATCGAGATGAAGCCAGCCGATCGTCGTGACCTGTACTCGTCGAATCAGGTGCTGTACGTCTACCACGACACGATTGACGCGACCGGCGACAAAGCCGCCTCCGAGCACCGGACGTTCACGGCGGCAGCGGACGCAGTCCGGGAGTTGATGGATATTATCAAGAAGCTTGCGAGCGCGAACGCGACGAACATCATCGTCACCGCCGATCACGGGTTCCTCTATCAGCGGTCCAAACTGGCCGAGCAGTTCAACCTGACGGTGAAACCGCAGGGCGAGCAGATCGTGAAGTCAAAGCGCCGCTACGTGCTGGGGCGAGGATTGAAGAAGGACGCAGCGTTCACGACATTCAAGCCCGACCAAGTGGGACTGTCGAGCGACCTGGAAGTGCAGATCCCGAACTCGATCCAGCGAATCGTGCAGCCCGGAGCCGGGTACCAGTTCGTGCACGGCGGCGCCTCGTTACAGGAGATCGTGGTGCCGGTGATCCAGATCAACAAGAGCCGCAGCGACACGGTGGAGCCGGTGAACGTCGACATCCACCCCGAGTCGGATCGGATCACGACCGGGCAGATCGTGGTCAAGTTGTACCAATCGGTCAAGGTGGAGCCACACAAGCCCGCGCGGCGACTTCGTGCCGGCCTCTACTTCGGCGACACGCTGATCTCCAACGAGCAGGAGATGACCTTCGACTCGAGCAGCGACGCGGGGCGCGACCGATTCCAAAGCGTGACACTGCTTCTCAGTAAGGATGCGGACGACGCCAACAACCACAGCGTCGAGTTCCGACTCTCAGAGCCGATCGAGGGTACCGACCAGTGGAAGAAGTACAAGAGCGCGCCGTACACGATCAAACGTGCCTTCGCCAGCGACGACGGATGGGATTTCTGATGAGCGACCACATCGACCTGACCGAGGCGGCCCTCATCGAGCAGACACCCGACGAGGGCCCCGCGGATGCCGTGGCTGAGCCGACTATGTTGGACCGCAAGATCAACGCGCGCTTCCCGGGAGCGGTGGTGCGCAAGGATCTCGTCAAGGCCGTCAAAGGCAACGCCATCGTGCCGTCCTACGTGCTGGAGTACTTGCTCGGGCAGTTCGCCGCGACCGACGACGAGGCGACGATCCAGGAGGGCATCGAGAAGGTGCGCCGAATCCTCGCCGAACACTACGTTCACCGCAATGAGTCGGAGCTGGTGAAGTCGAAGATCCGCGAGAAGGGCCGTTTCCGGGTCATCGACCGGGTCAGCGTGGCGCTGAACGCGAAAGACGACCTCTACGAGGCCTCCTTCGCCAACCTTGGGATCAGAGGTGTGGTGATTGATCCAGGGACGGCAACCAGCAACCCGAAGTTGCTGGTCAGCGAAGTGTGGTGCCTGTGCGACATCGAGTACTTCCACAGTGACGACCCGCGCACCGTGCCATGGATCCTCGGGAGTCTGAAGCCGATCCAGATGTCGAACTTCGACTATCACGGCTACCTCGACGCGCGCCAAGCCTTCACCACCGATGAGTGGATCGACCTGCTGATCCAGTCGATCGGCTTCAACCCCGAGATGTTCGGGCGACGGGCCAAGCTGCTCCAGTTGACCCGGCTGGTCCCATTCGTGGAACGCAACTACAACCTCGTCGAGCTCGGTCCGAAGGGCACCGGCAAATCGCACATCTACTCGGAGTTCTCACCCCACGGCATGCTGATCTCCGGCGGCGAGATCACCGTACCGAAACTGTTCGTAAACAACGCCAACGGCAAGATCGGTCTCGTCGGCTACTGGGACGTCGTCGCGTTCGACGAGTTCGCGGGCAAGAAGAAGCGCACCGACAAGGCACTGGTCGACATCATGAAGAACTATATGGCGAACAAATCGTTCTCCCGCGGTGTCAGACCGGAAAGTGCTGAGGCATCGATGGTATTCGTCGGCAACACCTCACACACCGTGCCGTACATGCTCAAGCACTCAGACCTATTCGACGAGCTCCCAGAGAGCTACCACGACCCAGCCTACCTCGACCGGCTGCACTTCTACATTCCCGGCTGGGAGGTCGACACAATCCGCGGTGAAATGTTCTCCAGCGGGTACGGTTTCGTCGTCGACTACATCGCCGAAGTCCTCAAGTCGATGCGAAATCTCGACTACTCCGACCGTTACCAGCGGTACTTCACGCTCGGCTCGGACATCTCCACCCGCGACCGCGACGGCATCCACAAGACCTTCTCCGGCCTGATGAAGCTGCTCTACCCGCACGAGCAGGCCACCGCTGAGGAGATCGAGGAGATCCTGCGCTTCGCGATCGAAGGCCGCAAGCGCGTCAAGGACCAGATCCTGCGCTTGGACGACACCATGGCTGCGGTGAAGTTCGGGTACCAGTCGCTCGGTGGCGAGTGGACGGCTGTCACCACATTGGAGGAGGACGAGTACCCCAGGCATTATCACCGCGGCCGCCCCGGCGCCGCGAGCGACGACCAGGAGCCAGTCGATCTGGTTGGCCCCACTACGGGTGCGGTCGGGTCGGAAGCGCCTGTTGTCTCGGCCCCGGTGAAGGAGGAGCTGTTCCAGGGGCACCGGGATTTCGTTGAGAATCAGCGCGGCATCTCGTTCGACACCCTCTTCATGCCGTACCTGCGAGGCGCGACTGAGATCGAGTTGCACGATCCTTACATCCGGATGAGCCACCAGGGGCGCAATTTGGTTGAGCTGCTCGCCCTGATTGCGTCTGCCAAAGACCCCGCTGACGAGGTGACCTTCAAACTGTTCACCGGGCTTGAGGTCGACCCGGGCTATCAGATTAAGCAGTTGCAGATGCTCAATCAGATCGTCCAAGGCGCGGCTCAGCAGGGCATCAAAGTCGAGGTGGGGAAGGACCCTGGCGGTCACGATCGCTGGATCCGCACGGACAGCGGATGGCGAATCAACCTCGGCCGCGGCCTCGACATCTTCCAGAAGCAAGAAGGCGGCTGGTTCGATTTCGGCAGTACGCGCCAGGAGTTCCGCCAGGTCAGGGCATTCGGCGTGACGTACATCCGGGAGGTGGAGTGACGGTGGACGTCTACGGACGTGAGTCCGCAGACCTCCGCCGTGATGAATGGTCGAGAGGGCCTCGTCGCCGTGGGACGGAGTCGACGGTCTCCGCGGCTTAACGATGACCACGACCGGAGCCGCGCCGGAAGGGCGTCGAACCGGCAGCACCGGCGCCGGCCCGGTGGCTCTGGCCGCCGAGCGGGGCGAGATCGCATTTCGATATGCGCCACAAGCCCACCGTGCAGCCGCTCAAGCTCACCCGCACGCGCATCTGGCCACTCGCCTGTGTCGTTTCACGATCACCTATGTTGCGCATACCCCTCTGAGGTTCCCGCCGGGCTGGCAGTGTGCGGTAACCGAGTACAGCAGAATCCAGCCAGTCTGCGGTATTGGTAGCTATCCCAAGGATCGCGCCGCCAGCCAGATGGCGTGGTCAACCTCCCAGGCCGTCACCCGTCTACCCAGATCGGAACTGATGCGCTTAGAGACCTTGCTCAGCAGCGTTCGTGCTTGTTCAGGGGTGGTGCCGTCTACACCGTGGGCAGAGAGCCAGCGCACCACCATGCGATTAGGTTTAACGGTGTCCTCGTCGCCGACGAGCATCCATAGGTATCCGCGCCGCACCCCGGCAGTCCCTTCACCGGGCACCTGCCGTAATTCCATCTCGACCGTGCCGAGATGGACCGCGTCGGTCAACAGTTCCCGCGCCTCCTGCAAGCTCCGGACACCGTGATCGTTCAGGATGCGGGCGTATCGCAGCACAGCCTCCGCCTTCAGAATCCCGCCACGGGTCGAGGTCCGCTGCTTATTGGTGGCTTGCACCAAGTTCGCTTCGTTTGGGTACCGGCTCAGGAACTCTCCGAGCGGAACAGGATCCGGTCCGTCCTCGACCTCATGAGGCACCGAAGGCTCAGCGACATCGAAATCGGCGGCTACCCGCCGCACGAGAGGGACGACAACGGTGTCGTACCGCGCACCGATGCTAAAGACGGCGTCGAGGATGCAGAACGTCAAGCTCACCCAGCGTCGTTGCCGTGGCTGCGGATCAAGATCCCGAACCCCGGCCGTGATCCGATCCATCACTTCAGCATCGTCGCTCACCATCCGCACGTTATCCGACAACCGCCAGTTTCCCTGGCAGCCACACTTCGAAAATCCCGACAAACCGTGCGTCGAGTTGTTGTGTCATGAAACGAAATTGACCTAAGCGGTCAGACGCCGCGGCCTGGGGACGCGATAAGCTCCACGCCATGCGTAGATTCGGCCCCGCGGTGGTGACCGCCTCGGCACTGTTCCTGCTGCTCGTAGGCTGCGGCGACGATCCGGTGACCGTTCCCGACGTGACCGGATACCGACTCGACGACGCCCACAACGCACTCAAGGACGCGGGCCTTGAGAATTTCGAGGACGTCGACGTCATCGAGGACCGAACACCGCTGATGGACTCCAACTGGGTCGTTCTTGGTCAAGAACCCATCGCAGGTAACAGCACAGAACCCGATTCCACCGTCCGACTCGACATCGCCAAACCGGAGGACGATGGGGTGAGGGAACGTATTCCGGCCGGCTCACCCGTCAGCGACGAGTTGCGGCAGCGCGACGAAGCCGATGCCCGCTCGATGGCCGAACAACAACAGCGCGATGAAGAGCGGAAACGCCAGCAAGACGTCGACAACGCCAAGGACGCTCAAACCTTCGCCGATACGATCGACCCGGCCGCCCGCGTCGCCAAGAACGCCATCACCGACATGGGCGCCCTAGGCGACCAGATCGCCGGCAGCGGCACCGTGAGTGCCACAACGGGGGCCTCGCTCAACGACATCAAACGTGCCCTCGAGGTGTACAAGGCCTCGTTCGAAGATGCCCCCGACCACATCAACGACCACGCCGACCAGCTCCAGGAATCCCTCGACCAGTTCATGCGAGCAGCAAGTACGCTTCTCAGCGCCGAAGGGGCATCCGCCGTCGGGTCGGTTGACCGCTTCCGGCAGCTCTACGGCGAAGCCCAAGCTCGCTACAACGAGGCCCTCACGAGTCTGTACGCGGGTACGTCGGTCCAGCCGCCGCTCTTATGATCTGACAACCCGGCAGCCGACTGATGCAAAGCCTTCGCGGATGCGCACTGAGAAGGCGACCGAGGACGGTCTCGATGGAGCTTAACGAGCGGTCATCCCCGTGGCCCACCAGGATTCCTCGATACGGCACTGCCTGCTTCGCCGTTCTGCTGATCGAGTGCCTGATCGAGACGTGGTAAAAAGTCCGTCGAAGGGTCGTAGCCGATTGTGGACTTGAAAACGCAGTGTTCCGTCGTCATGGAGGAGGCGTCGGATTCTGCAGCATATGCTCGAGACCGTACATCCAAGGGCGCAAGTCGTGCGGGAACGTTCTACAAATTCATGTGAAATTCGGGAGACTTGGCCCGATTGTGACCGTGATTTGGACGCTATGGCCCAGCGCGCCCCCTTCTGATCGGTGATGAAAAGCCAGTTGAGTAATCCGCTCGGCGTTAACATCCCCCTGACCCTGCGGGTTGCGGTAACCGAGCAACTCGCCCAGGCCGTCGATGGTTGGTTTCCACAGGTTTGCCCAGGTGCGGGGTAGCCCAGTCACAAAAGCGATGTGTAGAGCAACTGGCCCGTCTGGGACGGGTTTCAACCCAGCAACAGCGTCCTGAATCTCCTCTTTGAATCGTGGTTTTGCGTATGACCTGCGCGTCAGCAGTGTGGCTGTCTGCCCGAAAGCAGGGGCCGGCGCCGGCGCCGCCGGCCCAACCGTGACCGTGGAAAGATCCGAGTGCTGTTTCGTGCACCACACACTTGTTAACTGCTGTCCAACAACATTCTTCAGTCTTTCGGCGAGGGGAAAAACGTATCTTTCCAAACTCGGCTGCTGGAGCAACGATTTGGTTGCCGGGAGACCTACATCCAAGTGAAGTGCAATAGGGCCGGACACAGCCGTCAACGCGGGGGCTAAAAGGGTCTCGCTGTGATCCAGGTACCGGGCCATTCGAAGCTGATCTTTTATACTTAGTTGCTCCGAACTCTGCGACACAGGTGTCACCCGCAGGGTAGTTCGTTCTCCTGCTGGACTATTGAAGCTGGGTGCAGGCAGACTCATAGAGCGCATGGTACCCGAACGCATACCGTATCCGTGCCAACCCTCTGGGCGCTGCCTTCGGTGGAGCAACATATCGGGAACGCCTTCCACAATGTAGAGGGCGCGCACTTCATCACATAGGGTACGACGAAGTGGTTATGGTTCGCCAGAAGCGGCAGACCCGCCCACCCGGCGACCTGACGTCGCGGACCTGGGACGTACGTGGTTGTGGAATCGGGCAGGTCGCGCGCGGTGACAAACGGGTGCGGTGCTCCGACTCCCTTCCGCCACGATGACGTCACCATCGATGACGCAATGAGCGTTGGGGTTCGGTATCTGCAGCGGATCGGGCTTGCCGACGGGCCGGTGATCGGGGACGGGTTCACCGAGGATCGCCAGACCGCCGTGGTGTACGGTCAGCCCGGCAATCGAGGCGACCAGCACAACGGTCCTGTCGAATACGACGAGGACGATCGTCGAGGCAGCGACGTGATCGGCACGCGACTTCCACACTCCCACAGATCCTGCGGCGCCAGACCTAGGGTGTACCGGACCTGTGTACAACCCAGCGGGTCATCAGAATTCGACCGGGCATTCGCCGAGCGTGACCCGGGCCGAGGTGATACGGGGGCGGGGTCTGCTTTACACCCCCATCGCCTGTCCTGAGTGCATCTGCTGAGACACCTCCTCCGTTGCCTAGCATCAGAACGGAGACGTACCTTTCGCCCAGGTCTTGGCCCAGTCGCCGCGGATGCCAGTCGCCTCGAAGTCGCCGAGGTCGGTGGTGGCGAACGGGTCGTCCCGGTACCGGACCTCGTCGAACTGCGCACCTCGCGGATCAACTTTGACCAGCGCGAGACGGTAACGCGGGACGGCGTTCTTGCCGGTCATGACTTCGTTGTGGGTGACGAAGAAGTCCTCGGCGCCATCAATCCGGGCCTTGACCTCGATTCGGTAGGTGTCGCCGTTGGCGTCGGTCGAGAGGATGTCGAAGCCCTTGTTGGTGAAGGCCTGCTCTACCGGTTTACGGCCCAGCTCGCGCTCGTGGGCCATGACGAGGTCGACACCGCGGCGCTCGACTTCCTTGGTCTCCTTGGCGTGTATGGGCGATGTGGCCGGGATATCGCCTTCCAGCATTCTGATCGGAAGCACCAATGCAGCTGTCACGATGCGCGGCGGCTTGGTCGACATCAGCTGCTGCTGATCAAGCAGAGCGAGGCGCTTGCGGAGGCGGACATCGAGCTCGACGGCCTTGCGGTTGAGGCTGTCGGAGGATTCCTTGGGTTTCTCGCCGTTCTGCTCCTTCTCCGATGCCACCGCAGCGTCCAGCAGGAGGCGCTCGCTCTCGGAACTGAGCCGCTTGGTCACCAGGTCGCGGGCCTTCTCGAGTTCGGCACGCCGTCGCGGCTGGACCTCGGCGAGGTATTCGGGTAGCTGGTTGGCGATGATCCAGCTCATGGCCTTGTCCTCGGCGTCGCCGAGCCAGGCCAGGCTCTGGGCATTGTCAACGGCTGGACCGGCAGGTGCGGCCACGCAATCGAGATACGGCGCAGGACCGGCCGGGCAGACGGTGCCGAACTGGTCGACGTAGGCGTAGCCGAAGCGACGTGCGACCGACCCGCCGGTGGCGTCGGCGACCTCCTCGACGACACCGACAAGGAGATGAGGCTCCTCGAGGGTCGAGGAGACAAGGATCGTGCCCTGGTTGAGGACACCACCGAAGTTGCGGATCGCCTCACCCATGACCGCGTCGTGCAGAGGGTGACCCGGCGCCAGGAGGTCGGCGCGAGCCAGGTTCCCGGGCTGGACCTGGCTGAGATCGAAGGTGGCCCTGTCGTACTTGGTCGCGATCGGCCCGGTGCCCGCTGAGCGGATGTGTTGCGGGACGTTCGCGATCTCGTAGCGTCCCTTTTCGCGCCTGACGATGCGGCCGCCGAGTTTGGTGAACGCGGCCTTGAACGCGAGCTCGATGTAGTGCGGCTGCAGCCGGCGCGCACGTGCGTCGTCCATCGCGGCCCGCAGTTTGTGGAGGTCGGCGTCGGCGAGGTGCTCGGAGGCCAGCGCCCGCTCGTCGAGCAGATCCTTGAGCCCGTCCCCGACTGAGGCGTCGATGACCTCGTGCATCTTTGCTCTCACATCCTCGCGCTCACCGTACTGGATGGCCTCCAGCAGCAGGTTGCGCAGCGGCGTGTCGGTGAATGCCTCACCGAGGACGTCGAAGACCTTGCCGCCGTATGTCTGCCGCATCTGGTCGAGCTTCTCCAGCAGGCGGGTGAAGACCTCGCCCTCCCGTGTGTTCGAGGCGACGAGGTTCCAGAGGCGGCAGACCTCCTCCTGGCCGATGCGGTGGACGCGACCGAAGCGCTGCTCGATGCGGTTCGGGTTCCACGGCAGGTCGTAGTTGACCATCAGGTGCGCGGCCTGAAGGTTGAGGCCTTCTCCGGCGGCGTCGGTGGCGAGGAGGATCTGGCAGTCGCGGTTCTTGGTGAACTCCTCGGTGATCTGGCGGCGCTCGGCGCGGCGCACGCCGCCATGGATGGCGCGCACGGCGTCGGGCTTGCCGAGGAGGGAGCTGATCTTGCCCTGGAGGTAGTCGAGGGTGTCGCGGTGCTCGGTGAAGATGATGAACTTCCGCGGCCAACCGTTGTTGTCGGTGACGAGCGCGTTGTCCTGGAGGATGTTCGAGAGCTCGGTCCACTTGCGGTCGGTGCCGGCCTCACGGACCCGTTGTGCGGTCTTGATCAGGTCGCCGAGTTCGACGAGTTCGGCGTTGAGCTCGGTGACGGTCTGGGCGGCGGTCGCCGCGTCGAGGAGTTCTTCCTCCATCTGCTCGAGCTCTTCGGCGTTGTACTCGTCCTCGTCGAGAGTGCTGACGTCGAGGGTCGGTTCGCTGTCGCGGTAGGTGCCGTTCTGGATCTCGACCTTCTTGCGTTCCAAGCGCTCGGAACGTCGGACGAGGCTCTTGTAGATCGCTTCCGGGCTGGACGCGAGGCGCCTTTGGAGGACGGTGAGCGCGAAGCCGACGGTGTTCTTGCGTTTGCCGCCGACGCGCTCGGCACGGTTCATCCCCTCCCGGACGTAGTGAGTCACATCTTCATAGAGCTCGTATTCGAGCGCCGTCAGCTCGTACGGGACCGTTTCGGCGATGCGCTCCGGGAAGAGCTTCTTGCCCTCGAAGGTCAGGAGGTCTTCTTTGACCATGCGGCGCATGATGCCGCTGACGTCGGCGCTCTTCTTCTGCTTGCCTTCGAACCGGTCGCGGTCGAGCAGGGTCAGGAAGAGCTGGAAGTCCTCCTCCTTGCCCGAGTGCGGGGTCGCGGTCATCAGCAGTAGGTGGCGGGTGATCTGGCCGAGCATCTCGCCGAGCAGGAATCGTTTGGTCTTGCGCAGCTCGCCGCCGAAGTAGTGCGCCCCCATCCGGTGGGCCTCGTCGACGATGATCAGGTCCCACTCGGTTTCCTTCAGCTGGGCCTGGAGTTGCTCGTTGCGGGAGAGCTGGTCCATCCGCGCGATCAGCAGCGGGTTGGTCTCGAAGACGTTGAAGTTCGCCTGGGCATCGATGAGCTGGTTGGTCAGAAGGTCGAACCGGAGCCCGAACTTGAAGAACAGCTCGTCCTGCCACTGCTCGACCAGTCCGCCGGGAGCGATGATCAGGCACTGCTTGACGTCGTCGCGGAGCAACAGCTCCTTGATGTAGAGACCTGCCATGATCGTCTTGCCGGCGCCTGGGTCGTCGGCGAGGAGGAACCGGAGGGGTGTGCGAGGCAGAAGCTCGCCGTACACCGCGCGGATCTGATGCGGCAGCGGTTGCACGTCACTGGTCGCGACGGCGAGCATCGGGTCGAACAGTCCGGCGAGCGAGATCCGCTGAGCCTCGGCGACGAGCTTGAAGTCGGAGGCCGTGGCGTCGAACGCGCGGCTGCCGCTCTGCGCGATGCTCAGGTTGTCCTGGTCCTTGCGGAACACGACCTGCTGACCAAGCCCGCCCGCGGCGTTCTTGAAGGTGAGCTCGAGCGCGTCGGCACCGTGCCACTGCACTGCGATGGCGGTCACTACCTCGGTGGGGATCAGCCCCTCGATGCGTAGCCCCGACTTCAAGTCCTCGAGCCGCACTTTGGAACCTCCTGATCGACAGTCGGTTAACGCTAGCGGAGGGATCGGACAAGTCAGAGCCCCGGGGCCAGCTAGTGTCTTCCCAGCAAACCGTATGAACCGAGCAGGCACATGGAACGACACGACCAACAACAACTACGCGAGATCAGCGACGAGGTCGCCGGCTGGGTAGCCCAGGCCACCACCATCACCGATCACCGCGCGAAGATCGAGCAAACCGCCAACTGCGCGGTCGACGCACTGCGCCATTCCGTCGTCGAGATCCACCGCGACGGGACCCCGGCCTGGCGCGTGATTCCGCTGCGAAGGACCGATGGCACCCGCCTCGGCGATGTGGCTCGACGCACACATCTCATCCCGCTGACCGAGGACGATCAGCAGGTCCTCAAGCGGCTCGTCACCGACGCGGCCGCCGCCACGCACGACGTGCGCTCCTCCCTCGGCGTCCGCCGATTCTTCCGCGGCAGCAAGAAGCGCGATGCAGGACGGGCCGCGGCGGATTTCCTGGTGGCGTTCTGGGAATGGGCCTCCGGTGCCGGCGTCCCTGCACTCTTGACCCAGCTGAGCGGCCAGTCGGCATCGCCGTCCGAGATCGCGACGTCCGAGGCGCTGGCCGAGTGGGTCGGGCTCGCCCCGCACCTCAACGACCTCGGTAACAGCCCCGAAGTCGTTGCGGCGGCCGCCGTCGCCGACCTGCCCGACGCGGTCGCGACCATCGAGCGGGCACTCGGGGACGAGGCCAATTCCCGGTCCAGGGCCGTGAACGCCGGCAACGAGGTCCGCGCCGCCGAAACCCGCGCGCTGGTCGTCGAGATGCCGGTCGAGCGACTCAAGGAAGCCACCCGCGACCGACTACTCATCGGTCCACTGACCGAGGCCGGGATCCGAACAGTCCAAGAGGTGCTGGACCTCGGTGCCGGCCTCGAACACCTGCCGCGAATCGGGGCAACGACCGCGACCCGGATCCGCGGAGCCGCCCACACCCTGTGGCAGACGACCTACGACGAGATGCCGGCGCGGATCGACATCAAGAACCGAACCGAGCCCACTACCCAACTACTTCGCAGCCTCGCGGCATGGGACGCCACGAGGAAAATCAAGGGGGCAACCACCGACCTCGCCCGAACCGAGGAACTCTCCGCACTCGCACGTGCGATCGACCGAAACGTCCACCATCTCCTTGTGATCGTCGCCGGAAGCGAACCAGTGTCGTCTCTCCACGACGATGTCGCGACCGTGGTCCGACGTGCTCGCCTTCTTTCTGGCACCACCAGTGCCACTGGATCGGCCGATCCGTGGGACGACTTCCTCGCCCGGCCCGCCGACTACTTCGCCATGCTCGCCGAACTCGGCTTCATCACCGAAGACGAGCAGAAGACACACGGCGACCTGCCCGAAGACATCATCGACGCGGTGCGTGCCCTCGAACTCGACACCGAGCACCTCTCCGCGTCCCTGCGCGGCTACCAGAGCTTCGCGGCACGATTCGCGCTCGTCCAGCGCAAAGTGATCATCGGGGACGAGATGGGGCTCGGAAAGACCGTCGAGGCGATCGCGGTCCTCGCACACCTCCGGTCGAAAGGTTCCCACCACACGGTGGTGATCTGCCCCGCAGCGGTGGTGACCAACTGGGTCCGTGAGGTGTCCTCCAAGTCCCAGTTGCGCCCCCACCGCGCCCACGGCCCCGCCCGCGACGCAGCTGTGCGCAGCTGGATTCGAAATGGCGGCGTCGCTGTGACCACCTTCGAGTCGCTGGCGTGGTTCGAGCAGCACACCGAGGCGGTCTCGGAGCTGAGCTGCATCGTGGTGGATGAGGCTCACTACATCAAGAATCCCGACGCGCTGCGTACCCAGCGCGCGACCCGACTGCTCGACTCGGCGGACCGCGCGATCCTGCTGACCGGCACACCGCTGGAGAATCGCATCGACGAGTTCCGCAACCTTGTCGGCTATCTTCGGCCCGACCTCGTCATCGATGCCAACGAACTGTCAGCCGGACGGTTCCGAAGGCAGGTCGCGCCCGCCTATCTCCGCCGCAATACCGAGGACGTCCTCACCGAATTGCCGGACCTTGTCGAGGTCGAGGAATGGCTCCCCATGTCCACCGACGACGCAGCCGCCTACCGGGATGCCGTCTCCAGCGGCAACTTCATGAAGATGCGTCAGGTCGCCATGCTCCACGGCCAGCGATCGGCGAAAATCCAGCGGTTGGTCGAGATCGTCGAGGAAGCCGAGGACAACGGTCGCCGGGTGATCGTCTTTTCCCACTTCCGGGATGTCCTCGACGAAGTGGTCCGTGCGCTGCCCGGTCAGGTCTTCGGGCCCTTGACAGGCTCCGTCCCGGCGGCCGCCCGCCAGACGATGGTCGATCAATTCTCTGCCGCAGGTCACGGCGCGGTTCTGGTGTCTCAGATCGTCGCCGGAGGTGTCGGCCTGAATATTCAGGCGGCGTCGGTCGTGGTGATCTGCGAGCCGCAACTCAAACCGACCACCGAATGGCAGGCCATCGCGCGAGCACGCCGTATGGGGCAACTCGAGTCCGTTCAGGTTCATCGGCTCCTGTCCGAGGAGGGTGTCGACCAGCGAATCACCACGATCCTCGAGCGCAAGCGTGAGCTGTTCGATGAGTTCGCCCGCGTCAGCGACACCGCCGAGAGCGCGCCCGAAGCCTTCGACGTATCCGAAGCCGATCTCGCACGAGACATCATCGCCGCCGAGCGCCAACGACTATCCGTCAACACTCCGAAGCCGTGACCGGATCGACCGAAACTGGTAGCCGTCACGGCAGGGTCTGTGACGGTACTGATTCCGCCAGCGCTCTCGCATGAGACCGCACTCTGTCATTCACGTGAATTACATGCGAGCGCTGACTATTTCGCTAGAATTCCCCGATTCGCAGTGTGCGAAATCGGCTCACAACGACACGAAAGGTGAACACTCCGTGGCTCGTGTGTTTCCGTCGGCGACCCAAGAGAACTATCTGAAGCTGGGGGAGCAGCACGACCTAGACGTTGTCACCGGTATCGCGCGCAGTTACGTCGACGCCGCGATCGCTCATCCGAAGGCCACTGTCCGCAGGGGCTGGTCCATCAGCTGTCTGCCCTCCACCGGTCGAGGGGCACGGTTGTTCACCGTCAACGTGGGAGCCGTCGAAGGGGCGTACATGTGGACCATCCCCGACGACGCCGACTTCGACGGCTACCTCATCACCGTGTACGTCGACCGAAGCACGTTGGAAGCCCAGACAGGGCATTCTCTTTCCACACTGGAACAGAAGTACGCGGACGACGTGTACTTCGAGAAAGCTGGACATCGCAAGTTCAAGGGCCGCGCCATCAGTCTGACCACGGAGGTGTTCGGACGAAGTATCGAGTTCCCCGAAGGTCTGCCCTGGCAACCTGCAGCAGCGGCACTGGCCGAGCAGCTTATGGCCGAGAGTGATTGCGTGTACTCGCAGTACCACAATCGTTGGCTCGCAGAAGACGTCATGGAATGGGCTAAACGCGGTTCCCAAGAGACTCAGTCGGAATATCTCCCCACCGCGAAGACTTCGTGAGTGGTGCCCGGACTTCAGCGGTTTCGCGTAGTAGATATTCGAGCGTAAGGAGAACCTGATGGCAAACGACGGCTGGGAGTACTGGCGAGTGACCCCTGTCACTCGCGGCGGCTCGGAATGGCTTGCTGTGACCAGGCCAGGTGCGCGTGCTGCGATCGACCGTCACAAGATGTGGTCGCTGGTTCCGAACCGCATGATATTTCTAGCCAACTGGTTCCTGACCGAGGACTACTGGCGCGAGGATGAGGCGAACTCATGGGCCTACGAGAATTTGGATATCGAGGAAGCCCGAGGGGTTGCGCTGGAGGTGCCGGCTGTTTCCGTTGAGGGCATAGCTCGCCTGACCCATCCTGAATCGTGCCTCACGCTGGACCAGATAGATCGCTACACCGTCGAGAAGGTTCTGGGCAAGCGAGCTTCCAACTCACTGTCAGCTCGTTGCTAACCACCATGACCATGTCGTCCGAAACCGTCGGTAATGGAAAGATTTCGGGGGTTGTCTAATGTCTGTGCGGGTGACATTGTCTCTCGTCGAGGGACCGGCCGATCAGCAAGAGTACGTCTTCTCCGAGCGGTCAACATGCCTTGTCGGGCGCTCCCATGATTGCCAAGTCCGCATACCCTCTGGCGCTCCCGACGCCGACTGGGTGTCGCGACACCACTGCCTGCTCGACATCAATCCCCCGGACATTCGCGTACGCGATTTCGGCAGCCTCAACGGCACCCATGTCAACGGTGAAGAGATCGGCCGCCGAAAAGATGGGCAAACTCCGGAGGAAGGCGCAGCCACGGCGTTCCCCGAACGCGCACTACGTCACGGTGATCAGATCAAGATGGGGCCGACCGTTCTACGGGTCGACCTAGCAAATGAACTCGGACTAGGCAATGAGAAACTCGAGATGATCCGCTGCTCCCGCTGTGGGAGCACTGTCCTCGGCGAGACCGCCCATCGCGACGGCAAACTGGTGTGCGAATCATGCCAGTCCGATCTGGGTGCATGCGTTGCCGATCTCCTCCGCAAGGCTGACGATGGAGCAGCCGAACTGGCCGCGATCCGCGGATACGACCTCGTGCAAGAACTCGGTCGAGGCGGACAGGGAATCGTCTTCCTGGCTAGGCACAAGCAGACCGGTGAACTCACTGCCGTCAAAGTTCTGCTGGCACAGGTCGCCGCCTCCCCACATGCGCGGGCTCAGTTCCTTCGAGAGATGTCCAGCGTGGCTTCGCTCCGTCACCCCAACATCGTGGCCTTCCGTGAGGCTGGCGAATCCGGCGGACAGTTCTTCTTTACCTGTGACTATTGCGATGGCGGCAGCGTGGCGGATCTGGTGCGGGAGCGCGGACACCCTCTTTCGGTCGAGGACGCAGTTGCGTTCACTCTGCAAGTCTTGGCGGGACTCGATTACGCCCATACCGCCCCGCTGGTGGTACCCGGACAGCCTGACTCACGTGGGCTTGTGCACCGCGACATCAAACCCGCAAACATCCTGCTGACGAGAAGCGACTCTGGCGGGATGACGGCCCGCTTGGCGGACTTCGGCCTTGCCAAGGCCTTCGACCTGGCAGGGTTGAGTGGGCACACCTTCACAGGTGACTATGGGGGCACGGTCGCGTTTATGTCGCGAGCTCAGCTTACGGACTTCAAGTATGCTCAGCCGGCCGTCGATGTCTGGTCTACTGCGGCATCTCTGTACTGGATGCTCACCGAAATGCCCCCACGGGATTTCCCGGCAGGCAAGGAACCGGTTCTCGCGGTGTTACAGGACGATCCTGTCCCGATCCGTGAACGTAACCCGCACATACCTGCCCCGCTTGCCGAAGCTATCGACAACGCACTCGTGGACCTACCGGAGAACGAGGTGTGTACTGCGGAGCAGTTCGCTCACGCCCTGCGGGAAGCGTGGTGACGGGATGATCCCGCTGCTGTGGGCTGGGCTGAGTGACATCGGCCGGATCCGCCACCAGAACGAGGACCGGTTCCATGCCGATGCCGACCGTGGGTTGTTCCTCGTCGCCGACGGCATGGGTGGGGCGGCTGCCGGTGAAGTCGCAGCTCAGACCGTCGTCGACATGCTGCCCGAGTACACGCGTCGGTACGTTTTCCCCGGCGCACCGCCCGTGGAATTCACCACGACGACGGAGAACCAACTCAAGGCAGCCCTCGCCGACTTGTCCACCGAAATCCGTAAGGGGAGTGAACGATCCCTGCGGCAAGCGGGCATGGGCACCACCGCCGTTGTCGCGATCATCGGAACACGTGAGGTGATGGTGGGTCACCTCGGAGACAGCCGCGCCTACCGGATGCGCCACGGACAGCTACAGCAACTGACCGACGATCATAACCTCGCCCAAGCACTGATCGAATCCGGTGAGCTCACTCCCGAACAAGCCGCCAGCCATTCCGGACTGCGCCGCCTCACCCGCTACGTCGGAATGCGCGATCGCCCCCGCCCCGACGTTGCGACATTCTCGTTCAACGACCCCGATCGGCTGCTGTTATGCACCGACGGACTGACGACGCTGCTGGACGACGCCACCGTACAAACCATCCTCAACGAACACCCACACCCCCGTGACGCGTGCCGTGCGCTGATCGCTGCCGCCAACGCTGCCGGCGGCAACGACAACACAACTGCGATCATCATCCAACGGGCTGCCTACGAGCTCGGGAGTCAAGCGGACCAATCCGCACAGGCAGACGAGCGGAACACCGCGCATCCGTCACCCGCCAAAACCGGCACACTGGGGCCGCACCCGGATGACGAACTGACGGTGGGTCCTCGTCACCCGAGCAGCATTTCGCGTCCGGCACCGGCACACGTCGACGAGTTCGGCACCGAACAGTCGGGCGGCGCGACGACCTCGGCCACAAACAATCTCGATGATCCACCCGACCCGCAACCCCCGTCGTCAAGCGACGATACGACCCCTGCCCACCGTGCTACGAACAGCTTTACCAGGCGAACGCGCTGGACAGGAATCGGGCACCGATCTTTGCATCAGGGCACCTTTCTGCGCGACAACCCACACGAATCGTCCAGTCAGTGCGCAGGAACTGGACGATCCCGGCTTATCGTGACGCTTCTTCTGGTCTCGTCTGTGGTGTGGGTGGGGGTGGTGAGGTGGTTGAGAAGTTCGGTCAGTACGAGCTGCAGGACAAAATCGGGCAGGGCGGAATGGGGCAGGTGTGGCGGGCGTACGACACCGCCCTTGACCGGCAGGTAGCGGTCAAGGTACTTGCCACCGAACTGGCCGCAGATCCGGAATACCGGGCTCGATTCCTTCGGGAGGCCCGTGCCGTGACCAAGCTGCAGCACCAGAATGTCGTGTATGCCCACGATTATGGCACCATCGACGGCCGGTTGTACCTCGTCATGCCCCTGCTCGTTGGGCAGGACCTCGACACCTTGATTCGCCGGGACGGGCCCTTACCGCTCACCCGGACAGCGCAGGTGATCGGCCAAGCCGCAGCGGCTCTCGATGCCGCACACCGGGCGCGTCTGGTGCACCGGGACATTAAACCGTCGAACATCTTCGTCCAGCCGGACGGACATGTGTATCTGATCGATTTTGGGATCGCCCATACCGATGGGCAGGACGGGTTGACGATCGG
Source organism: Rhodococcus sp. NCIMB 12038 (assembly GCF_002165735.1). Taxonomy (NCBI): domain Bacteria; kingdom Bacillati; phylum Actinomycetota; class Actinomycetes; order Mycobacteriales; family Nocardiaceae; genus Rhodococcus; species Rhodococcus sp. NCIMB 12038. The sequence goes on from NZ_NHML01000002.1 coordinate 153,827, forward strand.
GACCGGGGCGATTGGAACGCATGCCTATATGGCACCGGAGCGCTACGACGGGAAAGCCGGCCCTGAGGTCGACATCTACGCCCTGACGTGTGTGCTGTTCGAATGCCTTACTGGCCGACGTGTGTTCGAAGGCGACAGAATCGTCCAGCAGATCGCCGCGCACCTCACCGAACCACCACCGAGGCCCACTGAGCTGGTGCCGTCCCTGCCCGCGGTCCTCGACGGGGTCATCGCTCGCGGGATGGCCAAAGACCCCGCGGACCGATATCACACCGCCACCGCACTTGCTCTGGCCCTTCCCGCCGCCCTGCGCGGGGGCACCGCTGCCATGGTCGCGCTCGGCGATCTGCTTGAAAAGATGGATCCGCCGGATTTCGACGATGCCCGCCGCTGGTATGAGCAGGCTGCTGCCAGCGGCGACACCGGCGCGATGGTCCACCTCGGGAACCTGCTCGCCGACCGGATGGATCCGCCGGATCTCGATGGTGCCCGTCATTGGTACGAGCAGGCGGCCCACGAGGTGGAGGCGGTATGGTCGGAAATTCTTGCGACGGTCCGCGAGCACAGCAAGACCGTCGAGGTGATGCTTTCTGGCGCGACCGTATGCCGCGTCGACGGCAATCGCATCGTGCTCGCACACGATGCAGCTGCCCTCGCCAGCCGTCTCGCCGAACCGCGCACTGCGAGTTTGATCTCGGATGCATTGCGCGCAGTTTCCGGCGTGAAGTTCGAGGTCACCTGCGTGCACAGCGCGAGTCCGCACGAGCGCGAGAAGGTCTCACCGAGTGCGGAGACCTCAGCTCTGGTTGCTGTCACTGTCGGGTTTAGCTGGACTACGCACAACACCGACGAGGACGTCTGCATAGATGCGATGGCACTCGCTGTGGGTACAGATCGGAAGGCGCCGTCGGAGTATCACCTGATGTACTACAGCAACCGCAAGTCTCCCGATGGTGCGATCGAATACTGCGGCGAAGATCTCACCGACGGCAGTGAGAGCGAAATTAATGACAACGAGATAATTAATGTCGATCTTGCATCTGTCCCGGTGAGCATTGACGCGATTGTCTTTCTACTGTCGATTGACAACGCGGACGCGCACGGCCAGTCGTTCGGTCAAGTCGAGGATGTGTGCATACGAGTTATCGACCGAGCCACAGGCTTCGAACTCGTCCGCTACGAGCTGGAACACGATGTTTCGACCGAGACTGCGCTCGTGCTTGGTGAGATCTACCGGCAGGGCACAGAGTGGAAATTCCGGGCTATCGGCCAGGGGCACCCATCGGGCTTGGCTGGCATCATTCGCGATCATGGCATTTCGATGGGTTGAAACAGGGAGCGCCTTAGCGCTGGGAGTTGAACGGCAATTTCGCAGTCTCAGATATCTGTGCACGCTGACGCCAATCAGCCGAGGACAGTGAGTCCTGCGGAACATCGGGCGTGTCGTAGCGTGCGGATACGCTACGACAATCGGACGCCGTAGCGATAGGGAGACACGTCATGACCGCTCACGCGCCCACGTCGCTCCCGGGTCGGGTCGTCGACCGCGAGAATCAGGGCTGGTTCACTACGGCCGATGCCGGCGGGAACACGGTCTACAGCTCCAGGTGGGGCTCGCCGACGTGTGACTACGAGACACTCCTGGCCACCCGCGGCCCCCTCCGCCCGGTCCTACCGGCCATCTCCGATGATGTCGAGCGGATCACCGAACTCCTGGCCGCGTCCGGGCGCCGGGCGATCACCACGCTGGCGGCGGCACTCGACGTCGTCCACCACCGTGCCCGGGAGCACGGTTGGCTCGACCCATCAGTCGAGTCCGTCGACTACGGCGCAGCGACCATGACAGCTGGCCGATCGGGGTCGTGGGAATCGGCGGTGCTGCTCGACGTCATCTACTTCGGCAATGGCCTCAACCTCACTACCGCCGCCCCCGACAGCGAGGAGCACCGGGCGGCCGGACCGAACCGCAGGGTCTCCGCACCCCACCGCGACCAGCTTGCCGAGATTTTCCAGCGGTGGGTCTCGGACCCGCGACGATACACCGAGGTCGCCGAGACGCTCGCCGCGATCGTGTCGGACTTCTGCGACACCCGGCACGGCGCCGATGGCTGGCCAGCGATAGCCGACCAGTGGCTCCAGCCGACCAGCCTCGATCGTGACGGTTACGCCACCACATACCGGCTCTTCTACTCGCGCAGCCAGTTCTACAACGATCCCGAGCTGTAAACCACGAGACGCCGGGCCATGATGCGCACGGTGTGGGCCGGGCCGATCCCGTCCAGCCACCGACTGAACGAGATCGACGCTAGGACGCCGTCCGAGGCAACGGCATCGGCGCGGGTCCACACCACGACGACCGGATGCGGCGCTCCGACTCTCTCCCGTCCAGTTCGATGTCGCTCCGGATGACGCTATGGGCCAAGGGATTCGGCGTATGCAGCGGGTCAGGCTTACCGAGAAGAGAGTGATCGGGAACGGGTTCGCCGAGAATCGCCAGACCGCCGCGATGCACGGTCAGCCCAGCGACCGAGGCGACCAGCACCACGGTCCTGTCGTACACGACGAGCACGATCGTCGAGGCAGCGACGTGATCGGCCCGCAGCTTCCACACCCCGCGCCCGCGCTCCCACAACTCCTGCGGCGTCAAATCTGGTGCGTACCCGACGTGTGTGCGGCCCAGTGGATCGCCGGGGTCGGCGGGTGCGGAGTCGCCGAGCCGGACCCGGACCGCGGTGATGCGCGGGGTGGGCTGCATCGATCGGAACCCGCGCAGCTCGGACGACGCCCCACTCTCACGGTCCCGGGGCAGATGGGCGAACGGAGGATACTGCCGGCCTGCCAGGCGGACCGAAGGCAACTCACCGGTCGCAGTGAAGCGCTGTTGGTCACAGAACTGCAGAAGCCGCTCGATATCGGTGTCCAGGGATGTATCTCGGATGTCGAAGCCGAGCTTCTTCAGCGCCCACCCGATCTCGCTGTCGTGCCAGCCGGGAAGATACGTGGACCGGAAGTGGCCGGCATCGTCCGGGACAGCCCTGTGCATCTCCTGCCGGCAGTCGGGTGGTAGCGCGTCGAGGATCCGCAGCATGCACGCCCCCAGCAGGCCCGAGGTCGGGCAGCTCAGCGTGGGTCGATGCTCGACCGCCGCGAGGGCGACGTACACGCTGACCATCCGCGCGAAGTACGCCTCCACCAGCGGGAAAATCCGATCCCACCACTCGACCGTGTCGGCGGCTGTGGCGCAGAACAGGGCATAGAGGGGACTGGTATCGAGGAGGCGGACCGCGGCGGCCGCCGACTCCTCGTGCCTGTCGAGGATCAGGCGGGCGTGTTCAGTGACCTCGCACCTGCGGCACGGGTCGGGGAGCACCCGGAAGGTGGATTCGGAGGGCTGGAACCGCCGATGGCCGCAACTGTAAACAAGACAGCCGGGGGCGACGCAGTACAGGCAAGCGTTCGGGTCCCCGTTCTTCCACGCAGCGGGCGATCGCCGTTGCAGCGGGGTTTCCCGCCACTCGTGACCGGCGGGGCAGCGCCACCACAGCATCTCGTGGGACGAGTTCGTGGTGGAGTCGAGATCGACCCCGGTATTGCGAGTCGGATGTAGCTGGCGGAACAGTTCTGGATGCTTGTCTTTCAAACGCATACGTCCCCCTCGAGACTGACTATTTGGTGCATCAACACTCGGCGCCAACCGGTACCCGTCTCACGGCTTGCCCCGGGCTGCGTGCGCCAGCCAGGCCATGAACCCGAGGACGAACGTTCCCCGGCAGGCGAGGAGCACAGTGCCTTCGTTGCTCACGGTCATCCGGCCGATCACGCCCGTGAACGAGATGGACCCGACCAGGGCGTTGCCGCGTGAGACGCGAAAGTTCGTCATGCCTACGCACGGTAGACCCGATTCCGGTACGAGCGTGAGGACCTAGGCGGTCCTGACCTGCAGCGATGCCCCAGCGGGCATCGCTGAGCCTAACAAGATCGCAAACGGTCGGGCGTGTCGCCGCAGCTCTTACGGAGTGTCGCCGGCGCGATCCCCTTTCCGGCACGACGTGACCCGCCGAAGTCCGTAGCGGGCGGCGGCGCGATCGCCGTCGCCAGTGCCGATCACTGCGAAGATGCGGAAAGGGCGGTGATGATGGTCGTCGACACAGACTGGAACGGGGTCAACTACTACGGGTTCGCTCCCACAGGCAGCGAAGAATAGACTCCATCCTTGAAGAAATCCACATCGGGCGTCGGACCGCGGCAGACGCGCTTCATTGATCCTCGCAGGCATGGAACACGAGGTATGTCATCTGTAATGGAGCAGTCACGACTGTCATATAGTTCTCGAATGCGAAGGACCTTCTGCGTTGCCGCCGTGTTGATGAGCGCTGTGACCCTGGGGGCCTGTTCGTCCGGTGATGATTCGGGACCAACCCAGAGTGCCGAGGTCGCGCCTTCAATGAACAGCGCAGCCGCTGTCCCCGAGGAACCCCGCACCCTGAAGCCAGGCGACAGTACCGGTATCAGCCTCGGCAGCACGCGGGGGACTGTCACTCTTCAATCAGTGCAAACCGACCTAAGTTGTGGATCCGGTGGAACCCACTACCAAGCGGTGGAGTTCACCGTCGATCTTGATCCAGGCACCAGTTACATGACGGCAGGATCGCTGGAACTGACCGAAATCCTTCCGGACGGTACGCAGTCGACGTCGCCTTCAAACGTGACAACCTTCGACTGTCTGGCCGAAGATCAGCCCCAGCTTGAGTCCATTCGCCACGGATCAACGCAACGGGGATGGATTGTTGCAAAAACCCAACAGCCGCAGGGATCTTTCTACTTCCACACCGATTCACAGAACTACATGGACACCATCATCGAGTTCTGACCGCTCGGGACCAAGCGTCGTGGGTTCGATGACGGGGGCGGTCGGATCGGTCGTGATCAAGGGCAAATCCACCGGTCATCGGGATCGTTTCGTGCCGACATCTTCTGGGCACACGAGGACCGGTGCGATTGCCGCCCGCTGTTAATCCGTGGGCAGGCCGCAGTATCACGGCGGCCTGACGGCGCTACCGCCAACGTTGCAGGTCGATGTTCAGTTCGGTGAGGAGCCTGCGGACGGTTGCGAAGTGGCAGGGGACGGACCACACGCCGTTCCTCGGCACGTTGATTGATGGCCAAGCGTCGGGGAAGTCTGTGACGGCGGGACAGATCGGTAAACGACCACAAACGGAAAACGAGATGTCGGAGGGCAATATGTCCAAACGAGCCACCAGTGGGCGCACAGTGACGCTTGAGGATGCGATTGCCAGAGCAGGCGACGAACTGTCTGCCACCATCGGCCTCCCTGAACACATTGAACCGGGTGAAATCAAATTCACATTCATGGTCGATGCCGGTGACAGTCCCCAAGCGGAAGACATCACGTTCACCTGGGATGGTGGGCTGTCGGCAACGTGGTTACAGGACATCTCTGAGCACGAAAGCAATCTGTCTCCCGCATCGAGCGCGCCCGTCTGGGGTTGGGCGTCATGGCGTAACGGGGGCGACCTACTGCTGGCGTACACATGGCCCGACGTTGAAGTCGACGGTTGGGCGCACATTCCCGGCGGTGCGCCGGGAAGTGAGGACCAAGAAGACACCTTGTCCGAACCGCAGACATGGGTCGAGTTGGCGAGAACGATCATCAGTGTTCTCCGCGGCGAAGAATTGCCTAAACGCACAGGGCAAACCTACGAATAGGGAGTGACGGTGAAAGGCCCTTCGCTTCGGCGGGAAGGTCCTTTCAGCTGTACTCAAGGGTTCTTCCTGTCAGCAGGTGGGTGTAGGGGAAACCTCGCAGATCACTATCCCCCGAGACTCGTTCTCGCCTAGCGTGAGACTTAGTGGGCGCTGGCCAGCCAACGTGGACGTGGCCCGAACTAGGACTTGCCATATGCCTGGCGGGAGCCTTTGCGAAAGCTACACCTGTTGTAGCCGGACAAGGGGTACAGAGATGGGCGAAGCACGCAATGCGACGCGATTCCTCGCGGCTTTTAACGACATCGAGGATCACTTTCGACTGAAGCTCAAAGCTGGGAATCACGTACCGTTCGAACGTCTTCTGGACGACTATGACAGGCGGTTTCGGCTCACACACCAGCTCCGCCATCGTCTGAGCGTCTTCGCGGCTCTTCGTAATGCGATCGCGCACGGCCGATACAACGAGGACGAGGATCCCATCGCCGACCCCCGAGATGACATCGTTGAAGAGATCGCGAGTATCCGCACCGCACTTGTCGCCCCACGATCGGCGTACAGCGCCTTGCCGAAGAGGGAGGTCCTCCTGTTCGAACCCGCGTCGCCGATCAGTGAGGTTCTCCGCGCAATCCGAACCTGCGATTACTCGCAGTTTCCGATCTATCAGAATCAGACGTACCAAGGTCTGCTGACGACGAACTGCATCGCACGTTGGTTGGCCAACCAGCTTACGGAACTAGAGCTGGCCGAGTCCGAACCGGTGGAGAAGGTCCTGGCCTTTGCGGAGCAGCAGGACAGGGCCGTGCATCTACCGCGCGACATCACAGTGCCCGACGCCATAGAGCGGCTGGGTCGATCCGGAGGCGACAGCTTAACAGTTGCCGCGTTGATCCTCACTCACAGCGGCAATCCCGACGAAAAACCGCTCTCTGTCATCGTCGCAGCGGATCTTCCTCAGCTCCATTCCGCGATCGGTCAGTAGCCAGCGCCCGCCCTTCAGGAAGTTGCCGGCATCATCTCGAACGCTCCCATTGCCAGGGGACGGTTAGACAAGCTGAGCATGACGAACTCCTTGGTCCGGAGGCGGACTCCAGGTGGTGCCAAGGTGGTGCCCACTCGGAACCCGGGTCACCAGAATCCGTGATGCATGAACTCGGTCCACGTCATTGTGTCCCTAGAACTGATTCCACCAGCGAACGAAGGGATTCCACCAAGAGCCGGGAAAGAAGAAATCCGCATCCAGCCCCGGCCAAAGCGGTAGGTCAAACCACATGCCGATCATGATGTTCTCCTTAGAACCTGTTGAACCAGTCAACGAAGTTGTGCCACAGTTCCATGCCCGGTGCCAGCCACATCACGTACGGCAAATCAGGCAAGTTCCCAATCATGCTTCACCACCGATCAATCCAATAAGCAATCTGATACCGATTTCAACGCTGTGTTCAAGGGCCATAGCTACAGTTCATGCCCTCTCCTAGTGAAGCGGAATGCCATTTTGGAGCTGATACCAGAATCCCCACAACAAGGTCACGATTGGTTGCAACCATTCAGGTTCGACCCGCGGAGCACTCGGGCTCGGCGGTGATGCACCGGCTGTCCCGGCGGCTAGAAACATGATCAACGTCATGATTCCGACTACTGCGGTGGCATGTGTTCTGGTCATGCTCGTCTACTCCAGGTCCTCCCGACCTGTCTGAAGTATCGATGACAGTGCGACCCCCGTTACTCGCTGGCACCACATGCGGACACCCAGCCATCCGAGACGGATCTTCGGATTACCAACGCCGACTGGCGGCTACTCTGGCCAGCACATTCCACGGTTGAGACTCGGAATATCGCCACGTCCGATCATGTTGAAGAAGCTGACGGTGGCGCGCATACCCGGGTACCACATCAGAAAAGTCGCTGCGAGCGACCACTTGCCGAGAGGCGATATGGCGTCACTGTCACCCCTGACCGGGGCAAGACCTGCAGTGCGCAGCGTTCTCCGGAGGGGATGAGGAGCCGCTGACACCGGGGAAGGTGCCGGCGGCTTTCCTCTGTGACAGATCCTCGCCGCGCCGCCCTCGCCGGCGGTCTGGACGCGATTCGTCGGACGCCGGTGCGCGGCGCCAGGGTCGAAGGCGACGACGCACCTAGAGGGTGCTCGACGTCAACCGCACCAATGGCTATCCCGTTGTCTCAGCGGAGTTTCGGCTCGCCGACTAGTGTTTCCGTGTCGCAGCCTGCATCGCCGTTGCTACGCAGACACAGCATGAGGACGTATTCGGCGCGGGCCAGTTCCTTGAGCTGAGCGGACGAGGGTTCGTCGTCAGATTCGGGAAGGTATTCGACAAGTAGCAGGACGTCGGCGAGTGCATCACGCACCCGATCGAGCCACGGGTCGTTCCACACTCGCTGCACCGCGTCGAGGCCGGCACACGAGATCGGTTCGGCGACAGTCGGTGCGGTCGGGATCGTGACCGAGATGACCTCGTCCTCCCTGACCCAGATCGCGCCTCCGACGATGCTGTCGACGATCTCGACGACCGGTTCGAACGCGTCCGACCACTGCGCGCCGGGAAGGTGCAGGATCACGGACCGCCCGATGTCCTCACTGCTGCTGTGTTCGGTGTCGAGCGGGACCCCCGCGGCGGCCGCGACGGTCTGCGCCTGCCGCTGTACGTACTCGAGGGTGGCCATGACCGGGTCGGTGCGGCGCAGCGCGGTCAGCAGATCTTCGAGCAGCGCCAGCCTGCCGGCGGCCGGTCCGGCGCGCCAGGCACGAACGTGCTCGTCGGGCCTCGGCGGCACTGCCTCCGCGCCGTGGAACGGTGTGTTCTGGACACTCCACTGGCGCACCGCCGCCCGGCGATGCTGGGTCAACACCACCTCGTAGAACGCTTCGAGGCGGGCGGCGACCGCGGTCCCCGAGCCTGGGACCAACGGTGCTCGCGTACGAGCCCAACGCAGATACCCGCCGTAGTCGGCGGCGGCGAGGAGGTCGACACCGAGCGTGCCCGCCACGATGTCGGTGCCGGCATGGACCCGCCGTATGGGGTCGACGGTGCGAAGCTCGGCGAGAAACAGGGCGCGCAACAGCACCAGGCGATCCCCGGTCGGCGGCGCACCGGCCTCGTCGTGGCCGAACACCCAGCCCAGGGCTGCCGCTGCCGCGGACTGTTTCGCGGGGCGCTTTCCGGCACTCCACGGGCCGCGGCAGCGCGGACCGCCTTCCACATCAAAGGTGATCGTCGCGCGCATCTGAGATTGGTGGTCGGGTCCGCGTCGCTCGTAGTCGACGTCGTAGCCGACCTTCAGCCGGGCACAGTATTCCTGCAGCTGTGTCGACGAATCGACGGGCGGCTCGAAACCGCGGATCCAGTTCGCCACCGTCAGCGGTTGACGCTCCATGAGCAGGTCACCGTTGGCGCGCCACGCCACCGCCGCGATGGCCTGTGTGACATCTTCTTTGACGTCGAGACTCAGCGCTTGCATGCCCTTCGACCGGAGCACCCCGGCTTCCACCGGCATCGCGTCGAACAGGGCGAGCACCACCTCGCGCGACACCGCCGCGTAGGTGGCCACGGTCGTCGCGAGCCGGGACGAGGCACCTAGAGTCTGCAGCGCATAGTGATGACGTACCAGGGTGGTCAGGACTTCGGAGCCTTCGGTGGCCAGTGCCCCGTAGTCACGCTGGTTCGCGTCGGTTACCACCGCGCGGTTTTCCAGGATCCAGGATCGATGGGTCAGCGCCTGGCTCATCCACGCGGCATCGGCGACCTCGAAAGCCTGTTGCGCCCATCGCACTGCACGCACGTGCTGCGGGAAGTTGCCTCGGTACGGGCGCGGCGCCGGATGCGTCTGTGCACGACCGGACGCCGCGCCTGACGCCGCGTGGGGCAGGTGCTGCAGAACGTACGAGCGGGACGCGGCCTTGCGGGCAGCCTTGACGGATCTGCCGTTGGCCGACACCGAGAGCCCGTTGGCCGTCACCGTCACAGTGAAGGTGCGGTCGTGGTCCGGACCCGAGAAGGAGCGCACGATCTCCGGTTCGCGTTTCAGCGCCGAACTCAGCAGCGTCACCCAGTCCGGCTCCGAGCGCGGGGAAAACGACACCCGCTCGAGGAGGGCATCTGCCGGTGCCTGGGATGCGGTGACCAGCGAGAGGGCCCCGAGGATCTGCATCGCAACAGCCTCGGGCGCGGAGGTTCGCCGACCGGTCGCGAGTTGGGCTGCTTCGCCCTTGCCGTAGAACGCCGCCTGGGTGTCGCCGATCCAGGCGGCGAGGAGGGCGCGGGCGTGGTGGTCGGAAGCCAGGACTCCGCTGACCTCAGCATTCGTGGTCAGGTCACCGCGCTGGGCACGGACCCGGTCGAGCATCGCCAGGCGCATCCAGCCCCGCCCGAGAGTGGCCAGCAGATCCAGCACCGCAGGGCTGATCGGGCTGTCGGATACCGATTCGTAGAGGTAGCTGCTGTGCAGGCACGCCCACCGCACCCACAGCAACGCGTTCTCGTCCATGACGAGGTCCATCTTCTGCAGATCCTGCAGAAGCCGCGGCGGCACCGGCGGCACCCACGGGGACAGCGGTGCCTGCGGATAGGACTGTCCCCACCCTGTGGGGAGGATGCGTTCCGTCGAGACCGACATCGCCCCACCAGGGGCGGATGCACTCGCCGACGGCGGTAGCGATGGCGGCGGTGCGTGTACCTCAAGGAGTGCGCTTTTCAGCCACGGCCGCAGTAGCGGAGTACGTCCGGCGCGGAACTTGCGTTCCAAATCGAGACATTCCTGCGACCGCGCATCCTGACCGGAGACTGTCATCCGCACCCGCAGTCGGGCCAGCGACTGCAAAAACGTGTCGACAGGAACTGCGACGGTCGTATCGAGGGACACCGTGCGGGACAGCAGCTTCGCGCGAAGGCGCAGCGCCATCTTGTGCAACGGCTCCGGAGGCGGTGGGGTACCAAGCCCCACGACGCCGACCCAGCGATTGCCGAAACTGTATGCGGTCATGATGCGACTCAAGCTAACCGTTGCCTCGGCAAACGCGACAAAGGCACGCCGGGAACACGACGCGTCAGCTCCACCGAAGTCCGTGGCGGGCGACGACACGCTCGACGGCGCCGGTGCCGATCACTGCGAAGATGTGGCCGGCAACAGGACATCCCACCGCAGCGGTTCGCGCCGTGGGCGTGGCAGAGTGGCCTGTACGCACCGTTTCCTTCCGCTCTGGTTCTCCCGGATCGGTGGGACAGTGATCGGCAGGCCACCCACGGTCGGAGTCTCGATCCAGCTCCGCCAGCCCGGCCCAGGTCAGGCGCTCGCACGAGTTATCCGCCGCTTCGGTAAAGAACGCAAAGGGTAGGTACGTCACCGGGAATCACACGCACCGTTGTTAACGAACCTCGGCACACGTCGGTTCTAGGTCCTAGGATTCTGCCGATCAGGAATTCAAAGGGCGCATGAACGCCAGCGCACGGGAGCAAAGCTGGTGACTCACCGCGTTCCCGACATCAAACAGCAGAAGAAGGATGCGGACTTGAGTCTCGTAAACCGGACCTCCCATGTCACACCTGCCCGTCTCGACGAGCACTCGAATCGACACCTACGCCACTTGGAGGAACGCGCACTCCTCACTGGGGGAGTGTGCGCTGAAGTGCAGGCATCCGACGGTGACTACGCCTCGACACGAGTGCGCAAAGTAGTGGCAGTACTCCAACAGTGGATCGCCAGCGAGTTCGGCCTCTCGGACGACGAGATCATCCAGTTCGACCATGGTCTAGACGAACTCGACCCGGGCACCGGCGCCGAAGAGTTGATCCGTGAGATCAGGGCGGGAGCGAGGGTGTGCACAGCTGTGCAACTGTTCTGGTGGGCGGACTCCCTGATGGAATCGGCTCGTGATGCCGAGCACGTTGTCGATGATCTAGCCACTTATGTCGCGGCTCGATCAGGTCTGGAGCACCGATAAGAACCCGCATGTTCTCACCCGTCGGATGGCTGGATGTCAGAATATTTGGCCCACACCACTTCGAGTGGGCGGAGTTCAAGCGGGCGAACTCCAATCACATTCCCGTCGAGAACTGAGACATTAGGCGGTCGGTCAGATGATCGAAGTCGAGGCCACTCACATCACCAACCACAAGAGCCAGCGCCATCGGCGGCTTGTCTGCGAGCTGTACCCCGGCATCCTCGTCATCTACGGCCACGGGGCCTCCTCGGTGAATACGTTTGGCGGACGGGTCGAGCCGATACGCTCGGGATCGGGCCTCAGGTTCCGGATCCCCGATCACGTCGTCGACGAGGCATCACTTCTGTACGACAAGCTCATGAACCAGGCCGCCCGCGCCCGCCTCGATCGACTTGTAGACCCTCGGTACAAGGTCTGGCCCCCGGCGCGCTGGCCGTCACGTCACGCGAAGTGCGCAAAGATGAAGGTGGAGGCAACGCACATCACGATCGGGTCCGGTCCCGAGCGGCTGGTCTGCGAGCTGCACCCAGGAATACTGATGATGGACGGGCTCGGCGTCCGCACGGTCCTGAACATGGGAAACGCCGTAGAATCCTTGCCTGCCGGTGGCGATCGGATCTTCTCGATGACCGCCGGTCAGGCCGCGGCAGCTGCCCTCACCTACGGCCAGCAGCTGCGCCGGAGGAACTGGACGTGGCCGCCTCCACACTGGGTGGGCCGCTCCCATAGAGATTGACCACGAAGGCACGGCCAGCAAGGCCGCGTGACTGAACCAGTCAGATAATTGCTGTGGAGCCTCTTTCGCCCGCAGGTCCTCCACCGGAGTGACCCCGGGTTCCCGCAGAGCACCGGCCGGTGCGCCGGTCGCAGCGGCGATGTGGGAGTCCTTCCCGGACACATCCACACAGACCACGGACGGCAATCACGAACACGTCCTGCCCGCCGTTGAGCGCCCACCGAAAACCGACCGGATGTGCTTCGCTGAAGGCAGCGGGGTCGACGGGATGCCGCTGGCGGATCGAGAGGTGAAAGCCGGTGGGAATCCTGACCGACTCGGCGGTGCTGCTGGCGGTGATCGACCGTGCCCCGGGTCTGGTGTCGCTGTCGGATTTCGCGTCGGGGCGGATGTTGTACCTGAATCCGGCGGGGATGGCCCTGATCGGGCTGACCGACGAGCGGGACATGGCCGGGCGCACCACCGCGGAGTTCTTCACCGATGTCGGGTTGGTGCAGGCACCGGAGGTGGAGGCGGCTCTGGCCGGGGTGGGGCAGTGGAGCGGCCGGTCGGAGTTCCGGCACTTCGTGACGGGGGAACCGATCCCGGTGTCGTTGTCGACGTTCGTCGTCGAGCCGCTTGGGGACCGTCCCGGGGTGATCGCGTGCATCGCCCACGATCTGCGGACGGCGCAGGAACAAGAGCAGCGGTTGCACACCGCCTTGGAGGCGGCCGCGTACCGGGCCCGCGAGCAGCGTGCGCTGGCCGAGTTGAGCCGGCTCGCCGTCGCCGCCGGGCTCGACGAGGTCCTGGCGGCGGCGACCGCGGCCGCGGCGGCGCTGATGGGGGTGCAGTGCGCGTCGGTGGCTCGGCCCGACCCAGACGGGGACCTGCAGGTGGTGGCCTACAGGGGGACGCCGCCGGAGCCCGCGGTGTTCGCGGAAGGGGCCGGGTCGCAGCCCGGATACACGGCGGCGGTGAACACGGTGGTGACCTGCCCGGACAGGGTCACCGAGACCCGGTTCGCCACCGACTCGATGGCGCGCCGCGGTTTGCGGAGCGGGATCTGCGTGCCGATCGGCACCGACACGGTGTGGGGTGTGCTCACCGCCCACAGTTCCCGGCCGCGGGACTACCCGGAGCGGGAGGTGATGTTCCTGCGGTCGGTGACCGCAGTGTTGTCGGCCGCGATCCGCCGCATCGACGCCGAGAACCAGTTGCGGCACACCAGCCTGCATGACGGGTTGACTGGGCTGCCGAACCGCACCCTGGCATTCACCCGACTCGACGACGCCCTGACCGACGCCTCCGCCCGGACTGTGGCGGTGCTGCTGATCGACCTGGACGGGTTCAAGCACGTCAACGACACCCTCGGCCACCGCCGCGGCGACCAGACCCTGGTGCGGGTCGGTGAACTGCTGGCTGCGGTGGTCCGCCCCGGCGATACCGTCGCCCGGATCGGCGGCGACGAATTCCTGATCGTCTGTCCGGCCATCCACGGTGCCGAGGAGGCGACCGGTATCGCCGCCCGGATCACTGGCGCCGCCGCCGACATAGACGTCGGGCATGCCGAGGATCTGCGGTTCACCGCCAGTGTCGGGATCGCTCTGTCTGTCCCGGACGAGGACCGTGCGACCCTGATCCACCGGGCGGATCTGGCGATGTACCGGGCCAAGACCGACGGCACCGGATACTCGATGGCCGCGGATTCCTGACCGCGGTCGTCTATCCCCGCCGACCCCGGCGGGACGGGTCTGCCGTCGACGCTGCGATCCGGCGGTGTGATCGGTCCCAGGCGAGAGCCCACGGCTGCAGCCGATATTGGTCAGAACCGGACTTGAAATCCGCGATGTCGTCAGTCGGTCGGTCGAGTCACCTCGGAATCGATGGTGGTCAACACGGAGACCTTCACGATGTCGACCCGGTTCGGGTTCGCACGCTGGTTGATCAGCTTCTGTGCGATATCGTTCACTCCCACGACGGAGTCCTCTTTGAAGGTGATCGTGATCGCGGTCGCGTTCTGGTCACCCCACCCGATCTCGGGATGGAATCCCTCCAGCTGGGCGATGCGGTTGGCGAGGTCGGCCTCGGTGAGACTGTCGAACCGTTCCGCAAGCTGGATGATTGCCTTGTACCACTGACGAGACACTCTAGTCCTCCTGTTCTGAACTGGGAGTTTCCCAGCCCGACGTGAACAGTGACCGATTCGGACCTCCCGAGCAAGCGAAACTCGCCACCCTCGGTCAGAACGTCTGCGAGCGTGTCGACGGGCGTGTCCGGACTCGACCGGATCTGATCACAAGACATGCCAGCGGACAGTGAGAACACCCATCCGACCAGGAAAGGCCGCGGTGGTCCGCGTCCGAAGCGGTGCGGGGTCGGATGGACCACCGTCCTCCGCACCCTCGACGCTGGACGGCTCCTCGGCGTGGTGAACACCGAACAGGCTGGTCAATTGGGATAGAGGACATACTCGCGGCGGGGTTCCACCCCGGACGGTTCACCCCGTCCGCGACACGTCCTGGATGACTCACGAACAGGACCGGACTGGTCCGAACAGGAGTCCCCCTGCGTGCGTGCCTGGGTCAGGAACTCGAGGAGCGGCGCTGGCGACGGCGGATGTACGTAGGGAGACGCGGAACAGATCGCAGCGGAACGTGCGCTCCGAGTCCATGCCCTGCGGCGGACCCTCGCGATGCTCCCTGGCGTGGTCGGTCGAGTTAGACATCCCAGGGGCGTAAGTGGTCAAGCAGCTTGGGCGGTGCGTCGGTGGTCCCAGGCGATGTGTTCGTCGTAGTGGGTGTGGTGGCGGAGGCAGCCGTGGAGGATGCCGACGAGGCGGTTGCCGAGGGCGCGTAGTGCCTGGTGGTGCAGGTCGCCGGCGTCGCGCCGCTGGTCGTAGAACGCGCGGGCACCGGGGCTGGACGAGAGCGCGCAGAACGCCCATTGGTCGATGGCGTCGTAGAGGCGCCGGTTGCGGACGTGGCGGGCGAGCACCGCGCGTTTCTTGCCGGACGCGACCGTCAGAGGCGAGGTGCCGGCGTAGTTTCTGCGAGACTTGGCGGTGGTGTAACGGTCGGGGTCGTCCCCGAACTCACCGAGCACCCGGGCGCCGAGGATGACACCAAGTCCTGGCAGGGAGCGGTAGATGTCGGCGTCCGGGTGTGACTCAAAATGGTCGGCGAGAGTGGTCTCGAGCTCGGTGATCTGCCTGTTCAACTCGACGATGAGGCCGACCGCCGCACGGGTGGTGGCGGCGAACGCGGCGACGACCGGCGCCGGCGCGGTCAGGTGCTCGACCCTCAGCCCGGCCTGGATTTCGCGGGCACGGGTGTCGATATTACGTTGCCGACCAGCCCTTTTGAGCACGGATCGGATCGCCGGCAGGGTCAGGTGCGCGGCCTCAGCAGGAGTCGGCGCGCGACCGAGGACCGCCAGCGTGTCGCGGTCGTGCAGGTCGTCGAACACCTCCAGCGCGGCCGGGTAGTACTCACGCAGCGCCGAGCGCAGCGCATTGGTCTGCCGAGTGCGAGCCCAGATCAGATTCTGGTGTCCGCGGGCGAGGACCTTGATCGCCTCCACGTCCGGGCTGTCTCCGGCGATCGGTCGGTGATTATGCCGATCGGTGCGCACCAGGTCCGCGAGCAGTTTGGCGTCACCGGCATCGGATTTCGCACCGGAGACGTGGTGGCGATCGCGGTAGCGCGCGACCGCGAGCGGGTTGACCGCGTACAACTCGTACCCCGCTGCGGTCAGCGCCTGCACCCACAGGCCGCGGTCGGTTTCGATGCCGACCACCACCTGACCGGGCTCTTCGGCGTGCTCGGCTACCAGTTCGTGCAGCTGTCGGATGCCGGCCAGCCCTTCCGGCAGCCGCCGAGATGCCAGCCGCCGCCCGGCCTCGTCCATCAAATGGACATCGTGATGTTGTTCGGCCCAATCATCGCCGAGGAAGATCATCGATCGCCTCCTTTGATAACCTCTTTCTGGCTGAAACCTGTTTGAGCCCAGAGGCACCCGGCGGCAACCTAATGGATCAGTGCTCGGTGGCACGACACCCCATCAGCGCTATAGGCGACCTCACCGACCGGCCGGGGCACGATCTAACTCTAGGAGTCAACCATCCCTCCAGGCACGAACAGTGCTCACCGGCCGGCGGCTCAGTGATCAGCCTGCCGTGAACGGGCAATTACCTGTCGGAGGCTCGCTGATCGACTCCCATTAGGTGCCGGCAGTGTGCGCCGGTGCAGCAGCTACTGCGTCAAATCCCAAGTAATCGATTGAAAATCGACGTCGAAGCGCCGGCCTTTCAATGAAGTGTGCCGGAGCCCACCCGGCGTGTGGGCCCTGTAGGCGACGTCCACGACCAGCCGAGGAGTCAGCCACTGAACCCCAGGGAAGGTCTCCGCGGCCGCTGACGGGTCCGTGAGAGGGCTGCTAGGGCGTTCCAGCGGCCGGAAGTCCTCCCGGAGCTGTCGGCGCATCGGCACCGTGAGTCCGGAAGAAACGGAACCGACCTGGACTAATCGATTCTCGGCGTCGTACGCTCCGAGGATCAGCGTGGCGACCGACCGGCTTGAGCCCACGAACCCGATCACCAACAGGCTCGACGTCGTTCGCAGGGCATACTTGACCCATGCTCTGCTCCGTTGTCCGGGAAGGTAGATCGACGTCGACCGTTTCGCCAAAACCCCTTCCATACCAGCGCTTTTCGCGGCATTCACCATTATCTTGCCGCTCTGATTCTCCCAGAACGGCGGGACTGTGATGGGCAGGCCCCCGACGTCCTGGATGATCGAATCCAGCTCGGCCAGCTCGGCCCGCCGATCCAGATACGACGCGCCCATGAGGTCCACATCGTCGAGTGCCAGGACGTCAAAGGGTAAGAATGTCACAGGAATTCGACGCTGCAACGGCTTCGCTACATGCGCAACCCCCATCCTGCGCTGAAGCAGTCCGAACGAGGGCTTTCCGTGATCGAGTACGACAACCTCGCCGTCGAGAACGATGCGGCCGCGGCCGCCGAACGCTGCTGTCAATGCCTCGGCGACCTCGGGATACGAGGGTGTCACCACGTTGAGGTTGCGGGTCCACAGCACCGGCTCGCGGCCGCCGCCCACCGAGGCCAGCATTCGGCACCCGTCGTACTTCATCTCGAAACTCCACGGGCGATCCGTGTTGTCCGGGAGGGCGCCAGCCGTGGCCAGCATGGGCGCGATCAGCCGCATACGTCCGATTGTGCCCGTGACCTGGGAGCTACGCAGGGAGAAAGCTCAGGACAGCGCGTCGCCGGCGGCGGGCGATAGATACTGGGTCAGTGCCAGGAGTTCCACCAGAGAACGATGGGCACCAACCAGGGTGTCCACACCATCCAGCTGCCACCCAACCCGTACGGGGGGATCGGAACCACCGTCATCACCTCCGGGGCTAGTTGAACGGAAGCGAGTCCCACCACATTGACAGTGCGACGAGGGCATTAGTGAACTCAGGGAAAGCCGAGAAAAATCCCAGGTCTAACATGACAGACTCCTTGGTCGGACACGGGCTCAGTTGAATGCAAGCGCACTCCTCCTGCGCTGTGTATCGACCGCCGGAGGCGGATCGGTACAGCTGCCCAATCGAGTGGGCCCGTAGGGAGCAGGCCGAGTGATGGCAGATTCAACCCAGATCGCATAGAGAATCAGGCCGCCACGCACCTCCCCAACCATGTCGGGCGGGCGCGTATCGCGCGTGAACCCTCGACGCGCTGTACCTCGGCGACCCTGGGGTGTTGTGGAAGGCCGGAAGGCGCTCACCCAGATAGTTCGAGGGGGATGACCGGCATGGGACATCAACGGTGCCCGTCGGGGCGTCCGCGGGTTTGCCTGTCGGACCGGGAAGGGCAAGGCTGCATATTCAGTGCCCGTCGGGGTATTCGCTGCTCACGTTGCCTGCGGGACTTGACGGCTGGACCGCGGCAGCCAGACCCTCTGGCCGCACCCCTTCGGCCGACGAGGGCCGCCACCGCCGCGCGCGGCCAGTGGGGTGCGTACATTCCCCCTTCGGGCCGCGCGCGGCCCCGCATCTCGGCGAATCCCCGGGACCGGCGCCAGCGCCTCTCGGAGACACGCCGCCGGCGATCGGCGACCTTTAGCGGCGAGTATCCGGCGCTATGTGTAACGCTGGTGACCGTATCCGGTCGTGCAGTCGTGTGAACACGGCGACTGGCGCGGCTTCACCATTCGTCGGGTGAAGGGAGGCGCGAACATGAACATCGCAGCGCCCAGTGTGTCAGAGAAGCTCGAAACGAAATGGCGCGGAAAGCTCGAGCCACTCCTGAAAGACGGTGAGGTGATCTGGGGTCTCGCGAAAGCAACCTCGATGCGCCCCCTATTGGAGGGCGTCATGGTGACCAATGCCCGAGTAGCCGCCTTTAATTTCGTGTCGGACAAGCCGGAGAAGGTGTTCAAAGTCGAGGTCAGCGCCGATGATATCGGCGAGTGCACGCTGACCGGGATGCAGAAGCGTGATCTCCGCATCACGACCCGAGGCGGCGAGACACTGAAATTCGGCACCCTGGGAGGCAAGCACGATCCAGAGTTCGTTGTCCCCCTTATCGAGCGGCTCCGTGACTTCGGTGTCGCCGACGACGTCCGAAACCAGGTGCGCACGCTCGAACAGCAGCAACGTATCGACGATGAGGTCGCACATCAGCAGGCTGTAGCCGAAGCTCGGCAACCGGAGATCGAGTCGCAGGCCCGAAGGGCGCGCGTCCCCGTCGTGGGTCCTGTGATGGCAGACAAGGAGTGGAAGCTCATCGAGCAGTACTGCCGAGAGGGCGAGACACCGTGGTTCGTCATCACCACCGGCGCTAACGGACTGCTCGCCGCCTTCGAGGATCGCCTGATCATCGCCAAGACGGGTGTCATCGCCGGATACATGGCCGGTGCTCTCGGTGGTGGGCGGGTGACCACGTTTCCGTACTCGCAGATCACCAACATCGAGTTCAACAGCGGTTGGATGAATGGTGTCCTCGAAGTACTGACTCCGAGCTACCAAGGGTCCGGGAATCATGACTACTGGCGCGGCTCCAATCGGGGACGCAACAGCGCGTCGGATGATCCGCGCACGTTGTCGAACTGTCTCCCGCTGTTGAAATCGACCTACACCGCGGCTCTTCCCAGATTGAACGAGCTGCACCAGAAGATCATCGAGTCCCATCAGACGCAGGTGACCGTCGAACACGTACAGCCGTCGGCGGCGCCGGCATCGACTGGCGGTCTGGTTGATGAGATCGAGCGTCTGGCTGCGCTGCGTGCCCAGGGGTTGCTGGACGACGCCGAGTTCACGGCGGCGAAACAGGCTGCAATCGCACGTCACAGTTAGGGCGAACGGCTAGCCGCGTTCCTATACCAGGGCTTTCGCCTTCCGCACCGAGCCAGATTCGAGTCCGGCCAGTCGGCGGTGGTATCAGGTCGGCTCGGGTGGGGACGAAATGGAATCCGAGAGGGTCGGTGGTTCTCGGGTCTATCGGGAGGTGACGGGATAGATGTCGAACCCGAAGCTGGTCAGGGGGTTGAGTGTCTGTGCCGATCTCGTGTTGACCGAGAACACGACGATCTGGCCGATGTCGTCGATGCTGGAGGCAAAGTAGGTCATCCGGTACGCGGCGAGGTCGTTGTCACGCAGAAAATTCGACTCGTACTCGCCGATGAACACGACTTGGCCGGTGGTGGTTTGACATGAGCCACCCCCGGTCGCGCCCTGCCAGCTGGTTCCGTTGTGAAACGTCCCCGGTGCGCACAACGCGGCCATCCAGTCTTCGAAGCTTCCATCCAGGGAATCCGATGTCGAGTCCGAACTCGCCGATGCGGAGGAGTTGTCGGACTGTAAGCCGTTGATCGTGAGCACCAGTGCCAGGGCAGTGACCGCGAGAGCACCGAAGATCATCGTCTTTTGGTGCCGCTCCAACCCGTATGCGTGTCCTCGCGGATGGTTGCGCGCGTAGGTGCGCGAGCGCACATACAGGAAGTAGCCAGCCGCTGCCGCAAGAAGCGGGCCGAGGAGGAGGTCCACGAAGTAGATCGGCCGGTCCGCGGTGCCGGAGACGACCCGTGCGATCCCAACCATGGTCATCGTCAGAAACAACACCAACAAACCGGCGGCAGCGAGATCGGCGACCAGGCGTTTACCTGTGCGACCTGCCGGGGTCGGTATCTGCGCAGGCGGGAGTGGTGTGCGGGCAATGCACTGTGCACTGGGGCCTGTGGTGCGGGCCCGTGCACAGCGGGATCAGAATGGAACCGCGGTGGCACGTCGTGCGGTTGTGGGGCAATCGGTGCCGTCGTTGTTGTCCACTTTTGGCCGTCCCACCAGCGCATCTGCCGGACGTGCGGGTCCCGGTACCAGCCCGGCGGAACGGGACGGGGTGGTCGGACGTCATCGGTCGGACTCATACGTGATCAGCGTAGGCGTTCCTATTCGAGCGCACAGGGCGATTCCGCATGGCAGGGTTCGGAAGCACGGGAATCGTCCCCCGGACGGCTTCGGTCTTCTCGTGTCCGTGGTAGCACAACCGGATTGGCGCGCCAGCGTCATCATTTCCGTCGGATCAGGAAGTGGAGGCGTGATGACGAAGGAAAACGGCCCGGTGACGGCGGCCTTCTCAGCCGGACGTGGTCAGGGAACCGACGGCCGACGGTGGATCGTGTTCGCGGTCACCGGATGGGCAGTGGTGGTGGTCGCGGCAGGAGTAGTACTCGCCTATACGGTGGCGAAGGACACCGTGTCGCGAGCACAGCAGTACCGCGAGGATGTGTCAACGGCGGAGTTGGTGCTCAGCCAGCATTCGGACGCGGATATCGACGCAACCGGAGAGCTGGCCTGCTCGGAGATCCGCACGTGGAACGCCGAGCAAGACACCGACGCCGAGCCCTCGTTCATCGTCATGATGATGAGGATGGGATCCCGGGAGGATGCGATTGCGTTGGCAATAGCCCCCGAGTTCACCAGGAACGTGGAGGCGCAGATGGAACAGGACCCGACAATACTCGGCGACGCGGTGCGCAGCGAGGCCCGATCGGTGGAGTTCCTGCACAAGCGCTATTGCCCCGATGAGGCGCTCAGCCCGATCGCGGCCGCGCCCGCGCCGACCGCCGAACCAGCGGTCGATCCCCAGACGTACTTTCAGGCATCGCCGCCGTATGGGTACCGCTTCCGGACCGAGGACGGGCGGTTCCGGTGCGGAATCAACGACAGCGGTGTCGCCGAGGGCGCAGGTTGCCACGGCACGTTCGAGCCGACCGTTCAATGCACGTCCGGCGGCGCCACATGCCGGCCCAACACGGTGTATGTACGTTCACAAGACGCAGGATTCACGGAAGCGGAGATCTACCGCTACGACAGCCAAGATGCCCCCGTTTTGAGAGCAGGACACACTCTGACTGTGGGGAACTACCTCTGCTCAGCCGACAGCTCAGGGGCGGTGACCTGTACGGGTAGAGACGGACATGGCTTCTCTGTGTCTCCGGAGATGTCAGTGACCTTCTGAAGCACTCCCACGGTCGCCGTCGGCGTGACCGTGGGCAGTCACGCTGGCAACAGCCGAATGTCCCGCGCCAGAACCGTTGCGAGTTCAGGTCCGCGGATCGGTCGGGCGGGCGGAATCGACGAATCCTTCGTGGTGGGCCTTCGCTGACGCCCGCAGGTGCACGTTCATGGCGTCGTACATGGCGATCAACGCGTCGACGCCCCACCGCCGGGCTGCTTCCCGATCGGCCGGGTCGTCGAGGTCGACAGGTTTGTAGACGGCGATTCGGGACGCAATCCTGTCGTCGAGCCGTTCAAACGACAACTCCAATCCCGTCTTCACCTTCCAGCCTTCTGCGTCGGCGGCGAACTCGTCGAATAGGGCCTTGTTGCGTTCCTTCTCGTAGGTGTCGATGTATGCCTCCACCCGCAGGCGGCCGTCGCTGATGACGCTCAGGCACCAATAGCCGAATGGTCCTTTCGCGAAGGAGATCCAGTTTCCCCGCTGCGGGGTCGGAACGGACAGGGCGGGCTGCCGGGTGTTCGCGGCCGTCAGGATCTCGGCGAACAACCTTTGACGTGCGGCGTTCTTCGGGGTGACCGGCCGGGCTTCGGCCGCGTTGCCTGCCGTCTTGACGGTCTTCTGCCAGTCGTTGGGCCGGGAGACGATGTCGAACACCGGCGCCGGTGGCCCGCTTCCGATCTGCACAATGCCGACCTCTACACCGAAGAAGCCGATCTCATTGGTGGTGTGCTCGTTGAGCCAGTCGAGCGCGCTCCGGAACTCTTCCCGAAATTTCGGAGCGACCCAGACGACGGTGGAAGCACCGAGACCTGAGGCGTAGACCAGGCATTGCCCGAGGTGCCCGTGGTCGGTGCGTTCGAGCTGGTTTTCGATGACGACGGAGCGGTCATTGTCGTCCTTGGCGTGAATGTCGAGGCGAAAGTCGCCGACCCACACCTCGGTGGACACCACCGCCAGCGACATTCCGAGGGCCTCGGCGAGCACGTCGATGTTCTCGGCAAGCCAGGGCGTGAAGTCCCCGGATTCCGAGGTCCACACCGATCGGGCGTCCGCGATCCGACGCAGCCGGCCTAGATTCTTGCTGTCGAGTTCGTCCACCCGTCTCTCCTCATTTCGTTGCAGGTTGTTGACGCGCTAACTGATCGTCAGGGGAAGCAGCCACCGCATCCCACCGGCGACACAGTTGAAGTGCGTGCATTGGCTCGCGGTCTCGCCGGACTTGCGTTCGGTGATACTGCAGCTCCACTCAACTTCAACACCGCCACCGAGTACTACCAACCGTTGCCCAGACGATCTTCAACCATCAGGCCGGGTGGCACATCGACCCGAAAGCCAAGGCATGGATACGCGTGCGAGCGTAGCGCTAGCCGCTTTCGCTGGCGTTGCAGCCAAGCTTCCAGCCGTTGTCGTGTAAGTACCACCACGAGGGTGTAACAACCGAGTCGGTGCCTGGTCCAAGCACAGTCGCGAAATCCCCGTCCATATCGATACTCAGCGTGTAGTTACCCTCCTGGAGCAGCCCCCGAGCCTCATGTGCTCTCTCGGTGGGAAAGCTTGCGCTCGTTATCCAGCTGTAAAGCGATGGGTCGTTGTCGGAGTCACTCGTTGGTCGACATAGCCAGGGGACGCCATTGATTGCTTTTGCGCCGTTGTCTCGAACGTCGGCGTAGAACGCGACCGCGGTAGAGCGCAGGTCATCGAGGCGAGCTTCATGCTCGTTGTACTTCTGCACCTAGCGTGGTGGCGGCCGCCCCGGCAACGACAAAAACCCCGGTTGTAGTGGCGATTATCGCCCGCTTGCTCAGCATATAGTTGTCCCGTCTGGAGGCCACCGAGTGAGTTCGAATAGCAGCGAGGGCTAGCATATTTGGTCGGCTAGTGCGGCGGTTGCCGGGTAATGGCTAGGGCCACCGCAAGGGTTTGTAGCGAACATTGGGAAGTCCCGCGGTAGGCCCGTTGCGGCGTCGACGATGTGCACGAGCACGGTGACCTCGAACCCCGACGCCGCCGGCACCCCACTCCTCGGCCGCGACATCGTGGGACCTGCTCGTGGTCGCTGTGCATCGCTTCCTCGGCGCCACCGGGCACTACCGGCAGAACCTGATCAGTGAGGCCGCCGCAGCCGGGCTCGACGAGAAGTTCAAGGTGTTGCGCCGCCCATCCGTCCGTCGCGACATCGAGCGACTCGCAGAACGACACGGCACTCGGTTGAGGTCCGCGTTTGGTGCGCGTCGCGGTGCGCCCAGAACAACCGGAAGCGCCTACAGGCCAAACACGCACGCCGCGAGCGGATTCGTCGGACAGACCGCGGCAACGACACGTGACCTGAGAGAATGGACGGTGGGTCGGGCCCGCACCACCGGAGGATCCCATGTCTCGGTTTCTGCGCCTCGCCTTTGTTGCGTCCACGGTGGCCGCCGCCCTGTCCCTGACCGCAGCGCCCGCATATGCCGCCCCGACCGTTCCGAGCGGGTGCGCAATGCAGAGCTTCCTCGTCGGCGCCATGTCGACGTGCGACCCCGGGACGGTGAACACACATCAGGTGGAAATGGGATGTCTCCCCCTCGGCGGATGGCCCTATCAGACGTATCGCGCGTGGGGACCGGAGGTACCTACGTCCCTACCCTCCATAGCATTGTGCGGTGGGCTGGGTTTCGGGGCCGGAACTGCCGTGCACACCCGATAGCGGCGCACCGAAAGTTAGACTGCAAAGCCCAGACCCGGGAGGTCCGTCGATGCGACACCACCGACTCCGCAGCACCTCACTCGTCGCCGGCGCCGCGGTCGGAGTCGCGGGCGCGCTGCTGTTGGGGGCGCCACCGGCCACCGCGGGGCCGACCGAAACCGTCCTTCCCATTCCGGTCGCCGGGATCGGAGTCGGCGCGACCGGACTCATCAGCGCGAACCACATCTACATGACCGCCACCACGGACCCGGACACGCCGGGAGTCACCCGCGTGGGGCCCTACACCGGCGTCTTCGTCCACTGGCGGAACATCTCGACCGGCGAGGGCGGCATCACGTACCTCGACAACCCCGGCGGCACGCAGGTCCGGACCGGTTCCGGGACGGTGGTTGCCGCGGTCACGGTGCCCGACCAGACGGGAACTTGAGTACTCGCCCTCGTGCCAGGCGCAGGCGCCTGGTACGTACCGTGACCGTCTGACACCCGTGCCTGGGGTCGCGGCAAAAGGGGCGCCCGATACCGGATCTTCCCCGGGTGAGACCCGATGAGACACCTCCGCGGGTGTCCTGTTTGTCGATCCCCCGCCGATCGCTCTGTCGGCATATACGGCGATTGCGCCCGGAGGCCTCTCGCCGCATCCCGCGTCGAACAATCGGGACTACCCCACCTCGAGGACGTGCGTGTCATTGTCGGCGTTTCCGGCTGTTCCTGCTAGCGGGCTTCTTGCGGGTCGCCGGACGGGTGCCGGGTTTCGGTGCGGCGACTGTCCGCCGGGCGGCTTCCGCCGCGTGCTTCGCGGCCTCTTCCCGATCGATCCGGGCGAACACCAGATGCTGCTGGCCGTAGGTCCAGAGATTGTTGGCCACCCAGTACAGCAGGATCGCGATCATCAGGAACGGTCCGCCAACGAGGACACCGAGCGGGAACACCCAGAGCATCAGCTTGTTCATGATGGCCGACTGCGGGTTCGCGGCCACCTCGGGGCTCTGCCGTGCCAACGATGCCCGGGCGTTGAAGTGCGTGGCGAGGCTCGCGATCACCATCAATGGGATCGCCACCGCCGCGATCGTGGCCACCGTCGGAATCCCGCCATAGGGGGCGAATGAGGCCAGGGTGCTCTGCGGGCTGGTGATGGCCACGGAGATCGGCGCCCCGAACAGCCGGGCGCTGAGGAACGACTGCACATCCGCGGTGCTGAAGATGTAGTTCGGGGTGTTCGCGTTGGCCTCCGGCGACATCCCGAGTTGCCCCAGCCCGGTTCCTGTCCGGTTGAACGAGCGCAGGACGTGGTAGAGACCGATAAAGACCGGTGCCTGCACCAAAGCGGGCAGGCATCCCATCAGCGGGTTGAAGCCGTGTTCCTTCTGCAGTTTCTGCATCTCGGCCGCCTGCTTCTGGCGGTCGCCGGCGTACTTGCGCTGTAGAGCCTTGATCTGCGGCCCCAGTTCCTGCATCTGGCGGGTCGTGCGGACCTGCCGGATCGCGGGTTTGAGCAGCAAGGTCCGGAGGGTGAAGACCAAGAACACCACGGCCAGCGCCCAGGCGAACCCATTGTCCGGTCCCAGCACCGAGCCGAAGACTTTGTGCCAGAACCACAGAATGGCGGACACCGGGTAGTAGATGACATCGAGCATGGAGCACCTCGTTACTGCACGGCGCGTTTGACGCGGCATCGTGCGGGAAGGTCACGCCCACCCCCGTGTGGAGGGCGGCGTGCGAATGGACTAGGTCGACTGGGAAGGCCGACGCGGCGCGTCAGAGCGCTACGCGGCCTGCAGGACCTGTCCGGGTGCTCGTGGGCGGCGAGGACGACCGGGGGTGTCCGGGGCGCTCTGCCGGCGGAATGCGCCACGCAGACGTTGTTCCTCGCGGGGTGGGCCGGATTCCGGTTCCGTGATCAGGTGTAGCGGGGATCGTGAGCCGTGGCCGGCCACCTCGAGAAGCAGCAGAACCGCCACCGCGGCACCCACCACCACGGCCGGTGCATCGATCGCGAGCGTTGCCGCAATCACCAAGGTCAGCACGGCCACCCAAGTGAGCTGAATGAGATTCAACCCCTGAGTGAAAGCGGACCAGATCCGTGCCATGGGAGAAAGCATACCGATGGCGACCGCGAGGCCATGGTCGGCGAACTACGTCACCTGGCTGCGGATGCGCTCGAGGTTCGCTTCGATCGGCTCCATCGAGTCCACGGTCAGGTGCGGCACAGTCAGCGGGGGCGATTCCGCACGCGATCGTTGGACGTGGGCCCAGTCGACCTCATGCCAGCCCGGGATGTTCCGCTGTCGTCCTTCGACTCGGCGGCGGTGCTCGGTCTCGTCGCTGCAGACACATTCGATCACGTGAAAATGTGCGCTGTACTGGTCGGCCACCCCTTGCCATCTCGCCGCAACGGTGTCGTCGATCCGGCAGTCGACCACTGCACCCTGGTCGAGGATCAGCTGCCGCGTGATCAGCGACTCGAGCATGCTGTGATACATCGCCAGGTACCGCGGACGGTCCAATCTCGCCAGCACGGCGTGTGCCGGTGCGAGTGACCCGAGAAGCCAATCGCCTGAGAAGGCGGGTACACCGAGCTTGCGGGCAAGGAGGTCTGCGAGGGTGGACTTGCCGGTGCCGGAGAGGCCGGTAAACACGACGACGGGGTTGCTCACAGCTTGGATCGTCCTACAGCGGGCACTCCGGCGCCGCCCACTTCGAGTCGGGAGCATCCCGGCCGGCCTTGACGCTGTCTCCGCTCCCGCCTCTGTCAACAAACCGTCGGCCGTTTCCCGAGTCAGGTGTTTGACCTTGCCGCTGCGGCAGCTTCTACCGTGTGAATCCGACACGTAGAGATAGGTTCAGCGCCGATGAGTTGGTCGATTCAGCAGGTGGCCCGAGTGTCCGGGGTGACGGCACGAACGTTGCGGTACTACGACGAGATCGGCCTGCTCAGTCCGGCCGACGTGGGTGCCAACGGCTACCGCTACTACGAACAGGAGCAATTGCTGCGGCTCCAGCAAATCCTGCTGCTGCGGGAACTGGGGCTGGATCTGGCGACGATCGGCGGCGTGGTCGACGCCCAGCACGATCCGGTCGACGCGCTCCGCGGCCATCACCGCCGGCTGCTCGACGAACGGACCCGCCTGGACCGGCTGGCCGCCACCGTGGACATCACCATCAGAAACCTGGAAGAGGGAACCGACATGCCCGCCGAGACCATGTTCGAGTCAATGACACCCGAGCGCGCCGAATACCTCGGTGGACTGCCCAAGAAGCGGATCGCGGCGGGAGCCTTGTTCACCGACGACCGCGGCCGCACCCTGTTGGTCGAGCCCACTTACAAACCGTATTGGCAGCTGCCGGGCGGGGTGGTCAAGGCCGACGAGTCGCCGCTCGCCGCCACCGCACGCGCCATCCGCTACGAACTCGGCCTTCCGGTTCAACCCGGTCGGCTGCTCGTGACCGACTGGGTCGCGCCCAGCCCCAACCGGATCGAGGGGCTACTGTTCATATACGACGCCGGCGTCCTGACGTCGGACCAGTCGGCCGCGATCGTGTTGCCACAAGCCGAACTCCGCAGCTGGGCGTGGTGCACCGACGACGAACTAGAACACCGCCTACCGGAACACATGCTCAGACGGACCCGGAAGGCACTGCAGGCTAGGGTCGACGACACAACTCTCTATCTGGAGAACGGGCACCCCGCGTAAGGCAGACCGACACGCTGGATGGGCCTATACGTGGCCCGCTCAACGATGCACCGGCGGGACACGGACACCGACCGTCAATCGAGTGCAGATGAGCAGGCCTCCGAGACGGCAAGCGCCGCGATGCCCGCGGCCGAACTGCAACCACGTCAGCAACAGGACAGAACGCGCCTACTTCGAGAACCTGCAGTGAACGGCGGCCCCACGGGCCACACTCGCTCTCTCGCGCGTTGCCGGGGAGGGATCGCGGGAACTCTCGATCAGCCACGCCATCGGGGCGACGGGTCACCTTCTTCGACTGCACCGACTCGGCGAACGTGCGCTCTAGTGCCGAGATGGACCGCTTACACCTGACGCGACGCTATTGGGGTTCTTCTTGGAGGGCGCGGACTTCGATGCGTGATCCCAGTGCGGCGGAGGCTTGTTCGGCCCAGGTGAGGGCGGCGGTTTCGTCGTCTGCATTGATGATCCAGAATCCGCCGACATATTCGGTCGCCTCGACGAACGGTGCCGGGATATGGGTGGGAACGTCGCCGGTCGCGTCGACGGTGATCGCGGTGGAGGGTGGATGCAGTCCGCCCGCGGTGACAAAGGCATCAGCAGCAACGAGATCGTTGTTGAACTTTTCTACCGCAGCCATCACCTTCTCGAGTTCGGCGGGGTCCATGTCCTGCATCGAGTCCATCGTCGGCCCATCGGCGGTGTCATGGGGCAGGGTCAAAAAGTATTGCGGCATTGGAGCTCTCCTTCATTTCGGGTTGGTGTTCTGTGATTCGGGTTGACCGTGCACGGATGGAAACTCATCGCCAAGAGCTGATCCCGACCGTGGCACCGCGCGTTCATGGCTCGTCATGAAGATCAGACCCCCTTTGGCGACGAAGCGCTGAGCGCGGATAGGTTTGCCGCCGAACCCGATGGACAACGGGAAACTGCGCCGGTCATGACGCGGGTCCGAAGAGTCGATCGAGATGCTGGTCAATTGCTGTGAGCGCCGCCTGCGGTTCGATGACGTTGAGGTCGAGAAGGGTAGCGAAGCCGGTCAACGCGAGTACGAGGTCCGTTTCGATAACCGGATCGCAATCGCGACGGATATGCCCCTGGCTTATCGCCTCCCGGATGAGACTTTCGACCATCGCGCGTCCATCCCGCAGCCCGAGGCCAACCTGTTGGCGCAGCGATGAGTCGTGCATCGCTTCGAGCACGTAAGCCGCGTTCATACGACTGGTAGCACGGGAGTCGGCTCGAAGAGGAAGCATCTCCGTGAGGACTACTCGCAGCACGTCGCGAGGATGCGGAGGTTGGTCGAGCGACCCCAGGCTTCGTGCGACTCGGCGTGATGTCTGTTCGGAAGCAAACTCCATGGCGAAGGCCAACATCTCGGCGCGTGAGGAAAAGTAGTGCTGCAACTGACCCAGTGAGACTCCCGCCTCGCGGGCGACTTCGCGCATGGACGCCCGCGCCCAGCCGTGCTGATCGACGACTCGCCAGAGCGCATGAGCGATCAACTCACGCCGCTCGTGGTGATCAACCTGCTTCGGCACCGGTTCCTCCCTTTTGGCAATACACATGACATAATACACGTGACCCAAAACGTTGTGAGAAGTGGAGTTCCGACGATGCCTGAGCACGAGCTGCCCCTCACGTTTTGCAACCCCTCCGCTTTCGCCTTCGACGCCGAGACAGCGATTGCGCTGCTCGCCGACATGCACATTCGGAAGGCGATCGAACGGGGCGATTTCGACGACCTTCCCGGCAGCGGTAAGCCACTCGATCTGTCCGACGCCCATGACCCGGATTGGTGGCTCAAGAGGTTCATGAAACGTGAAGGGCTTGCCTTCCTGCCGCCCTCCATTCAGTTGCGCAAGGATGACGCCGCCCTGGACGAGCAACTCGATCAGTTACCGAACGAAAAGGCGGTTCGACACGAGATAGCCCAGTTCAACGAGCGGGTGATGCACGCTCGGTACCAACTGCCATCGGGACCGCCGCTGATCACCGTGCCGCATGACACCGAAGCCACAGTCGCCGCGTGGGCCGATCGCAAGGCGGTGCGAACCGAGAAAGCAGGCACCAAGGCGCGTGGAGAAGCCGAGGCGCAAGAGCGTTCTCGCCGACCGCGCCTGCGCACTCGAGGCCGCCGACAATCGCGGCACAGCGCGAGATCTGACTAACGTTCAGCTTCGCGGTCCCCGACCTGTCCCGTAAGCGGATCCGCTTGCGGGACGAAACGCCAGCGGCCGTCGGTACGCGCAGGCACCGACCTCGTCCCGGTGCGGGTTCCTCATGCGAGACGCTGCCGGGGCGAAGCTGTAGTGCGACGACCGGACGTGCCTCGGTAACCCCCTGGTTGGTCACGCGCATCGTCGGAATCCGACGGACTCAACAGTCAGGCTTCTCAGCTCACACATGAAGAGGGGACGCAGGTTCGCTGGAAGAGCACTCCGTGGTGATCGGCTCCGGTTCGGGCAGTGGCAGCGCTGCCGCGTCGGACCCCCGCGTCGGCCTCGGGATACGCGGTACCCGCGTAGCCGCACCGCCGCCATGTCCGCGGTACACCAGCAACCCTGCCCGCCTGTCGGGTACCGCGTCGAGCACCGCGACCACCGCAGGCAACGCGCGGAACGCATCGGCGGTCTCCTCATCGGCGAACTCGACCTCCACCACCACGCCCCACCGGTGTTCATGCTGATTCCAGTTGCGGGCGCGATTCGTCAACGCCGCCTCGATGAGCGCCTCGCCGTGCCCGCGCCACCACGCCGTCGCCGGGAACTCCCCGTCGAGAATCTCGATGGTCAGCCACGTATCGCTCACACGAATGACGGTACGCGCGACGCACTCACCGGTACAGGATCCGCATACGGAACGAGTGCCGACTCCCCGCCGGCCCGCGCTCGAACACCACTTCGTCCCCGGTGCAGGTTCGGCGTACCGTGAGGCTCTCGATCCTTAAGCTGAGCCGAACTCAGGGAAATAGGTTGGCCATCAGTCAACTTCACTCGGATTCGGTGGGCAGGGTCCCCGAGCCCCAGCCCGCCGAAATCGATCACCGCGGTGAGTCGACCGTGCCGGGTCAGCAGGTTCCCCGAGCCGAGAATGTCCGCAGTTCGTCTAAGGCGACCAAGTAGACCTGTTGTCTGACTCCGGATGGCCGCCCACTCTTGGGCGGCTGTTCGTTTCGCGAGATGGCGCTATAGCGGGACGAAAGCGATCGAAGCATCGAAGGTAGAACGAACGGAGGACATACATTTGCGGCACGCTGTGCTAGGGAAAGGGGCAAAGCGGAGTGATAGTTACTGCCAGTAACTATCATCGCGAATCGTTGACGCGAGTAATTGCGCAAACCCGAGCACGGGACTATATGCTTTGCCTGTCACGGACACCTTGCGCCGGTCGACCAGCTGACCACATCGGGAGCGCAGGTTAGATGGAGGGGGCCAGCAGTGAGGGCGTCTAAACTTCTTGGGAATCTTTGCGCTGCAGCGTGGCTCGGCGCCATTGGCTCAGCCTTCATGGTTGTCTTTGCCTCGATCTTCTATTTCTTCACGAGTCCAACCGACTTCGACAAAGAGCGGCACCCCGAGAAGGAAGGTACTTGGCTTCTATTCACGGGATACGGCTGGATGAAGGCAGCTGCAATTCTTGCCGTGCTTGCCTTAATCTTCTACGTGATGGAGTCGGTATCCAAGAAGGTAGAAGATGCGGCCGACGCGGAGCAGAGGCAGCGAGATGAAAAAGAGCGCCAGGAGCGTGCCGCTCGTGAGCAGGATGCTAGTAGGCAGCAGCAGCTCAAGAACTCGATAGAGAATGCCAACGCGACCGCGTTGAGGATGCTTAACAGTCTGCCTGACGACCTTGCCAACGCCGTCGCGGCGTTGGAGCGAGCAGACGTCGACTGGAAAGAGCGTGTTTATAACCCATTCTGGAACTCTGTCGAAGAATGTGCTTGCCACTTAGATGCGTATAAGAAAGCAGTTCAAGAGATAGACTCCTGCGCGGACCGCTACAAGGATGCCGCTAGGGACTACAACGGCCAGGTCCCCCCATTCGCGGTATCCTCGATATCGCTGGAGTCGCTTCAATCTTACGCCGCAATCTCGGACGCCATGGCTAAGTACACCCGGCGCGCCCAAGGCGATCGTGACTTCGCGCAGATTTTCGAAATGTGGCGAGGTAACGCGATTATGGAACGCGGTTTCGCCAATCTGCAAACGGCAGTGCGGCAGGTAGGTGCACAGATTTCCTCTCAGATCTCCGCGCTTTCTTCGAGCATCGACGGCATCGCTGGCTCGATCGATAACCAGTCACACTCGATGATTGCGTCTATTAATCGTCAGTCCGCCATGCAGAGCGAGCATCACAGCAACCTGGAGCGATCATTAAATGCTTCACAGCAACACGAGAAGCAGATCGCAAAGAGGTTGTGGAATATCGAGCACGGATATAAGTCGATGTTCTGATGCGTCGGCTAGGAAAAGCGAAATTGTTACCTGCCGATGTTTGTTAACCCAGCCACTCTAGAGCAGAGCTGACGATGCCACACCGTTCCATGCAGGACGAACGACTTTCGGGATTCCATATGACGAACCCTACCCGGGCTCATTCCGATTGCCGTCCCATGACTGGAACTTGCTGACCTGCGAAGTCCCGTAGAGGTGGTCCGGTGAAGAATCCCGAACGGGGGCGTCAAACGGTCGGAATATCGTTCTCGGGCTATCTGGCGCGGCCATGACGCCGTCGAAGGCGAGAGCGGTGGTGGCGAGGGCCCGGTCGACGGGCGCTGTCCTGCGGGCGACCGAGAGGCACTGGGACGATGTGGACCTGCGCATCGAGTCCCCCGCCTGACCGGTTGTCTGGATCTCGGGGACCGTGCGCCAGATCACCGAGCCGGAGTCGCTTCGGATCTATGCGCCGTGTGCGTCGTTGGACTCCTGCCTCCTTGCGAGCTGCGCTGTGATGAACGCCGACAGCTGGACCGAGCGATGGCCAGAACACCCGGTCATCAGGATATTCGACCCGCCGAGGCCCGTTGTTCAGGCATCGAGATAGCAGGTCCAGCCGTGATTTTCCGTGGAGAGGAAGTGCGTGAAGGGGTCGTCGGCAACTCTCTCGGCAACCCACTTCGGATCGCCGGTCAGCAGGTTCAAGGCCTCGATGAAGATCGCGAGAGGCACCGGCTGCTGTGGGCTCCCGGCCGCGTCGAAGTCGATTATTGCGTAACTCACCGCTCCGTTGTCGCTCCGCACGAGGTCGACCCCACCGGACGCCCGATAACCCGCTCCCACAATGAAGTCCCACGCGGCGGCAAATCCGCCCTCAACTGTGTGGTGTCGGTGCTGTTCAGTCCAATCAGGCCTCCGGTGCCGGGACAATGGTGTGTTGACGTATAACTTTGCGTCGGCACGGGTTCCGCAGATCTTCACCGTTACGGTTGCCCGATCGAAGTGATCCACGCCGAGACGGCCATATGGCGTCGGGATGTGTTCTGTCTGTTCGGGTTCGGAGTTCATTGGTCCATCCTGTTTCTCTCAGGTTGTGGGTAGCCAGTCGGGTGGTGGCGGATTTTCTATAGCTGCGGCCGGGCGCTCGGCCAGTTGTGTAGAACGGAGAACGCCGCCTCGTGGAGCACGAGACGGCGTTCTGTGTAGCTATGCGCTGACAGGGTTCGTTCAGCGCGGGGTCAGCGTGTTGTGACCGATCACGAAAGGACCGAAGAAGCTCTCACCGCCGAGGAAGTATCGCTGTCCCTGCCCGGAGTCGATGTATCCGCCCCCGGGAACGTCGATGATCCGGTAGTTGGCGGGTCCGATCGGTGAATGCAAGGTCAGGACACCGTCGTGGATGCTGGCTGGCGTGCTCGACGGGATGCCGAAGTTGAAGGTGGTGAAGGTGTAGTTGCCGGGGGCTACGGCAGCCGAGGCCGCGGGCGCGGCGACGACGGTACCGACAACAGCGGCGCCGGTGGCTGCCAGAGCGAAGGCTCCGGTGGCGATCAGGCGTCTGGGCTTCTGCATTGAACGTGTCCTCCCCGAGATGTCTTCCTGCGACGCCTTCTTGAACGGATGTTCTGTGGAAGATCGGCGTCGGTTTCAGTATGACGGTGTCCTCGGACACCGTCACAGGCATGTCGGTGGTGTCGACGATCTGGGCGATCCGTTGTCGTCGGCCGCGGTGTTGTCTCGGGCGCGGGCTGGTCTGGTCGGGGTGGATCGGGCGCTCGCGGCCGTGGACGACGCGTTCGATCCAGCCCCATGGCGGGAAAGTGACGGAACGAATCAGCGCGCCTCGGCAGTCCTCAGTTCTGCAGATCTACGTTGCCACCGCGGAGTGTGGTGAGGCGACGCAGCTCGGCGCGCTGCCTGGTGCCGAGTTCGACCAGGATCGGAAAGAGCTCGTCCTCGGCCGCGGCTTCGGCGGCGTGTCGCATCGTTCCGGCGAGCTCATGAAAGCTGCGCCGATAGGCGGCGGCGACGACGGTGGCAGCGTAGTGCCGGACGGCGCCGGCGGAACTGCCGAGCGTGAGGACGTTGCGGTGGGTGCGGTGGATGGCTTGCGGGACGCGATCAGTGCCTGCTCGCGCGAGTTCGGCACTGATGCTGACCGGGTCATGTGGCCGGCCGCCGGCCACGGCGTCGCGGATGGCGGCATAGATCGGCCGGCGGAAGGGATCGGCGAAGTCGTCTTCACGTACCAGGCTGGTCACGAACCGGAGTTCGTCGACGTCGCGAGACCACATTGCCGCGCACAACATGTGAGCCTCGGGGTCGAGGTCCGGGTCGATCCAGTCCGAACCCGGCTCGTCTTCGGGTTCCGCCAGGGGGATGGCCGGGTTGTCAACCATCGACGCCACCGTGAAGCAGAAGGAAGGGGAGGCACACCAGCACAGCAGCCATGGCAATGAGCGGCACCACCCATCGGAGCTCTCGATTCGGGTCGGGCACCGAGCCGCTGCAGTCGCGCCGAATCCGATTCGCTATTGCGCCGTCACACCTCAGTTCGACCTCATCGGACTGATCCAGGTGGACCTCGATGTTCACCACGGCACCCATGCACCCCCCTTGTTGTTCGAGTGTCCCAGTTTGCCTGACCGAGCTGGGCGTGCCCGACGAGGCCGTCTCTGTAGCCGCACTGCCGAAGCACCTCGATCTCGGAACCGAAACGTTCGAACTGGTGTTCTAGACTATCGGGAGGGGTGTGCGAAGGGAGGTCCGCCGTGGCGGAGTCGACGGCGGCGACGATCGAGCGCCTGCGTCAGCGCATGGCCGAGATCCCGGCACGATCTGCTGGCCCCGTTCGACCCTCGCTTGCCGCTCTGACCTGCACCGACGCGCAATCAGAATCCGGCGAGGTCGAGCTGGATGCGCTGAAGCGCGTGGAGCCGTCGCCGATCCGGGCACTGCCCGTTCCACCGCCGATCGCGGACCTGCTCCCGCATCGGGGCCTGGCCCGCGGTTCGACAATTCGCGTGGACGGGGTCGCCTCGTTGCGCGCGGGCCTGATCGCGACGGTGACCGCTGCCGGTGGCTGGGCGGCCGTCGTCGGATCGCCGGACCTGGGCCTGCTGGCAGCGGCGGAGATGGGCGCCGACTTAAGCCGGTGCGCGGTGATCGAAGAGCCCGGTCCCGACCCAGTCGCCGTCGCCGCGGTGCTCGTCGACGGCATCGACCTGATCCTCGTGTCGCTCGCAGGCGCGGACGTGCCACCCAGCCGTGCTCGAGCGGTGACCGCTCGCGCTCGCCGTAACGGCGCCGTCCTCGCCTTCACCGGGGGTCGCTGGCCGGCAACAGACGTCCATCTCGACGCACGGGTCGCCGGCTACCGCGGCCTCGAGCCGGGCTACGGCCGCATCACCGGCATCGACCTCGATGTCCAGGTCACCACGCGCGGCGGCCACCCGCGCCACCGGACCGTCACCCTCAGCGGCCGCGGCGGCCACGTCGACTGGATCCAGGCCACCGACGACAGCGGGGCTATAGCACCACTGAGGATGGCGCGGTGAACCTGCCACCGGGACTCGACGACTGGGTGGAACCCTTTCCTGATACCCCGACCGTCCGCCACCTGGACAGTCCCGCACCGGTGTTCGTCGATGTCTCCCGCGTACTGCCCGGCAGCTCGGGATTCACGCGCGCCGACACTCTGCCGCTCAGGGTCCGTGCCGGGGGAGTGCAGCTCGAATCGCGGATGCTCGGGCACCTGCACTGTTGGCTCCGGGTCGCTGACGGCCGCTGGCTCGGGCAGGTCTGCGTGCCGGTCCGCTCGGCGAACCGCAGTAGCGGCATGGATTTGTGGTTGTGGGTCGACGCCGAGAATCTCGCTCCCCGCTCGACGTGACGTTGTGAGGGTGGGGTCGATGGCGTGGGTGCGAGCTAGCCTGTCGGGAGTGGCTGAAAAGACACGCCCGCTCCGAGATAGTCTCGGAGCGGGCGTATTTCTGTCTCGTGCTGATCGTCAGTTCAGTCTCAGATTTCTGTTGTATCGCTAGGGAGTCGGGCCCGCATTGTCCGCAGCGTTGATGATCTCGAAGGGGAGCCCGCAGGCTTCCGGCGAGTCGAGACGAGGTTCGTTGATCTCAGCGACCGACGGGGTGACGCCAAGCTGGCCGCCGCGCTTGTACTCGGACACCTCGAGGACAGCCATGATCTGCTCGGGAGTGAGGCCGGCGCGGTGCTGTTCGAGGACGAACTGGGTGTACGGCAGACACAGCCACTGCGTCACGGCGCTGGGAGCGGACGACTCTTCGAAGTCGTCGAACGCGTTGTCGAGACTGTTACCGAAGGCGGAGAGGATGAACCAGGTCACCGCCGCGAACAAGGCCAGAAGCACGGCGAGGGAGGCGGCGATCCACGCGGTCACGATCTGCGCGCGGCTGCTCTTCGGGCGGGCGATGGATACAAATTCGTTCGAGTCGAGTGTCATGGCTTCTTTCGTTTGAGAACAAGGACAAGTTGCGGTACGGGTTGTCGTCAGGCTCCGCCTCGAATCCGGGCGAAGCGGTGCCTCTCGTCCCAAGCGATGGCGGGTGCTTCACGGGCGACGAGACGGCACTCCGCGACCGTCCCGATACTGTCTGCCTTCACGTAGTCGAGCGACGAGGCCAGGAGGTCGAAACGCATTGGGTTCGTGAGCATTACCACAATATGGGCACGGTCACGCTCACGTCACCGGGGCGCGATCGCTCCGCGGCGACGTTCTTCAGTAGTCCATGTTCAGACTGCTGGTGCGCTGCTGTGGCTGTGGCTGTGGCTGTGGCTGTGGCTGTGACAGGCTGGAGAGTTTTGCCGCGATGTCGGTGCGTTGTGGCTCCATGAGCTCGTCCATGGACACACCGGCGGGACGGCCGAGCCGTTGGCCGGCCAGGTGGTACACCGAGCCGAGTTCACGTTCACCGAGCTGGATCACCTGGCGCACCGGGGGCTCACCGGGCGTATCCGACGCCCGCTCACGCCACACGAGCCGATACTTCGGTTTGGCGTTCGGATCGGTCTGTATATAGACCTTGTTGCAATCGGACAGGTCCGGGTAGGAGCTCATCTGGTCCAGCGGACGCACGGGGATCGTGCCGTCCCGGACGGCCTCGAGCGCACTGAGCGTGACCA
Organism: Rhodococcus sp. NCIMB 12038; assembly: GCF_002165735.1. Taxonomy (NCBI): domain Bacteria; kingdom Bacillati; phylum Actinomycetota; class Actinomycetes; order Mycobacteriales; family Nocardiaceae; genus Rhodococcus; species Rhodococcus sp. NCIMB 12038. Next base: position 191,725 of record NZ_NHML01000002.1, read on the forward strand.
TCAGCAGCCGGCGCGCTTCCCCGGCGGGGTTGCGACCGGCCTCGGCCGCCAGGTCCTGCAGGTCACGTTCGAACGCTGGATGCAAAGCGAGCTGGTACGGCGCACCGGTCATTGTCGTCAGCCCCGATCGCCCTGAGAACGCCTGTTGGCCCACTGCTCTCCGAGCGGCCCTAGAGTGCGCGCGAAGGCATTGAGATCGGTGACGACCTCCGTGGTGTCTGCACTCTGCACTCGGTCATTGAGCTCGGAGTAGAAGGAGTCCTCGGAGTCGAGCGCGCGCTGGTCGTACTCGCGCAGTCGCTGGAGATCCTCGATCGTGACCAGCGCCGCCACCGGCCTGTCGTGTGCGCCGATGATCATCGGTTCGGGCAACCCCTTGGCGAAACGGGCGATCATCGGCAAGACCAGGCCAGGAGCTCGATCCAGCGGGATGAGGTCGAAAGGTTTGTCGACGCTCTCGTCGGGTCTGTCGATGTTGTTTGTGTCGGGCATGGCGGGTCTCTTTCGGTGTTGTGTCGCAACCTGTTGCTGAAGTCGTGAGTCGAATGAACGCCTTCCTCGGATATCAGCTGATTGGAAGATTAGACCAAGCGGTATCCGACCAATTCCATGTCGTCACCGGCCCTCGGGCCTTCCGGGTCGATGAGGGTTCCTGAAGCGACCAGGTCTGAGGCGGACTGGTCGTAGAGTCTGCCGGTCCCTTCCGACCGGTAGACCAGGACCAACCCAGCAATGCTGCGGAAATCGATTTCGGGCATCGCAGTCACTCTCTGTTGGTGGGCGGACGGTGTTGTGCGATGGGCACACCTCCGGGGGCGATCGCGATGATCGCCCCCGGAGTGCACCGGAGCGGATTCAGAACGGGGTGTCCTGCTCGCCGCCGGCAACAGACCCGACCGCGGCGGGGACGCGGACGTCGATCCCCACCTCGGCACCGAGAGCATTGATCTGATCCACCACATCGCCTTCGGCGACCTCGATGATCTGGACCGAGTGCTCGTCCGGGGCCGGAGGTGCGTCCTCGATTTCCCTGCGGCGCAGAGCTTCGACGACAGCCTCGTGGTCGGTCTCGATGCGAGGCTTGGCGGAGCCGACACCTGCGAGAATGACCTCGTCCATCTTGGCCCGGGTCAGAGCGACATAGAGCAGCCGCTTGTAGGACTCGTCCTTGCGGGAGTTCGACGTCTCGGGGGAGAGCACGACCACGACGTGGTCGAACTCCATGCCCTTGACGCCGTGGACCGTCGAGACCAGGAGCTTGGGATCTCGAGCAGCCATTTCCTCCTTGCGGATCGCGTTCTTCTGACCGGTGAGCGAGTTGCGGATGGCGTTGTTGCGGATCTCGCAATCCAGGATGGATTTGCGCAGATGCAGGAAGAAATCTGCATCGGTCATCATCCCGGAGGCGACCATGTGCAACCAGCTCTGGCACTGGCTGTTCGTCTGCTTCCACCAATCGACCAGGGCGTCGAGGAGAACCTTCTCGGCCACCTCGGTGTTGCGCGGCTCCAGGGAGCCGATCTGGTTGCGGATCTGCTGGTGGAACGTGAACGGTGCGACCGAGGGTTCCACGCACGTGATCTGGTCCCAATGCCGTGCGATGAAGGTGGAGAACGTCTTCATGCTGTAGGCACGGTCGCTGACGAGATTGTGCACCGCGTCCCCGGGGAACATCTCGGTCAGAGCCTCCTGCGCCATCTTGGCGTGACGCCGAGTCTGGCAGAGCACCACCGTGGTCTCGCGAGCTGCGAGGTTGGTGGTGAAGTATTCCTTGAGCGGCTCGCCCTTCAGATACTGCTTGAGGTTCTGATCGAACGCCCGTTGCGTTCCACAGGACTTGCTGATCAGACGCACCGAGTTGGTGAAACTGTCCACGGTGGACGCATCGACGGCGTTCGCCTGCAACTGGATCTGGGTGAACCGGTTGGCCTCGATCTCGCGCAAATGGATGTTGGCGAAGTCAAGGATCTCCTGTGCCGACCGGTAGTTCGTGGACAACTTGCAGACCGTGAAGACACCGGACGCCTCGAGCGCAGAGAGCGCCTTCGGATTGGCTGCCCGGAACTCGTAAAGAGTCTGGCTGGCGTCACCGACCATGTACAGCGCGCACTGGTGCTTGGCCGCGTACCGCATGGCGTAGACGAACTGGAATGCGCTGTTGTCCTGCACTTCGTCGATGATCAGGTAGGCCGGGCTGGTGCACGGCTCGACCAGCCTGTCGATCAGCAGGTAGGAGAGGATGATCTCGAGTTCCAGGGTGGTCTGACCGATGGCGTCGAGAATGGTCACGACCTCGCTGGTGTACCGCTCGATGAACGCGCTCATCGCGATGATGTCCGCGTTGGTCTCCTTGACGATCGAGTTGCCGACCAACCGATGGAACTCGCTGAGGACGGGGTCGGTGTGCACCTTGGCCCCGAAGTAGATTCCCAGCGAGTTCTGGATCGTCTCCATGGTGGAGAGCTCCTGGTTGGGGAAGTTGGTCGTGTAGATCTCGTGGATCATCCGGGCGATGGTCTTGGACTCGATACCCGGATTGCGATCGCGGATCTCGTCGGCCGCGGCGTTGGTGAACGAGAGCGTCAGGATCGAGCTGGGCGGGACGGAGCAGCCCAGGGTCAGCATCTTGATGCGCTCGGTGATCGTCCAGGTCTTGCCGGCACCTGCGCCGGCCACGACCATCACCAGCGGTTCGGTCGTCTCCACGGCCGCACGCTGCTGGATCGAGGCGTAGTCCGGGATGGTGTACCGGGCCGGATCGACAGGTCCGGGTACGGGCAGCAGATGCTTGACTGCGTTGAGTCGCTGCAGCTCGGCGTTCTGCTTGAGCTGCATATTTCGTGCGATCAGCGCGGTCGCGATCGGCCCGGAGTTGTCCAGCGCGAGCAGACCGTTGTAGATCGCGGTGTAGGCCTCGAGCGGGGTGGGGAAGTTGTCCAGGAACGCCAGCTGTCGGCCGGCAGAATCCATGTCGACGGCCTCGACCGCAGTGCCACGGGCGGTCGCCGTCCAGTGCACCGCAGCGTAGAGCCGGTGGATGTAGGTCAGGGTGGGTTCGACGACGAGCTCGGTCTGGAAAACCTCGGCCGCGTGGCACAGTCGGTCGTATACCGAGTAGTGGTCGAGCGACCACGCCAGGAACGCTTTGTTGTCGAACACCGGCATCGCACCGGAACGGTTACCACGCAGGTAGATCACGGTGGACTCGATCATTTCGGCCAGGGTCTCGGGCACGTTGAACGAGTAGTTGATCTGGACGAACGAATCGACACCGTCGAACTTCAGCGGGTCGAAGCGCACGACATCGGTGACCGCGGCGATCTCGGTGATCGACGGGGCCGTGACCGCAGCGCCGGCGGCATCGAGCAACACCGTGACGCCGTCGGCGTCGTAGAGCTCGTCGGTGTGTTGCTCGTCGGCGATCGCGTAGAGCTCCATGCGGTAGCGGATGTGCGTGGTCTTGGTCCAGACGTTCTTGCCAGTGCTGGCGTCCATGACACCGCGATCACGCAGCACCACGAGCTGCGGCTCCAGGTTGAGCCACAACCGGTAGCCGGGCACACCGCCACCGAGGGACGCGCTGACGTCGAACATGTCGTGCACGAGACGGACGTCGACCTTCTTGGCCTTCTTGACCTCCTCGAAGTGCGCGATCGAGGGCACACCGAACCGGTAGAGGTACGGGGAGGCCTCGAGCTCGGTGGCGGTCTGCCCGGCGCGGGCTCGCTCGACATCGGTCATGTAGACCTGCACGAGGGAGTTCTCGAAGTGCTGCTCGAGCAACGGCTGGGTGACGAGCGTCCGGACGGAGGTCTCTCCGTCGATCTGCTCCTTCGTCGGGGCGTCCACCTTCGGGATCGGGTCGTAGCTGAGATCGGGGTTCGCCGGGTGCACGCTGACGTCGATGCGACCGCGGTGCCCGCCGGTGCCGGTGATCTCGCGATGAAAGTCCTTGGCGGTGTACTTCGGTTCGGTGGAGTCGACATCCAGAAGGTCGTCGTCGATGATCAGCGGCTCGATCGGCATGGCCGGTCTCCTCTTTCACGTGGTCAGTGGTGGTGTCTGTGGTGGTTTCCAGCTCGGCTGCCGGCCGCACGATCCGGCCGGCACTTTGCCCGGCTGGTGAGCTGTGTCTGGTCCCCTCCGGTGCGCCCCATGGGCGCGCTCACTGCGCTCTCCGCTCGACGCGAGAAAGCCGACGGTCTCGACGGCAGAAGTGTCAGAACGGTTCAGAGGAGATCAGCGACAAGATGCGGTCCCCTTCGTCCTGTCCGGTGGGCAGCCAGTCGGCGAGCGCACGGGGCTCGGGATCGAACAGGGACAGAAGTCGGTCCTCTTCGTCCTGTCCGGTGGGCAGCCAGTCGGCCAGTGAAGCCGGATCCTCGAACGAAGGGTGATCGCGCTGATCTTCGTGGATGTTCACGGCCTGGCCGACGAGAAGGGTCAGGGCCTGTTCGAAGTCGAACAGGCCGCCGGTGTCGATTGCGTCGACGAGTGCCGCCATGGCGGATTCGCCTTTGTCGCGGTGGACGCTCTCGCAGGAGACGAGGGTGGTTGCGGCGGCTTCGGTGAGGTCCTTGGCGTAGTTGCTCGCGACCAGTTGCTGGAAGACCATGATGTTTCCTTTCAGATGCGCTCTGCGCGGTCCGGTGGTGGCGGACGTCAAATGGTGGTTGTGCGGCTAGAGCACGGATGCTGGGTGGTATTCAAATCGCCTACGGACGGTGAGCGATCCGCTGACGGACGATTTGTGGCAGTTGCGCGGATAGTGCGTGGAGAGAAGGTGTCCCGAATGCGCAACAGGGGCCTCGCGAATCGCAGAGGCCCCTGTTGTGTGGTTCGGTCATGCGACGGGGTCGAGCACGTCCTCGATCCAGTTGCGGATGGTCGTCTCGGCCGGACGCGCCCCCTGGGCGGGCACATAGCTGTTGTCGATGAACTCGGCGATCTGTTCATTGGTGAGCTCGTCGGGCAATGACGCCGCCAGGAACGGATTGGTGCGTTCGAGTTCGCCGCGCAGGCGCACGAACGTGGCGGCAAGCACTCTGCCGTAGACCTCGCGCGAGATGACGTCGAAGGCGACGATCCAGGCGAATCGACCCAGGAGTTCGGGCTCGAAGCCCGTGCCGCCGTGCGTGGTGGTCAGCGCCTTGGTGAGCTGCTCGCGGCTCATGGTGTGAGCCCCGGTCGCGGCGGGGGAGGACGAGGTGAAGCCGAGGGAGAGCCCACCTTTGGAGATGTTGTCGCGACCGGCGTTGGTGGTGGCGATGATGAGGGCCTTGCTGAAGTCGACCGTTTTCCCCGATGCCATCCGCACGGAGCCTTCCTGTAGCGCGGACAGGAAGATGCGCTGCACATCGCGGTGAGCCTTCTCGAACTCGTCGAGCACGATGACCTGACGCGGGTTGGCATCGAGGGGATCGAAGGGCATCTCCTTGTTCGAGTCCGACCCGGCGTAGCCGGCGGGAGACCCGAGCAACCGAGTGATCGAGATCGGCTCGGAGAACTCGGCCATGTTGAGAATGATCGGCTCGGTACCCATGATCGAGTGAGCGATCTGGCGGGCGATCTCGGTCTTGCCGACACCGGAAGCGCCGGCGAACATCCATCCCATCGGCCGACGTCGCGGGAAGATACCCCGAGCATCCCTGCGCAGCAGGGTGATCGCACGCTCGCACACCGGATCCTGGCCTTCGATTCGCGAGAGCGCCTCGGTCAGTGCCTGCTGATCGAAACCGCGGGGGACCGCGTCCGAGCCGTGCATGCTCTCCGCGGTCTCCTTGATCACCGCGCGGGTCAGCGGCAACGCGTCGCCCGGCGCCATCAACGCAGCGATGTCCGGCTTGTGCCGTTTGATGGTGAGCTTGGCCAGCGATCGATCCAGCAGGGTCAACGCGCTGTCCGGACGATGCAAAGTGACCAGATGCTCGTCCGCGAGGGTGATGACGTGATCGAGCATCGCCTCGTCAACCGACACGGCCTTCTTGTAGTGCGCCAGGAGGCTGGGAAGGACCCTGCTCAGAACCTGCCGCGTCTGGTCCTGGTTGAGTTCGGAGACCCCGATCCGGGTGAATCGACGGGAGAACGCCGGATCAGAGGCCAGCCGGCGACCTTCCTGGTCGGTGGTGGCTCCGATGACACGCAGGTCACCGCGCGCGAGAGCGGGCTTGAGTGACTGCGCGAGCTCTTCGTGGGCACTCGAGCCGTGACCGTCGGTGGGCACGAGCTGATGGATCTCGTCGATGAACAGGATGACCCCGTTCTTCGCCTCCTTGGCGAAAGCGATCAGTGCCTCGATCTTCTGCTCCATCATGCCGCGGTACATCGTCCCGGCGACCAGCGAAGACAGGTTCAGCTCGTAGATCGTCTTGTCGCGCAGGCGCGGCGGCACGGTCGGATCACCGGTCGCGATCCGACGGGCCAGCTCCTCGACGACACGGGTCTTGCCGACACCGGCCGGACCGAGCAGGATCGCGCTGGGCTTGTTCTTGCTGATCAGCGCGGCGGCCGTGCGGTCGATCACCTCGTCGCGAAATTCGGCGGGCAGCGCCGTCGCGAACTTGTCGTTGTAGTCGGTGAGCATCTCCTTGGCGACCTCGCTGGGGTCGTCCGGATCGGACACGCCCGGCAGCAAGCCGCCCATGATCGCACCGAGCGGACTCATCGAACCCGGTGAGCCCGCCGGCCCCGCACCGGAGCCGGGACCGTGACCGGCACCGGGGTCGGGGCCGGAACCGTTCTTGTCGTTGTCGGAAAAGTCGTGCATGTCCTTGGCGACAACCTGCGCTGCGCCGAGCTGGGCGGTGGTCCGGTGTGTCATGGGGAGGTGTCCTCTCGGAGGTAGGGCGTCCGGCGCGGAGAGCCGAGGTGGTGAAAGTGGGCTTGACAGATCGCGGAGGCGGGAGACGGTGTCGGGTCCCCGCCTCCGCTACCTGGTCATTTGGTGTCGAACGACGCCCCCGCGTAACCCATGCCGAGGATCTTGGCGTCGATGTTCGGGTCGAGCGGGCGCATGGAATTGATGAAGTGCGTGCAGTTGCGCTTCACCGAGGTCCAGTTGTCAGGATCGGAACGGTCGAACGCCGGGACGTAGACGATGTTGTCCGGGTGGGTGAACATGTGGGAGGAGTTCGCCATCCACCCGAAGTCGGTGGCGACGACGTTCAGCCGGCGACGACGATCGGCACTGGCCTGGACGAAGTCGTAGATCAGGGCAAAGTTGTTGCCGCCGCCGACCTTGGGTACCGACTCGATCAGCTTCCTCATCTGGCTGAGGGACTTGCCCTTGACCGGCAGCAGGATCTGCGGCGCCAGAAGGTGGCTGTGCGAGCTGAAATAGAAGTTCATATCGAACTTCTTCGCCATCATCATCAGGAACAGCGCACCGTCCATGTAGTCCTGGAGGCTCATCGATCCGGACGTATCCGGGTAGTAGTGGATGTCGGGCATGAACTCCCGGCGCAAGGTCGTCCCCGGAACGTCGGAATTGTCCGGCCGGCGACGGTTGGCCCGGGAGAAAGTCTTCTGCTTGTACAGCCTGACGTTCTCCGACCTGTTGACCCTGGCCATACGGTTGAGCTTGGCCCGCAGATCGGTCAGGATCTGATTCGGCGGAGGGGCGACATCGGAGAAGTCGCCGATCTCGGCCTCGCGCTTGGTCCTCTCCTCGAGCTGGTCGCGCGAGTTGACGGCCTTGCGTTCAGCGTTGCGCAGCCGGTTGCTGGCGGCACCGAGACGGGTGATCGACTTCATCGACATGATCTTCAGGCCGCCGGCGAGCTGGTTGGCGACCCACATCCACTGCTTCTTGACGTCGGCGGGCACGCGGCGGGCGTGCGCATCGAGGTTGACGAAGACGATCGTTTCCGGGCAGATCACTTCACTGAGATCGAATGGCAGCAGCGCGGCCTGCGCCGGGACGGCGGCGAGTTCGGCGCTGGTCTGCTCACCCTTGACGAAGGAGAACAGCGAGTGGACCACCAGACGAGCGAAGGAGTAGTCCTCCGTCGGAACGCCCGAATGTGGTCGCAGACGCAACGCTTCGGTGAGATCGTCGAGCTCGAGAGCGGCGCACTGGCGGCACTTGTCGAGGACGCCGTCGGAGATCTTGCCGCCGGCGTGCAGCGCCAGGGCCACCGACATGAGGTGTTCGCCGAAGCGGGTGAAGGTATCCGGACCGAGCATGGCGACACCGAGGGTCGACGGCCGGAACGCAGCAGCCAGGGAGACGAAGAACTGAGTCCAGGCGGTCTCTCCCTCGTCGTAGGCGGTCGGGGAGGCGCCGGAGCCGATCAGATTGAGCAGCTCCTTCGCCGACGGTGACACGGCGTTCTCCGCGGAATAGATCACCCTCCCGGGTGCGGGGGCCGGCAGACTCAACTGGCCGAGACCCTGGTTGAGGAACACCTGGCGGATGTACAGGTGAGAAGCACGCGAGATCGCCGGCGTGGTCTGTGCCAGCAGATCCAAGGCGGCCGCGTTGTTCTCGGGGGTGTCCCCGGGGGTGCTGTGGCTGGCGGGGTCGACGAGAATCGGAGTGGCCAGCACTCGTCCGAGATCGGCGGCCTCGAGCGGGGCGGAGGTCACCGAATCGATGGCGTGCGCCGGCATGCCGGGGACCAACGGCCGGAGCAGGTTCTCGCGCGCGAACGCCGTGAGCACCGTAGACGGGTCGTACTCGGCGCCGGGTTCGTCCGGGTCGGCAACCAAGGGCGGCGGGAAGTCGTGCGCACTGAGGCGATGAGGCGTTTGCCCCGAGATGATGATTGCCATGAATGGCCCTTTCTTGGTGTGCGAGAAGCGGTCCAGGTGGGGCGTCGGGTCACCTGGGGAGACACCGAATCCCCGGATCGCACATCGCGATCCGGGGCTCGAGCGCCGAGTCAGGCGGTGTCAGGCCGCGAGGAACTCGTGGATTGGGGTCAGCGAGACGACCAGCGGTGAGGTGGTCTTGTCCAGGAAGTAGCTGACCGAGGCCGGGTTGAGCGTTCCGGAGGTACCCCGGTTGAGCAGCACGCTGCGCTGGTCTTTCTTCAGGGCGACGAGAGTGCCGTGGTCGATGATGAGATCGAGAACCTGCTTGGTGAGCTTGTTCTCGTCCTTGGTGGTCAGGGCGAAGATGAGCACGTCGGCCTGCTTGTCGGGATCCAGCGACGCGATGATCGATTCGATCTGGCTCCGGGTCGTCGCCGCGCGCAGCCCGTCCCAGGCCGCGGGGCGGGAGATGGTGACCGCACCTGCGCCGGACATCGCCGCCGGCGCGAGCAGCGAGGCAAGCACCTTGGCGTGGACCTCCGCGGTGAACGCGGTGTTGCCGGTGTGGGCCAGCATGCCGAGCATCAGCTCGGTCGTGGTCTGCCCGTCGGGGCTGACCGCCTCATCCATCGCCAGCTCGGCCATCAGAGCGATGCCCAGTTCGTTCATCCAGAGATTGAGACCCTCGATGGTCCGCGGGGCGGTGTACTGGCTCATGTCCTGGCTGTCGTCCATCTGGCTCGCGAACTCGGCCATCTCGCGATCGGAGACCGCGGCGCTGCTGTGGTCGTCGTCGTCCTCGGCGGAAACGACGAGCATCCCGGTCGGTGTCGGGTTCTGCAGCACCCAGTCGGGGTGCTCGGTGAGCACCTCTCGAATGGCCGGCTGCAGATCCTCTCCGAGCAGGTCCAGGAGCACCTTGGCATCGGGGCGCACCGGGTACAGGGCGAAACGAGTCAGCGACGCTGTGTCGAGCATCGAGATGTTGCCCTTGTCGTTGCCGGTGACGATGAACCGGATGTTGTCGGCGAGCTTGAGGTTGCCGCAGCGACGCGACGTCAGCAGCGTCAGTGCCGCTGAGGTCACATCCGAGCTGGTGCGGTTGATCTCGTCGAGCAGGATGACGACCAGGGTGTCGGGATTCCCCAGGGCGTGATCGTTGGCTTCCTGGATGGTGTGGTGCGGGAAGAAGACCTGAATGAACCGGTTCGGGTTCGCCGGGTCCGGCACCGTGCGCACGCCCGTGAGATCGGCGGCGTCGGAGAGGGTGTTGACGTCGATGGAGAACACGGCGAAGTCACCGTTCTGGGCCAGCGCGTTGACGGCCATGGTCTTGCCGATCGCCGGAGGCCCGAGCAGGCAGGGCGCGACCCGCGCGTTGCGCAGGTCCGGACGCAGGTGACGCAGGATGAAGTCGTCGTTCAGGAGAAAGGTCATGTCTGTGGTCTCTTCCGGGTCGGTGTGGTGGTGCGGTGGGTTCTGTCTGCAGCAGCAGAGGTGTCGTTGGTCTCGTGGCGGACACCGCGCTCAGACACGCTCCGGGTGCACCTCCGGTGCGCCCGTCGTCCCCACTCGGTCGAGCGACTGGCCGCGAACGCGTGACCAACCACCCGCTCCTTCGCTCTAGGTGTGCAGATGGTCCAGTGCTTCGGCGCACCGTTTGAGCAGGTAGGACACGCCTGATCGGCGTTCGTCGTGCTTGGTTCGAGGCGGCAGCGTTTCGCGGGCCACGTGGTGAACCACGCGTAGCAACTGCTGTTCGTCCTGTTCGCGGGTCTGTGTCGCGGCGCTGGTGATCCGGTTGATCGTGGTCCGGACGTGAAGTTTGGATTGGGCCACCGCGGCGATACGGATCAGCCGGGACATCTCCCACCGGGAAGTGTCCCCGTGGAAGTCGCCGATCAGGTCCTTGCTGTCCTCATGATCGAGGTAGTCGACAACTGTGCGAGCGACCTCGGCTTCCATGCTGGTCAGATCGAGTTCGTCGCCCGAGAGCGCGAGCGCCTGGTCGAAATGCCCCGGTGCCTGGTCGCCGGTGGCTGTGCCACCTGGTGCGATCTCGACCAGTTGCCCGAACACTCCCTCCCAGGTCAACATCGCACCGTTGGGTTCGGCGGCGGCTGCGGCCAGACGCTGCGGCGGGATCTGATTGCGCGAAAAAGTGATCCAGTGATAGAGAAGAACCTCGTACCAGAGTTTCGGGTGCTGCAGCTTCGTCGCGTTCGACGCTCTCGGGAAGTACGCGAGATTCTCCGGCAGCGGAAGCAGCAGATGGTACCCGTGGCCCGAACTCGACAGCTCCGAGTACACCGCTCTCGGTCGGGGGGAGGCGGTGTTGCCGGTCGCAAGACGCAACAGCTGATCGGTGACCTCGGGGGGACAGTGCGGTTCGATGTCGAGAACCATCAACCCGGACGAGCGCCAGTCCAGGTGGGTGGCGACGTTGCGAGCGTCGGGGACTGCGGCGGTCAGCTCGTCGAGGGTCAGCAACTGAGTGTCCGCATCCGCGACTCGCGCGCCGTGGACTTCGTTGCATTCCGGTCGCCAGCAACGGGGGCACACCGGCGAGGTGTCGAGGGCCGAGACGATGTCGACCGGCACCTTGTCGAAGTCGGATACGGTCCAGAGCCGGTGCGGGGCAAGACTGGAGCGGATGTGGGCGTTGGTGTAGAACTCGGGGAACACCGAAGCAGGGTGTGGGTGCTGGTGTGCGCTCATGTGCGAAGCCGATCCTTCTACTCGGTGGTGACTGTGAACGAAAAGAACAGGGCCGCGGGCCCTCTTTCGAGGAGCTCGCGGCCCTGTTCCGATCAGGTCGTCGACCTATGTCCGACCGGATGTCATGCCGGCGGCTGGATGCCGGCGCCACCCCAGTTCGGGGCCGGAGCGCCGGCGAACGGGTCGTCGGGGTTACCCGCCACCTGAGCGGGAGCGGCGACACCCTGGGCCGCAGCTCCAGGTGCCACGGGAGCTGCGACCTGGTAGGCCGGTGCGACCGGAACGATCGGCTGCGCCGCAGCAGCGGGTGCTACAGCCTGCTGCACCGCCGGAGCCACAGCCTGGTGCGCAGCGGGTTGCGCCGGAGCGACCGGCTGAGCGGGTGCTACAGCCTGCTGCACCGGAGCGACCGGCTGAGTCGGTGCTACAGCCTGCTGTGCAGCGGGCTGCACCGGCGCGGCCGGCAGACCCGACTCGTCCGTACCGACGATCTCGTTCTGCGGCTCGTTCTCGATACCCTTGGTGGCGACGAGCGGCTCACTGACCGTGATGCCGAAGGAGCTGAGATCGAGATTGCGGGCACCAGCTCGCGGCGCATACGGAACCTCGGCGGTCGAGAGGATGATGGCTTCGAGGCCGAGACCGAGCTTGCGGTGAGGCCGGCCGGTCTTGGCGTCCTTGGACTGGAAGGTCTTGACCACGATCCGCACTACGGTCCCCTTGGCGATCTCGCCCTCGGGCTCGACGATCTGGCGGTGGGCGCCCGGGACCTCGGGATCCAACGCGAGCAGCGTCGGGAGGTTGCGGGTGACGTTCTTGGCCTCGTAACCGACGCCCTTCTCCGGATTCTTCTTGTGCGTGAAGAACAGGCTCTGGACGTACGCCTCCTCCCAGCTGAATTGCGCCGGGTCGGAGGGCACGATCTGGGGCTGCGACAGATTGATGAGAGTGTGCGGGGACTCGGTCGGGTACGCGCTCAGCGAGTTCTTGACTCGGCGCTCGAGCTCTGGGCCATCGATCAGGCTCGCGGTACGCGCGTACTCGATGGTGCCCTGAACGACGATGATCTGGTCCGGGCGAATGTTTTCCGCGGTGGGGACGGTCGGTGTGGTCATGTCGACTCTTTCGTGTTGGGTGTGGGTGTGGGTAGGTGTCTCGGGCCGATTGGGGGTACGAACCCGAGGTCCTCGTCACCGGTAGGTCTGTCGCGCTGTGGCGGAACAGGTGCCGACCGGCGCCGAGAGGTACGGCAGGGAATTTCTGCAATAGGGCGCCAAATGCGGCGACAAGCCGCTCGTTACAGGACGTTTCCTGTGTTGATGCTGTCGAGCATCAGCGACTGAAGTTCTTCGAGAACCATCGGGACGGTGTGTGTTTCATCGCGTGTGAGTCACCCTGGCGCAGTCCTGATTTCTCATCAGTCCCACGCCAGGGTGACACCACCCACCGGAGAGTTTTGCGCCCCATCGGGGCTCGCTGGTCTCCGCTTTCACAGACACACCGCAACCCTTCCTGCGGGCACCTCCGGCGCCCGCAGTGGCATCCGATGACCTCGACGGTCACCTGTACTCACCCGCGGTCGCTGTTCCGACGGTCCGATAAAGACGATCGACAGCATGACCCAGTCACGCTCGAATATGATCAGATAACGAAATCAGTTCTCGGTGGAGAAACAGTTTTCGGACTCGCAACCGTCCTGACCTGTACAAAGAGGCTCGCGCTCGCAACCTCTGTGTATTATTCCCAATTAAGTGAGAAACCAGGCATGGGGCGGTGCCGACGAGACCAGGCGGAGCACACAGATGGTGATCAAGCAATCGACGACGGTCTACAGCGACGTGACGGGCGAGGAGGTGGAGAACTCGTATCGGGTCGGTGTGGTGTTCGACAACGCGATCTGGGTGGTTGACGTCGATCGAGACAAGCTTGAGGAAGAACTGAAAGCGATCTCCGTCTTCGACGTGGTCAAGCGCGGTCGCAAGGTCAAGAAGGTCGGCCGCAACACGCACGGCTCATTGAACGCAGTGATGCACCACGAAGCGCGATTGTGGGCCAAGGCCAACGGTATCGATGTGGGGGATCGAGGAATGGTCAGCAAGGAGATACTCGCGAAGTACCACGAAGCCAAGGGCATCGGCCCAGTCAGCCTGCTCGACACCACACGGTGATCGAGACGTCCCTTTTACAGACAAGCCCCGCACCGGGATCCGGTGCGGGGCTTCGTTCATACGTACAGGCTCGCGCCGGCGCAGTTGACCTCGGCGACAGCTGAGGCGATGACCGGTTTGAGCTCGGACCGGGTGGCCTGCATCAGACGCTGTTGACTGGCCTGTTTGTCCGCGAGAGCTCCGGGCATGTACATGTCGATGGTGCCCTCGGTCAGAATCGTGTGCACGACAACAGGTCGGGTCTGCCCGAGCCGATTGAGCCGGGCCGGGGTCTGCCCGAAGTGTTCGTTCGAATCGGGCAGGGTCGTCCAGATCAGAGTGTGACCGCCGAACTGCAGATTCAGCCCGTGACCTGCGCTGGCCGGGTGGACGAGCATGATCGGAATCTCACCCCGATTCCACGCCTTCTTTGTGTCCGGCATCCCGTTGTACTCACGAGCGCCGGGATAACCGGCCTGACGCAGACGGTGCAGCAGAATCGTCTTCTCGAAATCGAACCTATACGCGATCAGGATCGACCCTTCGCCGCCGCTGGCGAAATGCTGATGGCAAATGTCGACCACCTTGTCGAATTTGCCGGAATGCAGAATCAGAACCGGCCGGGTGGTCATCACGGTCGCCGCGGCGTAACCATCGTCGTCCTTGTCGAGGTCCAGATAGACCGCGCCGGCCGCGAACTGGAGCAGTTTGTTGCGCAGCACGCCGCCGTTGGCGGCTTCGATCTGATGCGCGGAGGCGTCATCGAGGGTGACGGCGTCGTACGCGGTCTGCGCGCGAGTGCGATCCCCGGTGGACTCGACAGCTTGCCGCCGCGCCTCGGCCACCATCTCCTCCGTCTCCGTTTTGTCCAAGCCGGCCCCCCTCGCCTGCTCCCGGGCGGCGTTCTCGGCCTCGATGACCGCGCGCATGTCGGCGGTGGCCACCATGGTGTCGTCGAACGCTCGTCGACGGAGGTCGGAGAGCCCGGTCAGCAGGACGGACAGCAAGGCGTCCCGTCCGAATGCTTCGTACGCCCTCGACAGATCGTCGGTCATCGGCGCGAGGTGCGTGATCGGCGACGCGAAACCGATGAGGTTGAGCTCCGAATTCTCGGCAGAGACCGCGAGATGCGAGATTGCTCGATGCAACTGAGCTTCGTTCTGCGGACTGATTTCCCACCGCGTGACCTGATTCAGAACCGTCTGGTCAGGAATGAACCACGTCGTCAGATGATCGGTGTAACTGGTGCCGAGGGTCGATCCCTGGTCGAGAAGGAATATCTGGGGCCAGATTTCGTGGGCGCCTTCCGGAGTCGGAGTGCCGGAGAGCTCGATGACGCGCCGGACATACGGCCGCACCGCTGCCATCGCCTTCCAGCGATGGGACTGTGGGTTCTTGAACCCCTGGGCCTCGTCGATGATGACCGTGGGGAACGGCCATCGAGAGTAGTCGGCCTTGGCGACGTTGACCGCGACCCTGAACACCTGACCGGTGACCGCGGTGATCACGGTCGCCAGGTCGGTGCGCACCTGATCGCAGCGAAGCAGCTTCGCCTTCTTCGGGTCTCGGTGGGCCACGACCACCGTCGGAGCCGCCCCTGACGCGGTGCCCGGTTTGAGCTTGACCAGCCGGGCTTCGGCGAACGCAGACCCGATCTCTCGGTGCTCGTCCTCCAGAGCCCCGCGGTCACTCTCCGGGGCGTGATCGCGACGGTCACGACACAGTTCGGCGAAACCCTGTTCGATCTTGCCGAAGGAGTCCCGCAGAACGTCCAGATCGACAACACCGTCGTCGCGCCCGTGGCCGACCGGTCGCACCCGAGGCTCGCCGGCATAGATGATGCGTTTGACGAGATCGGTGAAGCGATCTGATCCGACGGTGTAGATGCCGGGTCTGTCGAGCGCCGTGTTGTCGACGAGAGCTTTGAACTCATCCGGTCTCAGATTGCGTTGTCCCTTGCTGAGGCGACCGTTCTTGCCACGCATCCCCGGAGGGGTGATGTTCAGCGAGGTCACCCGAAGCGGGATCTCCCAATCGAAGACCTCTTCGGGCCAGGTGCTCACCGCGATGTTGCGGGGTGCGACTACCAGGATGTGGCCGGGTTCGCGCAGGTAGGACAGCGCGGAGAGGGTGACCAGAGTCTTGCCGCTCGCCATGCCCATCCATACGGCCGAGGCCGGTCGGGTGAGGATGAAGTCGCGCACTCTCTTCTGGAACGGTTTGAGCTTGTCTTCGATGATCTGCATCCAGGCCGGCAGCGCCGGCTGGGGTGGGGCCGGTGTCCCGGCCATGGTGGTCAATGCGGCGGTCATCGTCACCTCCAGATGTTCAGTGCCGGGTCAGTGGAGCAGGGGAGGGACCTGGGAGCGGGAGTTCGACAGCAGCGTTGGTGACCTGCGGTGCGCCGCCGACGCATCCTCGTGGCCGAGGTGGTTCGCCGCCATCGACGCGAAGGTCTCCGGCCGGATGAATGGGGTGCCTTCCCCCGGTTCGATGCTCGCGGCCAGGCCCTCGATGTAGCGCTCGACCGAGAGCGAGCCGACGGAGCGCGAGAGGATCTCGAGGCGATCGAACATGGAGTTGATGACGATCCGAGCCCGTTCGGAGTCGAATCCACTGAAGTAGGTCGGTTTCTGGAAGGTGTTGTGCACTAGGACGATGGGAGACCGCGTCACGTGCAGTTCTTCGCTGAAGAGCCGGTACGCCTCGTCGTTGTCGCTGATCGGTACGGCGACGACGGGGAGCTTCGCGGCCTTGAACAGGATCTTGAGTCGATCGCAGATCGGGCAGACCGGCCGCGTGTACATCACGATGTGGGGCAGCCGCGGGTGCAGCGGCGCCAGTCCACCGAGATCGAGACCGTCGCCGGCGGAGCTGGGCGCGGAAATATTGTCGATCGAGGTCGTCATGGGTGTGCTCTCTTTCGGGCAGTGGTGGTTTGTCG
Source organism: Rhodococcus sp. NCIMB 12038 (assembly GCF_002165735.1). Classification (NCBI taxonomy): domain Bacteria; kingdom Bacillati; phylum Actinomycetota; class Actinomycetes; order Mycobacteriales; family Nocardiaceae; genus Rhodococcus; species Rhodococcus sp. NCIMB 12038. Next base: position 208,288 of record NZ_NHML01000002.1, read on the forward strand.
ATGCGGGGTGCGGCTCGGAAGGGCGGGATCAGTTCCCCAGGACCAGCACGGCGGCCTGTTTTCCGGGGAGCGGAGCATCACGCGGATCGCGTAGCGAGATCGGTCGCGGAGTGCGCAGGAAGTAGTCGTCGAGCAACTGATCGATGGCCGCGGTGGAGTCGGCCACCACGACGTGCGCCCCGTGGGCGCGCATCTGGGCGAACATGGCCCGTTGATCGGGGCGAGGGATGCCGCCGGGGCGCTTGAGCTCGATGAACAGGAGAACCGGATCGGACCGGTCATCGTGGCCGATGACGAGCCGATCGGGGACGGCACGCCGACCCGGGGAGGTCATCTTCAGGCAGAGTAGGTGATGCTGTGTGCAGGCGGATACGAGATGGTCCTCGATGACGCGTTCGATGGGGACACCTGTACGGGTCACGGTGAATTCCCTTTCTTGTCAATATCGCTGGCGCGATGCGGTCGAGGGAGACGGTCGCTGAGTGTGTGCTCGACGAACGAGGAGCTGCCGGCCGGAAGGTCAGCGCGAGTGATCTCGAACAGCTCCGCAGCGGGGTCGGGCGGGAAGTGCGATTCCCAGGTGGACCGAAGCTGTTGCTGCGGACCCACTCGGCGGAACCCCATCGAGAGCAGTCCGCGTCGGGAGGGTTCGTTGTCGTTATCGACGAACGCCTCGACGACCGCGATGTCCGCGGGTCCGAAGGCGTGATCGAGCGCGAGAGCCAAGGCCGCCGCGCCGACCCCGCCGCCGGCGAACCGGCGACCGACCCAGGCCCCGACGCGCGCGGCGTGATGCGGGGCCCGGGTCAGGCCGGTCAGTTCCATCTGGCCGGCGAACTGGCCGTCGAGGTCGATGACCCAGGAGAACCCGAGGTCGCGCTCGATGCGGTGCATGGCGGTGCGATGCACCTGCATCCAGTTCGCAGGCCGGTTCTGTTGCGCCCAGCGTTCGAGGCTGTCGACCGGGACCAAGCCCTCGTTGCGTGCGGCCAGACGATTGGCGTCGTCCAACCGCAGCCTCGACCACGCGCGCCCGTCCAGGGGAGAGGGCTCGCGCAGGCGAACGTGGCCGGACACGGTGAGTACAGGCCCGACCTCGGGGACACGAACTCGGTTCGTCATCGGATTCCTTTCGTGTGGGCGATCGAGTAGTCGAGATGCCGGTAAGGCGTGATCACCGCGCGGCGTTGCGCCAATTCTCTTCGTAGGAGTTCGCGGCCATCTGGATGTACGCCTCGGTGTCGATGGCGTCGAGCAGGCCCTCGAGCAGAGTCGTGTCCGGGTGATCGGCGATGGTCCGGTTGAACACCAGCATCGGTGTCGACGGATCGACTCCGCTGTGGCGGGCCAGGATCAGATCACGGGTCCGTCCTCGGTAGGCCGAATCCTCTCCAGCGAGTTCGAGCAAGTGCTCCGCGATCGGATCGACGCCGTTTGGGTTGGTCGGCCGCAGGCCCTTGCCTTCTCTGGATGCCCACACGCTCGCGGCCACCACCCGAGCCTTCGCTGCGGCGATCACCAAGGGATCCCCGAACAGGTCCCGGTCGACCTTGTCCGGGCGGACGAGGAAGACTCGGGTGAAGTGACCCAGCAGCTGCACCGGAGCAGCCTTCGGGTGCCGATTCAGGGTGCCGCCCTCACCCAGCAGCGCAGCGTCGTCGGTGACGTTGCGCGGATCGCCCGGGAAGGTGAGCTGCGCGGTGTCGATGGCCTCGATGACGGCCCCGGACACCGGGTCGATCCGGTAGGACGCCGCATAGAGGTAGCTGCCCGCGGAGGGTGAGGACGCCAGGAGGTTCTGGTAGAGCTTGAGCAGATCGCGAACCCCGAGCTGGCGATGCAGATCGGCCAGTACCTCGCGCATGGCGGCGACGTCCATGGGCTCGGAGATCGACACCGGCGTCGCCAATGCGTACGGGACCGGCTCTTGGGCAGGGACGTACCCTCCGGCGACGAGCTTGAAGTACTCGAGCAGCAGCCGATCGACCATCGCCGGGTGAGCCAACGCCTTGCGCGGACTCGGCCCGGCCCAGCACGCGAGCGTCCCGCCACCGGCGGAGGCGACAATGCGGTACCAGGGCTTGCCGGCGATCTCCTCGGGCCGGTACTGCTGCTCTCCCCGGCTGTCGTCGGTGAGGATCTCGAAGGACTCCTCGGCGGTCAGGAACTCCACCCGGTTGTTCGAGTCCTTCGACACCAGGGTCAGCTCTTCCGGTTCGATCTCGACACCGATGGCGCCGGTGTGCTGATCGAGCACCCTCTGGTTGGTCTCGGCGTCGAGCGTCGAGTACAGACCATCGGTGTTCGTCGACACGATCCGGCCGCCGGCGAAGGTCTGCGCCTGCCCGATCCGCCAACTGAAGAGCTGCCCGACGATCCGCATGGTGATGATCATGTTGTTCATCAGAATCGGAGTCTCGTGCCGGGCATCAGCGGCGCCGGATGCCGCGTTGAGGATCAGCTTGGTGCCTTCCCGCAGGACGCTGAACTTCTCACGCTCGGCCGCACTGAGGGATCGATCCTTGCGGAGCTTGCCGTACCGCTCCTTGTCCCCGAAGATCTGGCTGTACTTGTCCGGGGCCCGCTGCCCCGGCTCGGCCAGGTCAGGGTTGGTGAAGGCCGCGAGATTGACCAGCATCAGCGGGTAGTAGCTGGTGAAGTCCTCGTGGATGACATCGGCCACCGAGGTGAAGCGGTACTTCGGGTCGAGCTTGTTGTCCTCGTGGACAGACCCAGCGGGATACAGCGGTACCTCTTTGATCTCGCGCGCGGTGAACAGCTCGACACCCCGGTCGTTCTTCGGGCGATCGCGCAGGATCGGGTTGTTCGCCTTTGATCCGGACTTGATCATGTCAGCGTGTTCGACGGTGACGAGCTCGCCGGTCGAGGCGTCCAGCACGTCGATGCGGATCTTCTTCCGGATCCACCAGGCAGCCGTGGCCAGTTCCTCCCCCGCGTACGGCCGCCCCTCGGCGTCGGTCACGGTGGGCATCGCCGCAGCGTTCTCGGCGACCCACTCGATCCCCTCCCGGACGATCTTGTCGGTTTTGGCGTCGAGAGGGGTGAGCACACCGGCGCCGTCCTCGATGACCTGCACGGCCTGCCGGAACTGATCGACCGCGGTGGCGATGGCGGCGTGGAAGAGCGCCCATCGTCCCCGCGAAGCGCCCTGCTCGACAGCGAACGCATCCAGGTCGGCCTCGGCTCCATGAATGCCACCGGTGGAGAAGGTGGCGAAGCAGCTCGTCGGCTCACCCTGACTGTCGAAGTACGGAATATTGCACGGCAGCTTGGCGATCGAGGCGAGCTCGTAGGACGAGTTCGTCGCGTGATTGCGATCGGTGTGCCATTCGATGACGGTCTCCCCGAACGATGCAGGACGATCGGCGGGCCAGTAGGGCTGTGCGGCATCGGCCCTGGCCAAGATGATGATCTTGAGCCGGTCGATGTCCGCGATCAGCTCCTTGTGCCGAATCAGTGTCAACGACGTGTCGGCGTTGACCCACTCGATGAGCGCCGCACTGAGCGTGGCGAAATCCCCGAGAGTGAACCGACGTGGATGCTCGTCGGTCTCCGAGGGTGCACCGCCGAACAGCCCGAGAAATCGCTTCGCCAGCTGCGCGGCCCGCCGAGCACCGGGGCCGGCGGGGGGATCGGTCTCCGCCGAGGTCTCACGCGCGACCGCAGCGCGCAGCTGCGCCGAGATCCGGCCGCTGATGACCACCGGAGCGAAGTCTTTGTGCTGGACGTGATCGAAATTGAGCCCTTCGATGCGCCGGTAGTACCGGTAGACCTTCTCGAACGCCTCGTGCGCTGCGAGCCCGGTCGCGGTGTCGGTCGGCACGGTCTCGAAGAAGAAGTCCCGGGTCGCGGTGAGGACGTTGGTGGCAGACCCGATGGTCGAACCGTTGTGCCCCAGCGGGTCCGGGTACCGGAACGAGACGACCGGCAGGTCCGCGATGTGTCCGGGGATGGCCCGCAGATCACGGTAGGGCGCGAGGATGCGCCCGGCGAACTGCGCGGACGAGGTGTCCGTCGTCAAACGCGGCCGCGGCCACCTGAGCACCTTCTCGGTATCGAGGACCGGGGTCCGGAAGTCACCGTCGTGGTCGAACACCGTCTCGGGGAAGGTCCGCAGCAGACCCGACCGCAGGTCGAAGCTGCCCGAGTAGGTGTTGTCGCTGAACAGCAGCGCGGTACCGACGGTGTCGGAGATGTTGTAGGCCACCAGATCGAAGAAGTCCTCGAGGGAGTCGAGCCGGGCATTGGGCCCGGAGAGCCGCTCGGATTCGAGGATCTGGTGCCCGAGCATCCCGAGCAGCCGCTTGAGCGCGACCTTCTGCTGCAGCTCGTTGAGCCGTGCGATATCGAGGTGCCGCCCCGACGACAACCAGCTGCTACGGATCAGCCCTGCCCGGCGGTTGCCGATGTGGGACAGGTACCGGGACATCGACGGGCGATCCTGGCTCTTGGACAGCGCGAACATCTCGTTGCTGTGCTCGCGCATCTGTGCAGCGGTGACCGGCCGCGGCCGGTACTGCTCGTCGAAGCGAAGCGAGAAGTACAGCGCGAGCATCGTGGTGTCGTATTGGTTGGAGTTGTACCCGGTGACGAAGGCGTGCTCGGGCAGTCGATGGTCGTAGTCGGGGTCGGTGTCGCACACGATCGCCGTCCCGCTGATCGGGCAGCGCCGCCATGTGTGCACATCACCCTTGTCGACGACTCCGCCCAACAGTTTGGCCAGTGACCTGGCGTTGCGGTCGTCGGCGAGATCGAGGAACAGAATGTTGCGCCCCGGCACGGCCTGCGGGTTCTCGTGTTGACGCGCGAGCAACGCCGGGTTGGCCCGGTACAGCGTGGTCATCAGGGCACCGCCGGGGTCGACGATCGCCGCGGTGAGCGCCTCGGACGTGAGGCCGATGCCGGGGTCCTCGTCGATCAAGTAGTAGACGACGGCGGCGGCCTCGGAGGTGCGATACAGCGCGACCGTGAAGGCGTTGTGCAGCGACTCGATGTCGTAGAACAGAAACGCCGAGTCCGCGGCGGTGGCCGGGGCCTTGCTGGTGTATGGGGTCGGGGTCATGGTCGACGTCTCCTTGGGGGTGATCGGCCAGAGGGCCTGGGTGCGGCGGATGTGGGTCAGGTGGTGGCCGGCGGGGTCTCCGGTCGGCCGGGGGAGGTGTGGTCGACCGGACTGACACCGGGATCCACGGCGAACGGGTCGACGACATCCGGGTACGCCCCGGGCTCTCGCGCGACTTCGTTCGCGGCGGAGGTGGTCTCTGCCGCGAACGAGGCGTTCGCACCGGGCTCGTGAGTGCCGCCCGGCTCGCAATGCACCTCCGGGGCCGCTTCCGCGGCCCTGTGCGGCAGGTCGGACTCCAAGGCGATGCCGGTAGGTGCCGTGAGCGCCTGATCGGATTCCTGCTCGAGGTCCTGCTGCGCTTCGGCGGCCGTGGTGGTCTCCTCGTCGGGTTCGCGGCGGATCAGGCCTCGGTAGCTGTTCTTCTGCCGCTCCGCCGGCAGCGTCGAATACTGCTTCGGGCTGTTCTTCGGTGCGGCGACATTGGCCCACTCGACCAGGGTGTATTCGTAGATCAGTTCCTCGGGAACGGTCATCCGGTCGCCCGGCCGGTACTGGGTCCGGTGGTCCTCGCATAGCCACATCGAATACGGATCCGAACGCACAAGCGCCACGAGAGAGTCGATGAACCTGTTGCGACCCAACGGCTTCGAGTTGGGCATGTTGCGAGCCATCCACGACTTGTAGAGGTCGTAGGCGAAGGGGAAGGGGATCAGGTCCCAGGAGAACTCACCCTTGACCTCACTCCAGAACGCGCGGATCGGGTCGTTGCTCTCCTTGAAGTCCTCGAGCGCCCGCTTCACGGCCTCGGGCTCGCTGAGCGTGTAGTAGTTCATGGTCAGCGCCCGCTTGAGCACGTATTCGAGCACTTCGGGACGAGTGAGGTAGTCGTCCTTGATGTACCGGCGCTCGGCTCCGGTGAAGCACTTGGTGAACGGCACGAACAGCTGGCGGCGGTAGATCGACTCCGACTTGTCCTTGATCGTCGGCTTGTCGTTGAGGCACTGGACCATGAAGCCGAAGTGCTGGTGGGCGATGGGCGACTTGTACTTGCGGTTGATCGTGATCACGTCGTTGGTCACGATGGCCTTGAAGTTGGCGGCCTTCTCGATGAAGGTGCCGACGTCGTTCTCGTCGACCAGGATGGCGCTGGCTCGGGTGAGGGGTTCGAGGAGGAAGTCCTTGCCGAAGTCCGCGAGTGGGATGCTCGCGTAGCTCTGTACACCGATCATGTTGCGCATGAGCGAGAGCAGCGTGCCCTTGCCGTTGTTGCCCTGCTCGGAGTAGAAGAACGCACTCTTGTTCCAGCTCACGTACGGGCGCACTGTGGCGCCGATGATCTCCCAGAGCAGTTCGACGACCTCTGGGTCGTCGGACAGGCTCGCCATCCACGATTCGACGTCCCAGTCGGTGCCGTCGTCTTCGTTGTGGATGACGACGTTGTGGGCGTCGGGATTCCACGCGACATCCAGCTTGGCCAGGAAGATGAACTCGGGGGAGAACTCGATGAATCGGGGGTTGCCGGCGTTGTAGTCGATGATGCCGTTGTTCACCGCGATCAGATCCCGGTTGTCGCCCCGGGTGCGCTTGGGTGCGGAATCGCTCAGCGCCGCAATAATTTCGGTGAAGTCCCTGGTCGTCAGGTTCGGGCAGTACCGCCGGGCGATGGATCGGATGTGCCCCTGCGACGAGCGGTAGGTCCCGTACGTGGGGCTGTTCGGGTTGTCGTCGTACGCGGCCAGGACGTTGAGGTCGGGGTCCGAGTTCCTGCTCGAGGGCGAGATCGAGACGATCGAGTAGAGGGCCAGGATCAGCCGCGCGATCTCGGCGAATCCTAGCTGGGTCAAGGGGATTCGCTTGGTTCCGTGGATCTCCAGGCTCTTGACGCGCTCGTTCTGAACGAGGATTTGCTTGTTGATCTCGTTGAGCAGCCCGTCGTGCACCGTCGCTGGGGCGAGCCTCTTGAGAGTGGGGAGGCGATCGGGTGTGAGGTAGGAGTCCGCGCACCGCTTGCTGATGACTGCCACGGATTCAGCGAAGGGCTTGCCATCGCTGGCGTGCTTGAAATTCGGGCTGGGGGCGTATCGGGCAGCAATCTCGGGGGTGAAGTCGATGTCGTCGTCTATGAGATACGTGATGCCGAGGTCAGTGCCGGAACTCATATTCATCCTTTGTTCATCTAGCGGCGCCCAGTGGCCCGAAGAAGTGCCGGCGGCGACCTGAGCAGCCATCGGGCACATGCGGGAGCAGGGGCAATCAGCACCGTTGGTCGGGTGTGGCTCGAGCGTCTCCGGGAGAGGGTGCCGCTTGTACCGAAGGTGTGGGTGCCTTGGTTGTGGGTCAAGGCTTGATCGTGACGATACGCGACAGTTGCAACAGCAGCCAAGAAACTTGTGCACAAAGTCGCTGAGAAAATTCATCTGATAGTTGCGAGTTACTATAACTGCAGTTCAATGCGGCCAGGTGGGTCGATATCTAGTTTCTATAATGATTATGTATGCGGCGTCTACACGTAAATGTTTGAGTAAGTTTCGCGGTGACGTCACTTGCCACAGCGGAGCGCCAGTTTCCGTCAGGCCGCAAGCCTGCCGAGGCCAGCTGCACTGGTCGATCGCCCGGAATTGCAATGCAGTGACCCGAACTCGTGAAGATCGACAGGGATGGCCGCAGAGGGGCGGAACGGGTTGGTGGCGAGGCGTACCACTTTCGCGGACGATGTCCCACTTTTGTTGGATCAGAATGGTTACAGCCCCGCTGGCGCCTATCGTCGCAGGCCAAAGCCGTAATCGGTTGCATTTACCCTGTCGACTTCTACGGATAGTTGAAATAGAAAAGGGTACAAGTGATAGCTTCCTGAACTGGCCTTACGCTAAGCATGTACCACCGATCGGCCGATGTAACACTTTTTCCGAGGAAAGTTCTCAGCGCCGCTTCGAGCCTGTGTCGACGGGCATAGATCAGTTTGTGGCGAGCCATAGAGTTTTCTCGGATCGCGAAAAGTTGAAGAACGGTACAGATCCGGGCGACAGCGCAGAAGTCGCAGGTCAGCGACCTGTGCCGCTGTACCGTTTCGGTATCCGAGACGTACCGTTTTCTCGCGGCTCTGCATCGCCGCAGGTCAGAAGAACACAGGCGCGACAGAAGTGGTACACGAAAGCGGTACAGGTGTCGCCACGAGGAGCGGCCGGCGACGCAACCCTCGCTCCGATCGCGGAGCGCGGGTTAAGACGATTCACCGGAAAGCACTTAGATTCACCCGGGCAGTCGCAAGCATTCGTCTCAGGTATTGCGGAGTGTGCCGACTTATGAGACGGTAGCGGCATGAGCGATATCATCGGCTATGCCCGAGTATCGACTACTCGCCAGAACCTCGACCGCCAGCTCGACGCGCTCGCCGGCATGGGCGTCACCCGTGTATTCACCGACAAGGTCACAGGCCGCCCCATGGCCCGCCCAGGCTGGGAGGACTGCCGTTCGCACCTACGCCGCGGTGACACACTGGCCGTCGAGAACCTCGACCGCCTCGGTCGATCCACCCTCGAGGTGATCGGTACCGTCAAGGAGCTCGCCGACGACGGCATCATCGTGCACGCGAAACAGCAGGGCCGCCTCGATCCGTCCACCGCCACCGGCCGCCTCATGATCTCGATGTTCTCGATGTTCGCCGAGTTCGAGGTCGGCCTCAAGGCCGAGCGTGCCGCCGCCGCTCGTGAGGCCGCTGCAGCCCGGGGCAAGTACACCGGCCGCCCCAAGAAGCTCGGCGCCGATGCCGCCGACCTCGCCCGTGACTACAAAGCGAAGGGGCTCACCGCCGCCGAGATCGGCAAGAAACTCAAGGTTTCCCGGGCCACCGTCTACCGCTACCTCGCCGACGATGCGCAGGTGACGGCGTGAACGCCTACCAGGCGGCCTACGAGCTCGGCGTCGCGCAGTCCCGCAACCTCGGCGCACGTAACCCCTGGTTGCCCGCCGAGCCGAACACCAAGCGCATGATCCTGGCCCAGTGCTGGAACAAGGGCCGCGTCCACGACATGCCCGAATCCTTCCAATTCGACGATGAGGTAACCGCGCATGACCACTGAACGAATCGCCCTGCGCGCCCTGCACGACGCCGCCGGTCTCGACACCCGGGAACGTTGGCGCAGCGACGAGGCCGCTCTCGCGGGTGAGCTGATGCGCCGTAAGGGTGCGACCCTGGAAAGTCTGCGCGAGCAGGGACTCTCGCTCGCCAATACGGACATCAACACCGACGAGGTGATCCGCACCGAGCCCACGCCCTTCGCCCTCGCTGCGCTGCGCCTCGTCGACGAGCACCAGGACTACGCCGACCTCCCCGCGTACAAACAAGCCCGCCTCGCCGCCGTGTATCTGCCACCGGCCGACCTCGCGGTCCAGGTGGCAGATCTGCGCGAGCAGCTCAGCGCCCTTGCCCGCGAGGTGAACGCGGTAACCGAGGCCGCCGACGAGCAGGACCGCCCCGACATCGTCGATGCCCTGGCTGACGTGCGTGTGCATCTCAATGACGCCGCCGCCGAGCTCGGGGAGGTGATCGCATGACCGATCTGAACGCACCTGCCGACCTGAACGTCGAGGTCGGGAATGTCCGCGACGACCTGCGCCTACTGGTGCGCCGCGTGCGGGAGCTGACCGAGAAGTACGGCGACCTCGATCCCGAGGAGGTCGACGTCGACGAGCTCGGCCCGGCGATGAACGGCGCCGTCGCGGTCGCCGAGACCATCGACCGCCTCGCCGACACGCAGCGAGCACTGAACGACGTCTACGACGTCCTCGACGGGGCGTTCCAGCTCGGCTCACGACTCCGTAGCCGCTCATGAGCACCGAAAGGAGGCCCGGCATGGTCAATCCCGACACCGCGGCGGTGATCCTCGCCGACATCGACGAGACCACCCGCCAGCGCGACAACCTCGTCATCCTCGCCCGAGATGCGAGCGGGGAAGGTAAGCACGACATCGCAGCGAACCACCTGCGCGCCGCCGCCCGCCGGTCCGAACTGCTCGTTGATATGCACAAGCGCCATGTCGAGCTCGGCGTCGAGCTCCCCGGGGGCCGATCATGAGCGACTGGACGGTCTACGGCGAACATACCCGCGACCGGTGGCTCAACCACCGCGACCCGCTCGATTGGGTGGCCGACCCCGAGACAACCGCGACGCTCACCGCCCCGGGGTTCGGGTTTCCGCTGGTCCCGTGCGGGCCGTGGCAGGCTGGCATCGTCGACGAGCTCACCTTGTACCTCGCCGCCCTCGCGGTAATCCCCGGTGCCCGGTACGCCGGCGACGTCCCCGAGCTGCCCGCCCGATTGCGGGCCATCCCCGGCGTCGTCCACTAGGCCGACACCAGACCTGCGCACGAGCGCAGGCGGGCGGCCGGTGCTTGCGACCGCCCCGACCACCGACTGAGAGGCGTAACCACCGATGGCCACCCCCATCATCTCCCCGTTGCACGTGTCCGAGCTGTCGACTCTGCAGTCCGGTGTGCTCGACGTCGTCGCCTGCAACCTTGGCCGGGTTCTCGTCAACCCCGACGGATACGTCAACGACGGCCGGGTCGCCGACGACCTGCGGTTTCTCGGCATCGTCGCCGCCCTGTAGCCGCTCGAGGGGCGGCCGGGCCCGCCTTGTTCGAGGCTGTCGGTTGCGTGTCCCAAAACGACAAACGCCGCATTCCTTGTGCGCATCAAGGTTCGCGGCGGTGATGGGAAAATGTTCGAAAGTCGCTCACTGCGAGCATGATCGGCTCTTCATCGGCCGTGTTATTCTCCTACCGTGGGTCAAAGGTTAATGCCCCGCTGGACTGTTTCATCCTTCAGTTCCAGCGGGGCATTTTCTGTGACCGGGTGTTGTCAGTAGGTCGGTTCGTAGGACCGACCCTCGCTGCGAGGATTGTGAATCGGCCGGGCCTCCCGCAGGGCCTCCAGCGCCGACAGCTGCTGTGACCGCGGCGTTCGGTAATCCGGCCCCTGTTCGGCCACTCCGTCGTAAGGCTGTACGTAGTTCGGCGAGATCCCGATACGGTCCGCGGTGGCCGCGTAGCTCGGAAACGGCTTGTGGTCCGGTTCCTCGATGACGTACTGGACGTAGTAGCGCCACCCAATGAATTCCTTCGTCACCTCGTCGACAACGGGGTATTCGTCGATCTGGTCGTAGATGACAGTTCCGTTGTGATCGATGATGGCCTGAAGAGCGGCTTCGGCGATGACGTCACGCACAGTCGGCGATTCGAAGTACTTGGTGCAGATGTGCCAGTAACCACCCTGCAGGGTGAGCTGACTCATTGTCGGGTGATCGCCCGTCCACAACTTGGTGGGCGGAACGAGGAGATTGTTCTCGTCGTAGAACGCCGTTGCGACCTTCATGATTGCGTTCCTTCTTGTCTCGGTGAATTGCTTCGTGGGCACGACGGCGCCCGGTCGAGACCAGGGTGCGACAACCTCCCGATCTACCCCCAGGTACAGGCTCCGCCGGTACCCGGGAAGGCGTCGTCCCCGGGACCGAATGGACCCAGGGGACACGTCAGGCGCACTTGCCTTTGGCGAGTGCGCCCGTAGTATATCTACCGAGAATAGTTATTCAACGATTGGCCATCATTCTTGCAGCTCACAGCCTTGGACGACCGATGGCCAATAAACCAAGACCGCGCGTGGGCGAGGGTCAGATTGGGGGAGAAACGATGACCGCGACCACAGGAAGCGTCGGGACACCGGCAAGCGCCGCAGTCGAACGGTGGAGCGCAACGCAGAGCCAGGGGGCCCTACCCGAGGAGCTGGACCCCGCCACCGCGCACCTGGTCGACGTGCGCGGGGACAGCTCACAGTGGGCGGTGCAGTGCTTCTGGCTCAGCGCCGACGACCGTGAGGGAAAGCTGGGAGTCGGAACGGCGATGCGGCCCTGCGCCGTGGTGACACCGTGCGAACTGTGCGCAGCGGGCCTGTCCAAGCTTCCGGCCGAGGGCCGGGAGTACATGGCCCACGATCGCCGGCATGCAGTGGCCGGTGATCCGGCAGTGGGCTACCTGCTGCACCCCGACCTGTGCGGCATGTCGCTGGTCCTCGGCGACGAGGACCTCGGGTCGAGCTGGTTGGGAGAACTGCAGCGCACATACGGAGAGGGCCTGTACCTGGTCCATCCCGCCGCGGCCCCCGACGGAACGCTGATCGGAGTCAACCCGGTGCGAGTGGTCGACTGACGCGAACCGGGTCAGTAGACCGGACAGCCCCGCGCACCGAGATGGTGCGCGGGGCTGCAGTCTTGTTGGTTTCGCCCCGCTCCGCAACCGGTACACCTTGGCCTGCTTGACTCATCACTGTGATGGAAACGCGGAAGCCTGAGAGTTCAACGGACCTCGAGGCTGCGATCAAGGTTGTCAGTCAGGCTGAACCCGAACCGATTCGAGAACACTGGGCCGAAATCGGCGGCGTACGCTATCCCCCGAAGCAGGCATACCAGCTGATAAGCAACCTCCCGCGGTCGAGCTTCACCTCACACACCGCTCTGGCGCGTCTCCGCGGAATCGGCTTCACCACCAGTGTCTACCAGACCAGGATCGGCGAGAAGCAGACCGAAACAGACGCTAATCCCGGGGCTCCGAGGGGGGACTACACGCACCTGTCGGCGTCGTTCTCGACTCTGTTGGAGTTTCTCACCACCAATGAACTCACCGAGCACCTGTCCGCCGCGGAGTCGGCGTTCGCCGGCTCGGGAACGACGGGATGCGCTGATACCGTCGAGCGCTTTCACTTCAGCGAGGATCTCCTCGACGCAGCCCTGGCCGTTCGTCAGCACGTCGGGCGGCTCAACGACGTCATTCATGCCACCGTCATTGCGCGTTGCCTGCCACTGATCCTCGAACCTGGTGAAACCGTCACGGTCAGGCCATCACTCGGTGCCGGCAACGACCCCAGCAGGCCGTTTGATGTCGAGACCGATCGTCGCATCGCCGAGTTCAAGGTTTCGCAGTGGAAGGGTGCTGACACCATGCGCAAGCGAGGTGTGTTTGCTGATCTGGTTCACCTGGCGTTGGACCCGACGGAACGGCGTGCGCAGATGTTCGTCGTCGGGTCGCTTCCGAAGAAGTTCTTGGTGGCCTCGCAAGCAACCGCCGAGTGGGCCTTGGGTCGCTCCTCTCCCCACACTCGGCGCCGATTCGAAGAGAAGTTCGGACCCGCAGCACAATTCACCATCGCCGAGTTCACCAGCGGACCGGCAGCACATATCGAGATCATCGACATCGCGACCTTAGTGCCATCTCTGGGCTTGGCCGACGAGTTGCTGTAGGCGTTCGGGGTCTTCGCCTGCTTGCGCTGGGTGTCGATTTGCGCGTGGTTCTCTGCGAGCATCCGCTCGCGCCACGTCGGGCCGTCGAACAATCCCATGCGCGTTCCCACCCCTACTCTCCCCGTTGAGCATCGGATCCGGCTGGCCGGTCCGGCGACCGCAGACGCCTGGACAACGTGGGGGCGCGCAAGGCGAGCACGACAGCGGCGATCACCACCGCTCCCCCCAGCAGGATCAGAACAGGGAATGCGGCGGGGCTGTGGGCCAGATGGGACACGACGGCCGCAGGGATGAGCCATGAGGCGGTGTTCATGGCGATGTGAACCAGGATCGGCATCATCATCGTCCCGGACACTTCACGCAGCACCCCGGCCAGCAGACCGATGGCTCCGGCCAGGATCATGTCTCGAGGCCGTGGGTGGACGGCCGCGAAGATCACGGTCGTCAGGGTCAGCGAGATGACTACGGGGAAGATCCCGTTCAGCGCACCCTGAAGGAGACCTCGATAGAGGATCTCCTCGGTCACCGGGGCGATGACCAGGATGAACAGCAGTGTGAGCAGGTAGGGGTCGGTTGACTCGGGCTGAGTGGCGTTGCGTTCGTCGCTCACCAGGAGCCGGGCAACGATGGCGCCGGCCCACCACAGGAATGCGCCGCCGAGTACCGCAGCGGATACGAGCATCGCGTCAGGCGCACCCACCGACACGGGCATCCGGGTCGGATAGAGACCGAGAACAGGCGCGTAGCGCCCGATGAGAAGGGTGAGAACGATCATGCAGACGGAGGTGGCGGTCACCGGCCCCATGCCGACGCTGCGAAGCAGGGCGGGCAGGACCAGCGACAGTCCGACAACGACAACCCCGCCGACCACCACGCACCACGGCGACAACCCCCGGACGAATGCGCTGGTCCGGGTGTTGTTCTCACGCTGGGTACTCATCCGTCGACCCGAGCCTGCTCTTCCTCGTGGATGACCAGGGACGAGACGATCGCCTGCGGACGCACGTTGCCCATGAACTGGTTGGTCGACAGATCGATCGTTGCGGTGACCAGCGATGCCTCGGTCAGGGCCTGGTGATGGTCGGTGCTGTTCCACCACAGCAGGTCGAGTCCGTGCGCGGTCGTGATCTTCAGGTGCTTGTAATCGGCGGGATCCGGCCACGTTCCCTTTTCGAGCTCACCGGCGTCCTCCTTTCGGCTCAACGGGTGCACCACAGCGTGCGTCGGCTGGAACGTGACCCGGATATCTGGGAACGGGAAGCCCTGCCCGAAGGGCCCGAGCTCGCTCAAGGACTGCGCAAGGCCCACCAGCTGTGGCGCCAGGGGCAGCGGAATGTCGGGTTGCAGATGCACCAGCGTGGCGGCTGCTGACGGGCCTAGTCCGGCGAGCGACTCGATGTCCATCATGTGCAGGTCAGCGCGCAAGTCCTCGGGGTCGGGCTCAGGCAACGAGCGAACGTACTCGTCGATGGCCGAGACGATCCTCGCCACGGCATCGAGATCGCTGGCACCGACACCGCAGGCCTGATGGTGGCCAGCCGCCCGGAGCCGGGGATCGTTCATCTCGGCGACGAATCCGAGCATGTCGAACCACGCCGGGGTGCGCGCGGATCCGGCGAGGGTGTGCGGGCTGACAACCATCGTCGGCACCCCCGTTTCGGTGAGGAGGTTGGACGCGAGCAAACCGAGGACACCCGGCTTGGCCTCGGAGAACCACAGGTAGGGGGCATAGGGCTGCTCCGCCGCCCGGAGCTCTTCCATCGCCGCCTTGGTGATCTCCTTGCGCGTCTCGTTGTTGGTCACCAACGTGTCCGCGGCCACGCGACGAGCCTGCGCGATATGCGCAGCCGTGGCGAACACGTCGGGCATGTAGTCACGCCGGGAGGCGTGAACGGCCTCCGGAACGAACACCATGAACGAGTCCGCCATATCGGCCTCGACCCTGCGGGTCGCATTGAACATCGGCGTCAGCGTGAATCCGAGAAACGAGACGTCGAGATCGTCGACGGAGCGAACCTTACCGCCGGCCACCAGCCGGGACAGCAGAATCGAGAGCCCACGCAGAGCCTCCCGGTATCGGCGATCGTGCGACTGCCCGTTGACGATCCTCATAAGGGTCGAGGTGTCGGGGTCGATGCGATCCGGGTCTTCGACGTTCCACTGCCCGATCTGATACCGCTTGATCGGGTCCTCTTCCCGCAGGGTGTCCTGCTTGGTGTACAGCGGCACCTCGGGGAGCGCCAGCACCAGCAAGCCAATCGCCCGGCGCACCAACGTGCGAGTCTGCCCACGCAGCGGCATCACATCGGCGAGACCCCCGATACCACCGAAGACCGAGAGCATCGCGATCGCACCGGACTTGTCCGGGCAGTTGGTCCGGGCGTAGGCGCTGAGGACGTGCAGCGCGACCTGAGATCCGCAGATGTCCGGCTCCGGGTAGGTGGAGCCGGTGCGGTTCGGGTTGACCACCGCGTCGGCTCGGCACACCTCCACGTCCTGGATGTGATGGTCGGCCACGATGACCTGCATACCGAGCTGGTGGGCGCGGTCGATCCCGTCGTTGGAGTTGATCCCCACGTCACAGGTGATGATCAGCGAGGTCGTCGGGTACTGAGTGAGGGCCTGGTCGATCTTGTCCGCAGTCACGTCTCGGGGGCCTACGTAATGCGGGACGACCAACTCGACGTTCGCACCCATCTCGGCCAGGCCGGCGTAGGTGAGGATGCCGGCAGCGACTCCGTCCATGTCGTAGTCGGTGAGCACGGTGATGGTGCGGCCCCCGGAGATCGCGGTGTGAAGGAGTTCGACGGCGCAGGTGAGATCGGGGAGGGCTTCGTCAGTGGAGGCCTCGAGCTGATCGATGGTGGTTGTGTCCCACCCCCTGCGCTCGCGAATGATGTCGAAGGGTCGCCGGGTGGACAAGTCCAGCGCGACAGAGATGACACTGTCCAGTACGTGTGATTGTTCAGCCGGAGTGGACATGGCTCGTTGGTCCGTTCTCTCGATCCGGCGGGCATTGTCGCACGGAAGTCGGTTGTATATAACTTATATTATCATTTATTGATGAGATACTCTTTTAGCCTTCTTAACTGGGAATATCTCACAATCTCCGATATTCATCGGATAGTCTTCGAAGAAGTTGAGACCCCGGAAGGCGATTCACCTTCCGGGGCCGTGGACGCTGTCAGACGATCCTGTTGGTCGGTGCGGCTGTCGTCTCGTCCACCGTCGGGGGATGACCGGAACCCCGAGATGACCCCTCGCACCTCGAGGTCCCGGTCAAGATCAGGTCCGGTCAGACGATCCGCTTCGTGCCGGCATCGGCGAACTGATCGAGCAGACACTGCGTCGGGGTCTTGTCCGTGCGACGGCGAACCAGACGAGGCTGGACCAGGCGCGGATGATTCGGATCGGTGACGTAGAGAAAGGTCACCACCCAGACACCGCCCACGGACACAGGTCCCTTGCCGATGGTCGAGACAGAGCCGACCTCGACGAGGTTCCCGTATTCGTTGTGCACCGAGAGGGTCGCGGACTCCTTGGTGGCATGCAGGCCGGTGACCACGACGTCGACGTCCTTGATCAACTTGTGCTTGAGCAGGTCCATCGACCGGCGACCCTGCTCGTAGACCCCGGCACGGCGGCGCGCGATGACGCCTTCGCGCTGATCCATGACCGCGTCGGTGAGCATCCGCGCCTTGGACCCCGGACCGAAGGCCACGGGTGCGACCACGACCGGAGCCGATGTGTCCTGCTCTGCCGTCGGAACACCCAGTGACTCAGCGATGACGCACAGGGCCATGTAGCGCGTGGTGAAGGAGTCGCCGTCGGTGACCCAGGCCAACGCTTCGGAGGAGGCGGACACCAGGTCGAACAACACCAGCGTGCGGCCGACGACCTCACCGTCGAACACCCACCTGCCGACGTGCAGCGCAGTGAAGGGGAGCAGCTGGGCGCGACCGACGTTGCGGGTCTTGACTTCACCTTGCCGGTTGAGGACGCGGATACGGCCGGCGTCGACCTCCACAAGCACCCGATCTCCGTCGTACTTGAACTGGGTGACCCAGTCCTCGGACTCCAGGACACCGCTGACATCGTCAGCCGGCAAAACGGCGGCAAGCATGGGTCGCGGGGGCAGCGACGATGTAGTGAAGAAGTTGATCGTCGGCACCACGCCCGCGGCGAGCAAGGCCGAGTTCAGGGGTCTGGTGCAGTCGGGCAACACCTCGGGCCCCAGGTCCACCGTCGCAGCAGGCTCGTGCATCACGGCGGACGCGGCAGCGCCGCTGGACGCGGGAAGCCTGTCGGCCAGCTCGTCGAGCACATCGAGACTGCCTAAGTCGACGACCCGGTCGAGAATCAGCGACCCGGCCTGAGAGGGGGCGTATCCCTTCTTCACCTTCGAGGTGAACTTGGCAGCGGCGGCCTCGACCGCAGCCATTTCCGACGCGGTCTCGACCAGCTTGGTGAACGTGCCGATGGTGCCGTTGCGGCCGTACTGGGTGACCCAGGACGATCCGATGACGAAGGTTCGATAGAACTTGTCGTTGCCCGCGCGCGGGTCGACGTATTGCGCTTCAGCGATGTGAATTTCGGTCATTCCCTGATTTCCGTTTGAGACGAATCTCGGCCTTCGGTGTGGGCTGATGCCGAGATTCGAGGTGGAGGATGCGGTCGAGGTAGGGCGGAGTCGGGGGATCAGCCGAAATTGAAGGCCGCGCCGACGAGCTCGGGCCGGGAGACGCAGCCGAGAACCGTCACCTCGTGGATGCTGTCGACGTCCGCGTAACGCTCGCCCTGTCCGGTGAACGGGAACAGGGAGTTGGTGGCCCAGTCGTCGAGGTCGGCGCCGACGAGGGGAGGGGTGACGGTGACCGTCTCTGTGCGAGTGAAGTCGTCGCCGTTGGCGTAGCTGTCCTGGATTTCGATGGTGATCAGCATGAGGTGCGCTCTTTTCGGTTCGTGGGTGTCGGGTTCGCCGATGTAGATCTCGGTCACCGCGCAACCCCGGCGGGGTGATCGGTAGTGGTTTCGCCGACGGGCGCGGTGACCCGCTGGCCGTCGGCGATGCGAATCGGGCGGGCCTCGGCGTCTCGCAGGTTGCGGATCTCGGAGTAGGCGATCCGGTCGTTCCAGCCGCCTCCGACGATCGAGCGGATGGTGACGGTCTTCGCGTTGACCTTCACGACCTCGTTCCACTGGCCGACGTAGAACACGTGGTCGCCCTTGGCGATGACGTCGCGGCTGTAGAGGGTGACTGTGCCGTCGGCGATCTGCTGGGCGCGTACGCCCTGCCAGTAGGCCAGCTTCTCGGAGGTGTGCTCGATCTCGTCCAAGGCCCGCTCGCGGTCCGCGCCACTGGCCGGGGCGTGGTCCTCGGTGTACTTCTCGCCGGTCTGCTTGTTGGTGTGCAGGGTCCGGGAGTAGCCGTCGCGGTTGCGCTCGAGGCCGCGCAGCTCGGCGGCGAGCTTGTCGATGCGGCGAGCGACGGTCTGCGGGGCGTAGCGGTGGTCGGTCGTCCTCGCGGCGGCGTCCGCGCGGCCGCGCGCGGTGGCGGCGTCGCGCTCGGCGTGCACGGCCTTGCCGAGCGTGTTCCACGCCTTGTCGATCGCAGCGCGATGCCGCCTCTCGCTGTGATGGCCGATCTTGATCGGCTCCCCACCTTCAGGCAGCGCGGCGTATGCGGCACGCTCGGCGTCCCATGCGTCATCGGCGTCGCTGGCCTTGCGGTCGGCCTTCGCATTGAGCGCATCGACCCGATCCTCCTGGCGCGTGATTTTGTCGGCCTCGACGTCGGCGACCTGACGGTAGGTGTCGTCGATCTCGATCTCGACGGTGAAACCGGCGGCGCGCAGCGCGGCGGCGGTGGCGTTGATGTGGGCGAGCTTCGCGCGGCGGTCCCGCGACTGCGGGACGTACCAGGACTGCAGGTTCCGGGACCAGCGCCAGCGCTGGTCCTTCAGGATCTCTCCGGAGCCATCGCCGCGGCTCGTGCCGTCGATCAGACTGCCGGCGGCGTGGGTATGCGTGATTGTCAATGCGGACACAGGTGTGGTCCTTTCGGATGGGCGCGTGACCCCAAGGCGCGTGGGTGGTCAGTTCAGGTGGCCGGCGGCAGCGATGGCGGCCAGGCGCTGCTGCTGCTCGCCGATGCCGGCGGAGCCGGTGAGCGGGGTGAGAGCGTGCGGCCAGATCTGCCGCGCGAGATCGACGTAGTCGCGACCGCCGAAAAGGACGACGTCGCGGCGATCGAGCAAACCTTGTCCAGCTGCCTGCACCCGGAGTTGACCCGCTGTGACCGACCCAGGCTGGCCCAGCCGCAGGTTGTACGGCTCGATGACGGTGTGCAAGGGCAGCAGCCCGTGACGGGCCGACAAAATGCGAACGGACTCGGGGCCGGTGAGCGCGTTGGCGGCGTTCAGACCGAGCCGGAAGTACGTGCTCCGGTAGAGCCGCGCCGCAGGAGCTGGCGTTCTCTCCTTGGCAGCCCCACACGGCACGACGACCAGCGGGTTGCAGGCGCCAGCCGTAGCAGCATCGTGGGCGAGGTGGTCGGCAACGGTCCAGTTCAGCCATTCCCAGCCGGGCTCAGCCGACAGCGGGTGGATTCCGCGTGCGGTGATCGCGAACGTTCCGAAGGAACTCGTCCACGGCATGACCTGTTCGTTCGGCAGTGTCATCTCGACTCCGTCGTCGGGGCGCCACAGCCGGGTGTTCAGGGGACCGATCGCGCGGGGGACGCCGATGTACCGGCCGCCGATCTTCGGGCCGATACCGGGCAGCGACTGAACAAGCCCGATCTTCATGATCAACTCCCGGCCGGGCGCCGGGGGAGTCAACGTCGCGTCGTCGTAGCGGTAAGTGGGGGTGTAGATCGGCGGCATGGCCGTTCCTTTCGACGGGCAGAGCATCGGCGAGTGAGCCGAGATCAGCACTCCACCCGGGCCGCGTACCAGCGGCCGATCGAGAGGTTCAGAGTTTCCAGAGGAAATTCGTATTCGCGGCTGGCGTAGGCCCGAATAGGGGGTTACCGATGCACTGGGAATTGGAATTCCGAGCGCCTGCGCCGCCTCCCATATTCCGTACGAAGAAAAATTGGAGTCACGCGGTAAACAATGGCGACAGGAAAAGAAAAAGCATTCAATAATCCGACGCCTACCGAGGTCGGAAATTGCGTCGAAGTAACGCGCAGGGTGTCTCCAGGGCACCGGGATGCGACGGACGGGTTCAGGCCGGCATCCGAAGATCGCGGACTGCCGCGTCGAGCCCCCTTGCAGGCTCGGATCACTCGTCCGACTCGGCGGTGGCGACGTCCTCGCTCACACCAGGCCAGCAGAGGTGACCGGATGTCTGGTTGGAGGTGCCGGTGTGCACCCAACGGAAGTCCCGCTCCCTGTACACGATCTGAAATCCACAGTTGACGCAATTCTTCACACTCGGCTCCCGGGGTCGAAGGGGGTGGCTCAACGCGGTGGCGTGCTCGCCCCGCGGCACCCTCCGGGTGCTCACTCCGTGAGTGTCCACTGCACCCACAACCGACCCCGATTCCAGGGACGCCCACAGCCCACGCCGCCCAGCCGAAACGCTGCCGGCGAACACCTGTCGCTTGCCAGGGTGATGGGACCACCTCGTTGCCACGAGCATGGGACCACCCGAAGGTGTCATCGAGCATCGACCTCGCCTTCTGAGCTGTCAACCGCGTCATGTCCCGGACGGGTGCGTTGCCGGTAGGACGGGCCCTCGATGACGAGGGTGTGTGCCGAGGAGGTGAGCCGGTCGATCGCCGACTGGGCGAGTAGGGCATCGGTGGTCATCGACAGCCATTCAACCGGAAGTGGCATAGGTTCATTCTCTCGGAAATTGCCTGCGAGCTGGCCATTCACGCCGGTTTGGGGAGTCGACGGTTTTCGAGGTGGAATTCCGTTCGTGTCGGTGCCACCTTGACGAGCAAGGTGGCCTTAACCTGTGTGGTATGAGTCACACATTTCGTGTGGTGCAGGGCAGGACGGTCGAGGTCGCCCACGCGTCGACCGATCCGCTGACCTTTCAACTCGAATGCGTCGAGGCGTTCGTGACCTCGCGGGTGGTCCGAGGCTTCAGTGCGGTGACCATCGACAACGAGACGGGTGAGCTCGAGCGGATGCTGGCGGCGTTGGGCAAACCGGTGTGGGAGGCCACCGCCGACGATGTCGATCGGGTGGTCGGAGCGATGGCCGCGGACGGCTTGCTGGCGTCGACTCGACGCAGATATGTGCAGGCGCTGAGCAGTTTTCACCGGTTCCTGATCACTCGGCGTGCCGGGGAGATCGAGGCGTTGTTCGGGGTGCGGTTGACGAACCCGATCGACGAGTTCAATGCGAGCCGTCATGTCGGTGACGATTCACCGAGGCTGCTTCCGCCTCCGAGCGTGAGTCGGGTGGCCGTCTTCTTCGACTTCCTCAAGGAACGGATCGGCTCGGCTCGCAAGTACGCGCCAGCGGCCCGGGATTATGCGCTGTTCCGGACCTTGTATCACGCCGGGTTGCGCTCCGATGAGGCGTCCAAACTCGAGATCGCGGACGTCTACTTCGGGCGCGGCCCGTTCGGGAAGTTGCATGTGCGGTTCGGCAAGGGTGCCCGCACCTCTGGGCCGCGGCCGCGGTGGGTTCCTATGCTTGACCACCTGGATCTGGTGGTGCGGTGGTATCTCGAGGATGTCCGACCGAAGTTGCCGGAATCGGCGGTGTTGTTCTGCGATCAGAGTGGTGGTGCAATGGCCCGGGGCACGATCCGCAACCGTCTGCGGTATCTGCAGGATCTCGAGCACTGCTCGCCGGCGGACCGGTTCAGCCCGCACGCGTTGCGCCGGGCATGTGCCACCCACAACTATGAACGAGGCGTGGATCTCGTTGCGATACAACAGATGTTAGGGCACTGGACGGTGGGATCGACGATGCGGTACGTCCGTCCGTCGGAGACGTTCATCGAGGACGCCTACCGCAGTGCGGTGTCCGACACTGTCGCGTTCCTGCAGGGAGATGATGATGCACATTAGATGGAAACTGCGGATGGCCGCGGCGCAACGGGAAGTATGGACCGGCACCGAGCTGCGCCGGCTGCTCGCCGAACGCGGCGGACTCGAGCTGTCGTCGGCGTCGGTGTCGGCGTTGTTCACCAAGGAACCGTCGCAGATCAAGCTCAGCACGCTGCTGGCGTTGTGCACTGCGCTCGAGTGCACACCGAACGACCTGTTCGACCTCGACACCACGCCCGATCGGGTCCCCGCCGAGCCCTCGGCGCCGACGGCATCGGAGCCCGCGGCGCGGCGAGTCGGCGGCCGGTCGATGCCGCCGGTGTGACGACGAAGGTCGGGGACTGCACCCGCTGCGGTCGGCCGCGGGGCCGACTGGGTCGCGATTTGTGCTGCCGGTGCTGGCGCAACACGGTCGGCGCCGCGGCGAAGTCGCCGTGTTCCCGCTGCGGGATCGAGCGGGTCCTGAGCCCGGACACCGGGCGATGCCGGTCGTGTTCGCGCACCTGCCACGACTGCGGCGCCGTCGTGCGCCGCAAGGACGAGAGCCGGTGTCTGCGGTGCCGACGCCGTCACGACCTCACCGCCGCCCGCCGACGCTGTCCGCGCTGCGGCCGCGACGGCTACATACGCGAACACACCGGTTGGTGCGGACCGTGCTCACAACCGGGGTCGGCGCCGAAACCCGCCGCCGCATGCACCGAGTGCGGGCGCGTGATCCGCGGCGGCGGGGCGAGGCTGTGCAACCGCTGCTGGCAACGCCGCCCCCAACGCCCCTACACCCGCGCCGAGCACCTCCTCGCCGAACTCGATGAGCCACCGGATTGGCTGTGGGACTTCACCATCCATGTGTCGACTCGGTACTGTCCGGCGCAGGCGACACATCTGGTGAGTCAGCTCGGGGCGCTGCTGCGCACCGAGCCACGGGCACTGCCGCAGACCCTGCTCGACCGGGCCCGCATCCCCGGCCGCTCGATCGGGTCGCTCGCGAAGATGCTCGAGGACTTCTTCACCACCCGAGCTCTTGCCCTGCCCACCGACCAGCCGCAGCGGCTCGCGGCCGGCCGCCGGGCGCGACGCCTGCAGGCCGTGCCCGAACCGTTGCGGCCCGCCGTCGCCGCATTCGAACGCGCAATGCTCGACGAACGAGACCGCGCCCGCCGCGCCGGGACCCGTCCCCGCACCGACACCACCATCGACAAGCGATTGGCCCAGATCCGTGACCTGTCACG
Source organism: Rhodococcus sp. NCIMB 12038 (assembly GCF_002165735.1). Taxonomy (NCBI): domain Bacteria; kingdom Bacillati; phylum Actinomycetota; class Actinomycetes; order Mycobacteriales; family Nocardiaceae; genus Rhodococcus; species Rhodococcus sp. NCIMB 12038. The sequence goes on from NZ_NHML01000002.1 coordinate 231,906, forward strand.
TCATCTCGTCGGACGCGGGATCGAGGACTGGGCGCAGGTCGACAAATCCGTGATCGAGGACCACCTCGCCGAGGTGTCGCCCACCGACGGCCGCCTGGCCGGACTTCGCCAATTCTTCCGCTTCGCTCGCCGCAACAAACTCATCCTGATCGATCCCACCGCCGAGCTGCGCGTGCGCACGCCCCGCGGATTCCATGGACGGACCCTGCCGCGCTCACGACAGCGCGAACTGTTCACGCGCTGGTGCACATCAACCGAGGTGGCACCGAACGAGGCCCTCGTCGGCCTGATGGCGTTGATCCACGGCGCCTCACAGCACGAACTGCGTCACCTGCAGATCGCCGACATCGATCACCAACACCGCACGGTTCGGCTCGGCCGCCGCCCACATCCGATCCCGCTGGACCCGGCGACCTGGGCCGCACTGACCCGATGCCTCGATCACCGCCCATCCGGCACCCACAATCCCCACGTCATCATCACCAAGATCACCCGATCCGGGCGGACACCGGCGTCCCAGCCCTACCTCGGCCACATCCTCGACCCCGCCGACACCACGATCTCCACGCTGCGCGCCTCCCGACTGCTGGCCTTGACCAACAGCCACGACCCCAACCTGATCGCCACCACCTACGGCATGAGCGCCGAAGGCGTCCTCGCCTACTTCGCCGACCGCGTCGATCCCACCCTGCTCGCAGACCTGTGAGATTTCAGGCGACACCATGCACACGTTCGCACGAACCTGTGCGCTTTCGACGGCTCCCTGTTCGAGCTGACGATCGTCGCCTTGCGGCGATGGCGCTCGACGACCAACTCGTAGAAGTCGTTGGTCTCGGTGGCATCCAGGGGCCTCAGGGCGAAATCGTCGAGGACCAGGAGATCGACGGTGGCGATGCGCCGCATCTCCGCCTCGACCGAGTTGTCGAGCCGGGCGGCGCGCAGACGGGCGAACAGCTTGTCCGCGCGGGCGCAGAGCACCGTCATCCGGCGCCGGATCGCGATGTGCCCGAGGGCGGTCGCCAGGTGGGTCTTGCCGACTCCGACCGGACCCAGAACCAGGACGGAGTGGCCGGCCTCGGCGAACCGCAGCGAGACCAGGTCCGAGAGCAGGGATCGGTCGTAGCGGAGGTCGTCGAGGGCGTTCCAGGTGTCGATCCGCATCGACTGATCCAGCCCGGCCTTCGCCGACCGCAAAGTGGCCGAGCGTGATTCCCGGCGGGATACCTCGTCGGCGAGGAGCAGTTCCAGGAACGCGACGTGGCTGAGTTGGTGTTGGCGGGCCAGGGCGAGTCGCTCGGGCAGGGTGTCCTTGAGGGCGCCGAGTTTGAGGGCCTTGAGAAGGGCGATCAGGTCGGCGCCGATCGGGTCGACCGGGCCGGGAACCGGTGCGGGTGGGGTGGTCATCGTGGCTCCTTCGTGTCGGTGTTGCCGCCGACGATCACCGTCAGGTGCGCGGTCCTGTCGGTGGCGACGCCGGTCCCGGCAGTGGCAGGGGTGGTCCGCTCGGTGGCGGAGGCGGTCCCAGATGTGGCGGGGCCGGTCCGGTTGGTGGCGAACTCGGCGGGATCGCGGGTGAACCGGGACGGTGCCGCCGACCCGGCGGCCGGCAGCAGCGGTGTGGTGGTCTCGGTGGCGCGTTCGAGCATCGAGGCGATCTTGCTCACCGACACCACATCCAGCTCCAGCGCCGTGCTGCACGCCGCTTCGACCGGGCCGGGCCCGTAGCGTCGGACCAACCCGAGCAGCCGGTAGACCGCCCGCATCCGGATCCAAGGCAACGGATCGTCGAGCAGCCTTTCGGCGTAGATCCCGACGCAGCGGCCGTGCCCGGCGCAGGTGGCGATCAGCCGATCCAGGTCCCGCATCGCATACCCGACCTTCTCAGTGGGCAAATCCTCCGGGTCGGTGCTGCGCCCACCGGCGGGCTGCCGCGGATGCACCTTCACCAGTTTGCCGTGGGCGTAGAACTTCACCAGCGCACTGTCGGCCCGCGCCTCGAGGGTGGATCCGATCCACGGTCCCGGGATCGAATACAACGCCTTGGCGACCTCGGCATGGAAGTCGCGGTGCACCTTGACCTGTTTGAAGATCGGCACGTCGTAAACCGCGGGGACGGGCAGTAGTATCGGTGCCTCGTCCTCGTCGAACACCTCGAGTGGGCGGGCCGCGGTGGTGCCGTGCTTCCGCATCCCCGCGGTGTCACGGCACCACGCTTCGGCCCGCTGTTGCGCGTCGGCGAGATCCGCGAATTCCTCACCGGCCCAGTAGTTTCCACGTACATATTGAACGGCGCGCTCGACCCTGGGTTTATCTTTTGGGGACCGGATCCGGGCCGGGTCGGTCACGAACCCGGTGTGCTGGGCGTAGTCCAACCAACCCTGCGACAGCCGCGGATTGACCGCGTCCGCCTCGGACACCACCGGTCTCAGGTTATCCGGGATGAGGACCTTGAAGACACCGCCGAAGAAGGTCCACGCCGCCTCGCAGCCGGCGATCACCGCCGCCAGGGTCTGCGAGTATGTCAACCACACGAACATGTGCCGCGAGTACACCGCGGTGAAGATCAGCGCGTGGACCTTGCGGCGCCGCCCGGTCTCCGGATCGGTCAGGTAGCCGAGGTAGCCGAAGTCGATCTGGCATTCGCTGCCGGGATCGCCGTCGACGATGCGGACGGTGGTGTCCTTGCGGCCGAAACCGCACCGCTCGGTGGCGAATCGGTGCAACGTCCGGTACGGCACCACACAGCCCTGACGGGCCAGCAGGGTGTCGATCTTGGTGATCGTCAGCGGTGGATGGTTTCCGTCGCCGGCCACCCACGCGGTGATCTGGTCCTCGAACCCCAGCAGCTGGTCCCAGGCGGCGCCGTGCCCATTCGGGCGGGCCGGGCGCACCGCCTCGATCACCGTCCCGATCAGCCCGTCGTCTAGGGCCTCGATCCCGTCGGTGCGCTGCAGGCCGGCGGCCTGGGCGGCCTCGATGTATCGGCGCGCCGTCTTGCGGTCCACCCCGCAGTGCGCGGCGATCGTGCGCAGGCCCGGTGGCCGGGACCCGGGCACCCCGAGCCAGATCCGGAGTACTTCCTTCACTTCGTTCACGTTGACCTCCCGAAATGCCATGCCCGTCCGCCTTCGTGATCGGGGATACCGATACGACGATCAAACGAGTCATTCGACGGGACTCCGGCGCGACGCGCCGGGGTGGTCCCATGACTGGCAATCCGAGTGGTCCCATGAGGGTGGCAGAAATCAGATCAAAACGGTCCCATGCTCATGGCAGGCGACAACACCACCTCGGGTGGCCGAATCAGGCCGCCTTGAGAGAGCTGTGACGTCACGACTTCACCGGTGCCGGATCGTCTCGGCAACAGCCACGACCAATCGACTCACGGGCGCCATCTCCGAGTCCGCCACCATCCCGTCCACGGGCGCAGGGATCGAGCCCGAGCGCGTCGAGTGCGCCGCCGCAGCACCACCCTGCCCGCAACCACCGTCCGCCTCAGCCGGGGCCAAAATTCGTGACGATCAGTGGCCGAACTGGGCCCACTCAGGTGACCACACCCATGGGGCGAACCAGGCAGCGAGCGAGCTGTCCAGCCACGAGACGGGTCACCTGGTGGTGACCCCACCGACACACCAGCGGAGCGCAGCGGCGGGCACCGGGCAGCAGGCCCCACCTGTCGCAGACACGCGCGCCCGGGGCGCGAACCAAGGCAGGCAGGACGCAGCGGCATCGAGGTTGCGAGCGGGCGAGTAACCGACCCGGAGAGGGCCGCAGGCGCGCCAGCGCCGAGCACCACTCCGGACTCCGGCCGCGGCGGAGCGGGCACCCCGGAGGGGGCGCCGACAGGGGGAACGAGAAGGCCGCCCGCGGCCGCCCGAGAGAGGTCTGACGGCGATAAGGACCCGAGCGCAGCGAGGGCGACGAGGCGCCAGCCGAGGAGGTCGTCCCGGCTCTGCCGGGCAAACGAAGGGTGTAGTGAGCGAAGCGAACGAAACCCGAAGTGCGTCACGACTCCTTATGCCCTTTTTTTCTAGAGCCATAGCAAGTGGCTCCGAGCGTTAGCGAGGGGAACTTGCGTAGTTGGCGATCTGGGGAAACAGGCAGGATTCGCCGTTCTTGCGACCCGTCGCAGGAACGGGAGACACCCTCGAAAACGGGGGTCGCAAGAACGGCATCGATTTCAGGTTTCCCCAGTCCAGAGCGGGTTCGTCTTGCGCCCTATGAGCCAAGTCACTGACGCAGATGTCGCAAGAGCGCCGGAGGCGGGATTGCGGCCCTGGAACCGCCAGTGAGCGCAGCGAGCGGCGGGGCCGCATCGGTGTGGTGGCGTCAGGGTCACACGGACCGCGCCAGCGGGCCGTGCCAAGCAAGGCGCAGCCGCAGCCCGTGGCGTCAGCCGCGGGTCATCTCGTGGCCCCGTGGTGTCCTCAGGGCGGCGTCAGCCGCGGACACCACATCCGCGCAGGTGGAGTGTTTTCGTGGGTCCGGTGCCCGCGCGTGAGCGCGTATCGACGAGCAGCAGGCACCGGTGAGGGCCCCACGAAAGCGCGCAACCGCAGCGGCCGGCGACGGCCGGTACCGCTTCGCAGCGCCGCCAGGCGCGTCACCGTCCCGGGCCGCAGGAGCGGGACGGGCTGAGCCGGTGACGAGGTCTGTTCGCTCGCCTCGATCCGGTTGCCCGCCGAGATCGATCGGCTGCCGTGAAGTCGGCCCCGATGACGGGTGCGGGCACCGACTGCGCCGGTGTCACAGCTACGCGGCCGCACCCGTGCCGCTGCCTCGCCGCTGTCTCTCGTGACCGCCTCCGGGCCCAGGCGCACGACGTCCGCAGAACGTGTCACCGCGCGCTCGGCACGGGCACAGAAGGTCGATCCGGACCGCCCCCGGACGGGGTGCAGGAGGGTGCTTACGGAGGCCGGTGACGTCACAACCCCGCGGTCGCCGAGTCGTCTGACCGGGGGAGTCACAGCAGCCGCGTCAGCGGGGTTCGGCCGCCTTCGGTGTCGCCGGAATGCAGCGGTGCGGCCGACCCGCGTGGGCACGGAGAGTCCGGTCGCGTGAACGGCTGGGAGCGGCGGCAGGCCCTGTTCGCAGGCCCGCCACAGCGGGGGCAGCCGCGATCTTGGAGCGGGTCCGTAGCGGCCGGCCTTGGGTCGCGGTAGCCGCGGTCGGCTGCAGGATCTCGCTCCGGGGACGGCGGGAACAGGGCGCTTCTGCGGCGCACGTGGGTAGGTCGCAGCGCTCTTCTGCGACCGGCCCCGGCGCGCAGCGTCGGTGCCGCCAGGTCACCTCTCCTTGCATCGCTCACCTGGCTCCACGTGCGCCGCGGGAGCTGCTTTGTTGTGGTGCGGGAGTATCACGCGGATGAGAACAGTCGGGTCCGTGAAAATTCGATACGGGCACCGATTCATGGTGGATAAATGACTCCGAGGTGGGCGCACGAATACGCCTTAATTATTCGGGCTTATGTCGATTTATTGTTGAGCGGATCGAGCACAGGGTGAATTGCTCGAAATAATTGCGCCGAGGGCGTCGAACCCATTTATCGGAGGCCGTAGAGAATCGCGGAAGCTGCTCAGCGGGAGCCGTTCGTCGCCACCGATTGCAGCAAACCCGCAGGTCAGGGCATCGTGGCGGTTGTGCGGCTGCCCAGTGGCATCGCAACGGCGTTGCGATGCCTCGACCGCGGCTACTGGCGCTCAGTGTGGATGTTGCGTGGCGGTACTCAGATGGCCGTGTTGTCGTACTGCAGCGATTCAACCGCCGCACAGCGGCAAGGTTCGAGCAATTATGCGGATGCGGTCCGGCATTTATGCGAACGGAGGCGGCACTATCGCCGTATAGCGACCGCAGTATCACCGCACGACCACCATACAACGAGCAGTAAGGCATAAACGCCGCGCAACAGCCATTGCGTGGCTTGAGTATGCCGATACTGCGGATGCTGCATGTCCGTTGGACTGACAATCTGCGCTCCGCGCGGCTCGCGTGTGGATGCAGCGAGCCGCTCAAGTGCGCAATGGCCACCGCGCATACGCCGTCATGTGTCCGCCTCGGCGCCGTGCAGTGGCGCCTGTCCGGTCAGCGCGATAAATAAAAAGAAGAACCCGCACCTGCCGGTGAGGGCAGCGTGCGGGTTCTTAGGGTCGGCCGGGGCCGGTGACTCCGGCGGCCGCGCAGGTTCTCGCGAGCCAGGTCTAGGTCGGGTGGGTCAGCGCCAGTCGACCTCGTGGAACTCGGTGGCGATGCGCGCGGTCTCCCGTTCGACTTCGGCGGGATCCTCGCATCCGAGCGCCTCGAGTCCGGCCTGAACGGCTTCTTCGAAGGAGGAGTAGGTGCCGATCGGGTTGCCGTCTTGCGTCCACCACGCGCGGATGGAACAGCCGTTCGGTGAGGGACTGAACCCGATAGCCCGGCCGTGCCGGCGGACGGTGGGGCTATCGGCGGGGTACCCGTGACTCATGCGGTGATGCTCTCACAGCCGCGCTCGGCCGGACCGGTGCGCCCAGAACATCTCGAGGAACTGCTGGCGCGCGTCCTCGGTGAAGAGCACCCACAGCGGGGACAGGTTGCGCATGTCGTTGCCGGTCTCGTCGTCCCGGGCGACGACGGCTCCTGTGCGGCCGGAGGCCGCTCATGAGCTCCTGGATCCCCCAGGCCAGGAGCCAGACGACGAACGCTACGGCGGCGATTATCACCAGGATCGCGGTGAGCAGGCCTGCGTTCTGCATCGCCGGAGTGGCGGACTCCTGAGCGACGGTGCGCCACCCGTCGTCCTGATTCGGGAGCGGCATCACGATGAGAGCCGCGGCGCCGGCCTGCACCGGCAGGGCGATCACCGCGGCAGTTACACGGCCGAGCGTCCAGTGGCGTCGGCGCAGGCTTCGGGGCTCCGCGACGCCGCGCGGCGGGCTGTCGCTCATCTCTCGCCCCTCAGAACGTTCCGTCAATGCGGACGTCGCCGCTGTGGTCGAGGACCACCAATTCGCCGGTCACCTGCAGGTCGGTCGCAGCTTCGGCAATGCCGACGGCGACATCGGTGGCGCACCGGGTGACCGCTGTGTAGACGGTGCCGGCGAGGTCCATGGTGTGGACCCGCTGGATCGTCCCGAGGCCGGGCAGCGTGGCGATGAGGTGGACTCGGTCGTCGAACTCGCCGTCCGAGTTGATGGCGGCCAGCGCGTGTACGTGAACGGGCGGCCTGTTGTCGACGGTGACGGTGATGCCGGCCTCGTCGGCGACGAACAGGCCGGTGGGCGCCGAGATGAGTCCCGCCAGGTCGGAGCAGAGGGTGTCCGCGTGCGGGCTGTTGCGGCGGCGGCCGGGGAAGGTGGGTTGGACGACGATGCGCATGGGTGTCTCCGGAAGTCGAGGGTGGATGGTTCGACCTCCGCCCGGTGTTGGCTCCGCCAACGTCACGGGCGCTGCGCTGGGCGAAAACACAAGAACCCGCACCTGCCGTCGAAGACAGGGTGCGGGTTCTCGTGGTGGGTGACGGGACCTGGATCAGGAAGGCCCGGCTGCGCTCTGTTGGTCGGCTGCGAACTCAGCGGCGTGGGAGCGAGAGCGGTGCTGCCACTCGATCTCTTTGTTGTAGCCAGCATCGCGGGCGGCTGCCGATACGAGGGTTTTCGCCGCGTCGGTGAGGTCGTGGTCGATCGCGACCGGACCGCGCATCCACATTGCGTCCACGACCCGAGTGACGTCCGATTTCTCGGCGGGCGTGAGGTCGACGCCCGCCAGTGCTGCGGCGAGACGGTTGAGGGCGTCCGCGGTCGAGTGAACAGGGAACGCTGTGTCGACGTAGCGGTAGGGCCGGTGCGGCGCATCCTTGCCTCGGAGGAGGTAGATCTCGTTGACGCTCGTGCCCTGGTCGCTGAGGATGTGGCACGGAAAGCGGCCGTCGTAGTCGGCCCGATACTTGAGCACCTGGTCAATCGACGATCGCATTCCGCCGGGGACGGCCTTGTAGGTCCAGTACCGCAGGTCGGTCAACTGCTCCTCGGTGAACACAGCGCTGTCGAGAACCTCGATGTTGGCGGCGACCTCTTCTAGGTAGCCTTCTTCACAGACCACCGCCGTCTTGTCGGAGAGCAGACTGTGCGAGGCCCACGCCCCGTGCGCCGGAGCACCCAGCGGTTTGTGCTCGCAGATGCCCAGCACTGTGCCGACGTCGGGGTATGTGACCACCCAGTCGACCCCGTCGCCGGATTCGGTCACATACGGGATGCGTCTGTCCTCGAGATCTGCCTCGGTGAGCGCCGGCGTGATCATCTGCACGATCGCCCACCGCATGTCCTCGTTGTCCGACGATCCGAGTGCGGCGATCGCACGATTGATGTCGCCTTCGAACGCCTTGAGGGCAACGCCGGTGTAAGAAGTCCATGTGGACCGAAACGGCTCTGTGTAGGGCGCGTGGTCGAGACGTGTCAAAGCTGTCTCCTTCGCTTTCTGTGGTCAGACGTCTGTTGAGCCCGTCCGGGGTCCGTGGTGGCTCCGCCGACGGACTCAGCAGCCTCGGCGCGGAAGCGCGGTGAGTCCGTGTTGGCGCATCAGATCCTTCACCGCGTCGTGTTCGTCCTCGATATACGCCTTGGCGAGCAGATCGTTGAAGGTGTCGGCCAGCGTGGGGTTCCGCTCGTCGACGGGAACGACCAGCAGCTGGCCGTGGCCGATGAGCAGGCTGTTCGCGACGAACAACGCGGTGCGTTTGTTCCCGTCCTCGAACGGCTGAGCCTTGGCGAGCTCGACGAACAGGTCCAGGGCATTCTCGGTGACGTCCTGGTTGCTCATCGCCGAGTCGATCAGGTGCAGGAGATCCTTCTCGGTCAGCGCGGGTGGGGTGTGTCGGCCGTAGCGGGTTCCGACGCCGATCTGCTGGTCATCGGTTCGCAGCTGCCCGGGGTGCAGGGCGCCGCTGCGGGTGATCTGCGCGTTGATGGCGCGGACGTAATCGGCGTCGATCGGCTGCTCGTGGCGGTCGATGATGAACTGCGCGACGTCCCGGAGGTCTTCGAGCAGCGCAAGGTCGGCGCGGGAGGAGACTCCGGCCAGGCTTCCCGAGCGCAGGAAGTTCTCGGTGTCGAGGCGACCGGTGGAGAGGCCGTCGAACACCTTTCCCGAGGAGTAGACGGCGCCGGCCAGGTCGGCGACGGTGATCATGGGTGGCAGCGCTCCTTCCATGTGTGGTCGGTCGGTCAGGTGATGGTGTAGCCGAGCTGATACGCGGCAGTGGCGATCTGGCCGTCGAGCGCGGGATGCGCGAGCGGCAGCGACAGCGCCGGGCGGGCGGGGAAGGCGTCGGCCGCGCGTTCGACCAGCGCGACACACACGCTCCCGGCGAAGCGACCTCGGTAGATGATGCCGTCGAGGTCGTCGTGGGCGCGGTGGATGGTGCGGGCCCAGTGCTGGGTGCGGCCGTGCGCGGCCGAGTCGAGGGCGTGGTTGCCGCCGACGCGGGTCGCCCAGGCGGCGCCGCCGATCCCGGACACGTCGAGCAGCCGCAGCGGCCGGGTGACGCGCAGCCCGGTCAGGTACGGGTCGCCGTGGCGGCGGTCGATGACCCGCGCCGACTGGAACGCTTCGGCCAGGCCGCCGCGGGGATCGGATGCGCCGTACCAGATGCCGTAGCCGGAGTGCTCGCCTCGCGGGAGCGGGTGGTGGTCGAACCGCAGGATCGGCCCGAAGGTCCGCAGCGCGTTCCACGGCAGGACATGGCCCCCGGTGGTGCGGTGCACCCGCCACAGCAGCTCGGTGGGCTGCCAGGCGATCAGTTCCTCGGGATGGATCCCCGCGCCGCGCAGCACGGACACCGCCGGCGGCGGGGGCAGCACAGTCACAGCCCCCATCTACACCGATTCCCAGTCTGCGGCGGCAATCACGTCGGCGGCCTGCTCGATCTCGGCGTCGGTGCCCGCACAGCCGGTCAGCCAGGCCACGATCGACACCGGATGTCCGCCGTCGACTGTCAGGGACGGTTGCGGCTGGGTGAGCAGCGCCTGCACGGTCAGCGGGTGCAGATCCTTGCCGAGCAACGGCAGGACCTTCTCGAGGTGAGGGACCGCGCCGGTCTCGGTGAACTGGCCGGGCGGCAGCAGCCGGTTACGGCCGGAGTCGAATGCCCACAGGGTGCCGTCGGTCAGGCGCTGGCGGATGCGGGCGGTGGTGACACCGAGGCGCTGTGCGGCGTCGTTCACCGACAGGCAGCTGCGGACCAGGTCCTGCATGCGGATGTCCCGGTTCACGCGCGCCGCCGTGGCGGCGGCGGGGTCGGTGACGAATCCGGCCCCGGCCAGCAGCTCGGCGTCGTGCTCGGACAGCGCCGGGGCGGCCGGGCCTTCCGCCGCGAGGCCGTGCACGATCCGTGCGAAGAACTCGCGGCCGAGGTCGGCGCCGGTCACTTCCCGCACGGCGGTCTCGAAGTCAAGGTCACCGTGGCGGTAGCGGTCCTCTACGCTCTTGGCCGCATTGTTCATCGCCATCGCCTCCCTTACGGCTGTTTCCTCGTGTAAATGAATGATAGCCCTGTGCGGTGTGTTGCGGCTATCGGACCGCGAAAGCCTGGACGCGGCCGTCCGCGGCGCGGACCGGTCGGATCCCCGCCACCGGTTGCCGGCGCTCACCTGCTCGTCCCGTGAAGCCACAGAACAGTGATCGAGTCGCCGCAGGCGCCGCGAATCACGTCCGGCAGCTCGTCGACGGGCAGGGTTCCGGGGTAACCGATGACGTGCCGCTTGTCACGGGCCACCATGACCATGCCGGTCTCTCCGTCGGGGAGCTTGATCACCGATCCCACCGGCAGCGCCTCGAGCTCGGCGAGCTCGGTGATGGTGTCGCCGCCGTCCGCGCCGCGAACGGCTGGCATGGGCGAGGCGGTAACTCTCTGAGGTCGCGGCGTTCCCGGTACGGAGGCGATCGTGGTGCCGTTCACGGCGAACTCGATCGGGACGAGACCGTCCGCGTCCTCGGTGTCGACCGAGACCTGCAGTAGTCCAGAGTCGTCGACGGAGCTGTAGACCTGCACGCCGTCCACAACGACGCAGGGCACTGCGTCGTCGCCGTCACCAGGCAGGAACTGCACCGCAGGGTCGACGCCGGTGAAGGGACCGAGGCCGGGATGCCCGGTCGCGCACTGCTTCGGGTAGTGGTTCGGGCACGACGAGCGGCCACCTGCGATCCAGAAGCGCTGGTGTCGATCCCAGCGGACGCCCACCCTGTCCCGCACGGTGCGCACCCCAGCGGGCACGTCGTGGAGAGTGGGCCACGACGCCGTCGTGACGTTCTCGTTCGTATCGAGCATCACCGCTCCGTCGTCGTCCACGAGGTAGGTCAGACCGGCCAGTGTCGCCAGGACATCGACGGCACTGATCAGCGTCACGTCGTCTGCATCCGGGTCGCCGTGGTAGTCCCGCAGTATCTGTCGCACCTCGTCGATGAGGCGGGTTCGATCAATCGTCATGGTCATCCTCTGGTTGTGGGCTGGGTCAGGCCGCCGCAGCCGGGCCTGTGTCGTTGACGAATGCGGCCCAGCGTTCGTCGAACCCGGCCCTCTCCTTGGTGGGTGCCAGCGCGGGTGCGACGACGAAGAAGCGTTCGATCGTCGGGAAGGTCGCGGCGCGTTGGTGCTGATAGAGCCGCATGATCCCGTCGTCACCGGTGATAGCGGCGGTGACTCCCTTGGCCGCTCCATCGGCCGCCAGGCGGTCGAGAACGTCCTGCAGCATCTCCCGAGTGCCTGTGCATCGGAGCCGGAGCGATCGCTGGACGTTGCCGGCCACGTCAGGGTCGCCGCCCCGGGCGGAGATGATCCGGCGAACCTCGTAGATGGCGTGACGTTGGCTGCCGAGCAGGTCCTCCCAGGCGTCCAGGACACCGGTCATGGCCTCGGTGCGGATGAGGTCGATCAGGCGCTTGCCGCCGATCAGCCCTTGCGCCGGGTTCAGGGCCAGCGCGAGATGCTCCATGAGCAGCGTGCGTGCGGCGATCGCCGGCTCCGCGGCGTACCGGGTGAGCATGTGTGCGCGAGAGGCCTTGTTCCCGAGAGAGAACGGGCAGTAGAAGCACGCCGAGCGGCCGGGGCTGGTGCCGATGATCGAGCGGGTGTAGTCGATGGCGTCGTCGCGGTACCACTCCCACTCGATGAGCGGGTACTCCCCTGTGCGGGACGCGGTGTTGTAGGTCTCGTCCTTGGCGGCGCGCCGGAGTTCACCTGCCTCGAACCCGAGGACATGGCGGTAGCTGTGGCCGCGCGTGATCTTGGCGATGATCGGATCGAGCACGTCACCTTTGGAATGCACGGAACATGTTCTGGCACCGCCACTTTGGGGGATCGTGCCTGCTTCCGCCATCTCCCGCCACAGAGTGTAGTCACCCTCGAGGTGCAGACGGGTGGGGGCGCGTGAGTCGCTGAGGACGACGACACCGTCGCCGGCCTTGGTGACGTGCCGCCGCGAGCGGGCGGCTTGGATGAATCGGACGCCGGCGGCGGCCATGCGCGGCAGGATGTGCGCCTCGACCACGGTACGAGTCGATTCCCACTCGTCGCCCGTCATCGCGGTCACGACCGCCAAATCCGTGAGGTCGAAGTCGCGGGACGTCGGGTCCTCGAGCCAGCGCAAGAGGATAGCGGTGCTGTCCTCGCCCATGCCGTAGCTCATGACCACCTTGGGTGTGGGCGCGGAAGTGTTGACATTCATGAAGATCGGGGTGGTCACTGGTGCCTCCGGTCGTCGAGTGGTCGGGTCGACCACCTGTCCGACGTTGGCTCCGCCAACCTCGCCGACACCGCACAGGAGGCGCTGCAGCGCGGCGCAGGATGCCTGAGCCGGGCGAAAACACAGAACCCGCACCTGCCGGGGAGACAGAGTGCGGATTCTGTGGTCGATGGCGCTGGTCACCTCATGGGCGATGGGTTCGCCGGGTCACGTCAGCACTCCTCGTCGTTGGAGGTCCGCGACCTCCCCGCGGAACTCCATCAGGACCCGTCGGGTCTCGCACGGCCAGTCGCCGTTGCATCCCACGCAGAACTCTTGCTCGGTCGCGACCTCGATCGCCTTGGTGTGCAGGCCCTCGACCTGGCCTACAACGCCGCTCAGCAACACGTTGTAGGCCAGGATGTACGCGGGATTCTTCGGCCCCACGGTCGTATTCGTCGTCTCGGTTGTCACCGGTCATCGACTTCCGTCTCGTGCGGGTGGCTTCGCCCGCGCTTCTCCGGGGATCCCTGTGCAGCCTGATGGTCGGCGCGGGCAGCGCGCGCAGCGGCGACCAGTGCCAATCCCGCGGCCTCGACGTCGTCGGGATGATGGGGAGCACCCTGGTCGAGATCGCAGCCGAGCAACCGGTGGATACGCACAGCGCCGTCGGCGAGGAATCGGTCGGCTTCGATGGCGGATGGTGCGGCCGAGTCGTCGAGTACCCAGAGCTGATTTCCGACGACATTGCTTCCGCCGGATTCCGGCAGGTCAAGGACGATGCTCACAGGGTGCCTCCAGGGGTCGAGTCGGTCTGTTGCTGCCTGGCGGTCATCCGCGGTCGAGCGCGGCGAGACGCCGCTTCTCGTCGAGTGCGGTGATGACGTCGGCGCCGACGCAGCGTCCGCCGGCCGCCCCGCGCGCCGCGTCGCGGCGGATGCACTCCTCGACTGGGGTGTCGATGACGTGGGTGACGACGTCGTGGCCCATTACCGCAGCCAGCTCGGTCCACACCGCGCGCCTGGCGTCGGTGAGGTGGGTGGCGTCGACGATGACGTCCATTCCGACCCCCAAGAGGTTCGCCACGGCCGCGCGCTCGATGGCCGTCACTGCGTCCTCCTGCTCGGGGTCGAGCACTCCGTGGGCGTCGAACAGCATTGCCCGCAGGTCGTCACGGTTCACGCGGGCGCGGCGTTGTGGATCGGTTGCCACCCACGCACGTGCAAAGGTCGTCTTACCGGCACCGGGAAGTCCGGTGGTGATGGTCAGCATTAGCGGGTCTGCTCCTCGGTCGGTGTCGGCGGCAGGTGGCCGCGACGATCGCGCCTCGCCCGGTGTGGGCTTCGCCGGCACCGTCTTATGCCTCGATCAGCTCGGTTCGTGGACGAGCACCGCCCCGAGTATGTCGCTGAGCAGATCGAACGCCTCGAGGTCCTGGTTCCGGTCCAGGTCCGCCGGATCCACCGGCGGTGGGCCTGCGGCCATCGTCGCGGCCCAGATCAGCTCGGAATCCTGCACGTCGAGCACGGGGGAGGATGCGATCGCGGCCGCCAGCGCGGCGTCTCGCTGATCTACAGTGTCGCGATCGGTCGGCGGCGGCCCGAACCGGCACTCGAGCCATGTGTGCCAGAGCAGGCGCTCAGCGCGATGCCGGGCAACGCGTTCCGCCGCGACGACCTCGAGGCCCGCATCGTCGGCGACGTCGTCCAGGGTCCGGTGACCGACGGACAGGGAGCCTTTGTCCAGGGTGATCAGCCCCGCCACCCGCAGGTCGGTCAAGATCGCGTAGCCGGCCGACTGGCCCAGCTGCGCGGCCGCGAACGCGTCCGCCGCAGTGGTCACCCGGCCGCTGCGGACCAGGTCGTAGAGGGTCCTGCCGCGTAGCCCGAGCACGCTCCATGCCTGGTGGACGGGCTCGACGTGAGCTCGTCCGAGAGCAACCTCGTCGGGCTCTGACGCGCCGGCAGGTGTGGTCAGGGCGTACCGGTCTGCGAGCTGTCCCGCGCCGCGCGCGACCCGCAGTACCGGTGACCCCGGCGTGTCCCGGAGCAGGCGCAACGCAGCCCACACCGTGGACTCCGACATCAGCCCTGCCGCGTGCGACAGACTGCGCCCTCCGACGGCCACCACGGGCACACCCTCGACGAGCTCGCCTGCCAGCGCAGAGCTGTAGGCGAGAGCCTGTACCACGGCCAGCAGGATGGGCCGTTGACGCGAGCTCAGGAACTCCCGATCAATCCATTCCTGTGACTTGGCAAGCCAGCAGAGACGAGTTCGTTCGTGACGGAACTCGGTAGTTTCCCTAACCTTCCCTCCCCCCCGCCCCCCTGTGTGCCTGTTCTCGTGCGTGAGTTCACGGAATTGGGGGGCCACGTTCGCGGCCCAGATCAGCGCCTTGGCAACGTCCCTGCGCAGGGCGTCAGCGATGGCTGTGGGGGAGCCGTAGCGGGCGTACGCGTTGCGCAGGCCCGCATAGGGCATAGTTCCGAGCGCAACCTCGATATCGGTGGCGGCGGAGCCGCGCAGGACCGCGTGGCAGATCACCGACTGCCGGGCCTCGGACGGCGTGGGCCAGCGGGAGGAGTCCGTGATCACGCCGGTGCGCGCGAACGTGTCTACGTCGGCCGGGATCGGTGTGGTGCGGCAGTAGCGGGGATGCAGGCGCCGGGCGTCACCGACGCCGACGAGCCGTTCTTCACAGGCCAGCGAGGTCTCCACGACCGCGACCGCGGTGCGATGACGAGGGTGCCGTGCACCTGCGCCGCCGAGCAGGGCGACCAGGCGGGCGACGAGCCCCCGGTCGGATCGGAGCGTGAACGCCTCGACCGCGGCCGCGAGACTGCCGTCGAGCTGCCTATGGCCATCACCGCGGCACAGCGACCCCGGGACGCTCACACAACCGTGCGAACTGCCGAGCATGGGGGACTTGTCGAAAGTGGGTAGCCGCTCTTCGAGCAGCGCCAGCAGGACGCGGAGATCGTCGACCCGAAGCGGTGTGTCGGTGGGAAGTGGCACGAGCACATGCCGGCCGCCGCTGGTGGATCGGTCGGTGACTGCGCGGCCGCCGCATTCGTGCAGCCAGGACAAGACACGCTCGACGTCCGTGTCGACCTGGGCGACGCCGTGGGTGCCCACGTCGAAGTCGAGCGCCAACAGCACGGTGCGGCCGTGCTGGTTGTACAGCGGTACAGCGGCCGGTGCGCCGGGTAACCGGCGGGTCAGCGTGCGTGAGGTGGCGAACTTGCCGTTATCCCCGGGCGCGGCCAGGCGCATGGAGCGGCGCGCGGCCATCAGCGGGGCGAGGTATCGCCACACGACGTCAGGCTGCGACTCGCCGGAGCGATCAAAAGCAGTGTCAGGGCACGTTGGTGTACCCTCAGACCTGTCCCTCAAGACAGTCCCTTCGGGGAAACGCAACACCCGAGAATCAAGTTGGTCGCTTGGCTCTCAACACAAAACTCAATCGAAAACCCTCGCTTCTGTTCGCAGCAGGTGCGAGGGATTTTTCTTTGTCGAGCTGGTGGTGGTGTTGCTGGTGTATGCAGTCAGGACCATGCGGGGGCATGGGCCCGGCGGGAAGCTCCGCTACATCAGGCCACAGGCACCTCCTGCAGCGCCTTCGTATCGAGCTCCCGAATCAGGTCGGTGCGACCGGCGTAAACGGCGAGGAGATCTGCGACGTACTGACTCACCGAGCGAACGCCGGCTGCGCGCCGCTGGCCCTCGAGGATCTCGTACACATCGGTGGGGACGCGTGAGGTGACGGTCGTGCGTGGACCCTTACTCGGCCTTCCTGCCGTTGCCATCGCGAACTCCTTTCAGCTGCCCCCGAATTCTCAACACAGCCGCCTGTGGCTGCGCTGAGACGATTATTGCGACAGAAATACTCGAGGCGGTAAGCGACACGCCGCCGCACTGTGACGAATTTGTGATTCCTTCCGAGCACTCCCGCGCGCACCGACAAGCCGTCTCGAGACCTCACTGACAAATCCTCGAGACCTCACCCGATGTGGTCTCGAGGATGTGACGGCAGGCGCGTCAACCGACAGGAGTCCGGGAGCCGAACTATCTCCGGACTCCAACGGCGATGACGTCCGGAACGCACGGCAAGAAGGTCCGCGACCCGGTCAACCTGTGGCGGGACGCGAACGTGTGGCACTGCTCGGTGTCGCTGCACGTCGACGAGGGGCAGCTCACCGACGACAAGCGGGCGAGATCGCCCAGCAGTTCATGGCAGCCAGTCCGGCCGCTCCCCAGCCAGCTGGGTGGCTGCCCGTCACGATGTCTCCAGCAGCGGCAACGATCACAACCACATCGCGGCCTCCGCCGTGCGTAAAGACGGCACGAAGTCAACTTGGGGCGGTCGAAGAGACAGGCAAGTGAGATCGTCGCCAAACTCGAACGACAGCACGGCCTTGCCGTGATCGCCTCCCGGGAAACCAACTCCGGTGAGCGCGGCTACCACCGTGCCGAGAAGCAGCGTGCCGAGCGTGAAGGCGCGAGTGAGTTGGACCGGAAACTTCTCGCGCGCCGCGTCCGCGCTGTGCGTGACCGCCTCGAAATCCGAAGCGGAGTTCGTGCGCCGACTGCGGGGACCACCGCTGCCGGGTCACTTCGGTACTGGCATTGCGAGTGCGACACGCCTGTCGATGGGATACGCCGCCCCTGTGAAGGTGGCTAGCGGGGGCGTATGTGCCGGTCTCGCCGCCACCGCGGTGGCGAACGGTAATTGGCGGGTTCAGCCGGTCGCCAGTGCAAGGGCTCCATTGGCAGCTGGCGATCAACGAACCTCATTGCTGGCTACTACGGACGGGCGCGGATCCGGCAGCGATCGACGGCCGGAGTTCCATCAAAGGCGTCGGGCGGCCGGAGTTCCATCAAAGGCGTCGGGCATTATGCCGGGCTTCGTCTGAATGGCATCGATGAGTGCCTCGAAGAACTCCCGATCGATCCAGGCCTGTGAACGGGAGTTGTCCCCTGCGACGGCGACGACCATCCACCAGCGTCCGCGTTCTCGCCATTGAGATCAGCTGTGACATTCTCGATGCTTCGTGAACAACGGACATTTAGATGCGCTAACCGTCGGTGACATTCGTGCCGCCATAGAAGAGGATGGAAACAGACCAACCCGTCTGTGTGTAAAGCCAGTATCGGCACAGCAGCAGAAATGGCAACAACGAGCTGAACTGGCTGGCATCGATGGACGCAGCGGATGCAGTTTTTGTCGGACCCGGTACAGCAAGCGACTCGTCCCGGACGAACAATCGTTAGGTACACAGAAACCGACTGACAGCAGAACCAAAATCCGAGTCGACAGGGCGACCGGCCTATGCAGCCCTACGCGCCTCAAGAACGTCGGGAGCATTACGTCATGGGCGCATTCGCCGATCTGTCCATACAGGTCACGAGCTTCGACTATCAACCGGTCCAGCAAGCGCAGGTGACCGCGGAACGTGAAGGCCGCACAATTCTTTCCGGCAGCACCGATGAGCGGGGTCGGATCAGAATCGAGCGCGACGACGGCGCCGAGCTTCTTATCCGAATCGAAGCGCCGGGATTTGCCGGTGATGAGCGATCGGTGACCGGCGACCGGCCGGACCATGTTGAGCTGTTCGTGCTCGGTCAACCGGGGATGCCGTTCTACTATCGCGGAACGGTGCGGGTTCCGTTCGAACCCGTGGACGACGCGGTCGGCGTCCTGTTGCGTAATCCCGGTGAGCGGAGCGAGGAAGACCTGGCAGCTTCGGCGGATGGGATCGCCAGGAGTATTGGGGCGGAGATGGTCCGCTCGCATGTCAATTTCGCACGAAGCGGGATCGCGGTGGTGGGTACGACAGGCGATCATACGCGCGGCGCCGAGGCGCTACTGGACGAGTTGGGGCAAACTGATGGGGTCGAGCGAGCGGGCGCTATCGTCAAGCTGTTTGACAACAATGCGTCATTTCTGACCAACACGGTCATCGCACGCTTCGTAGAGGGCGTGGACGACGAGCGCGTCGCGACCATCGCTGCCCGCCACGGGCTGACTCCAGACGGGCGGATCCACGCGTTGGGTCGCGTTTATCGCCTGCGCTTCGCCGGCCTGGCGTCCTACGCGGTCCTCGACGCCAGCAACGCGCTCGCAGACGAAGACGACGTGGTATTCGCCGAACCTGACCTCATCCATACGGTCGAGGAGGACTCGATCGTCCCTACGGACTTCCTTTTTCCCCAGCAGTGGGACCACTCGATCATCAACACGCCCGACGCGTGGCAGGAGCTGCGCGACCTCGACTCGAACCGCACGTTCGGCAGCCCCGACGTGATCATCGCCGTCGTCGACAGCGGTGTGGACGCAACACATCCCGAGTTCACCGGCAACCTCTCGAACGGCCAACCCAAGCTCTACCACGTGTTCGACTTCGCCAACATGGTCGCGAACATGAGCAGCCTCCCCAGTGACCACGGGACCGCCTGCGCGAGCGCAGCCACCGCCAGGACCAACAACTCGTCCAACGTCGTGGGGGTCAACGAGGGTATCGCCGGGGTGGCGGGTAACTGCCGGCTAATCGGAGTTCGCCGCGGCGGCTCGGATCTGGACTACTCAGAGATGTACCTGTGGACCGCGGGCCTGGACGCCAACAGCTCGAAACCGGGGTTCCCCGCGCAGATCACACCGGGTGCGGACGTCATCTCCAACAGCTTCGGTGCCAGCATCGGCAGCCCGATCTCGGGGCTGATGAGCAACACCTTCGACGCGCTCACCGACAGTGGGCGCGGGGGCGGGGGGATCCTGCTCTTCTTCTCTGCGGGTAACGACAACAGCGACCTCGACGTCACGTTTGATCGTCCATGGGGTATGTACGAACGATGTTTCTGCGTAGCGGCTTCGACGCTCGCCAACGATGGGGCGACGGAGACCAAGGCGGGGTACAGCAGCTTCGGCTCGACAGTCGACTTCTGCGCTCCGAGCGACGACTGGTCAGGCTTCCATAACCCACCGACGAGCTACGGCGCCCATGCGGCCACCATCCAGGCTGCTCCTGACGGAGAGGCTATCCCAGGGCGGCCCGACCGGCGGACCACGCTGACCGTTGCGGTCGCAGCGGGCGCGACGACGCTAACCCTCGCGACGGTAGCTGGCATGGCCGCAGGCCAGGCGCTGATGATCGGCACTCCGGGGGCCGCACACACCGAAGGCAGACCAATCACTGCGGTGAACGCTGTCCTGAACCAGCTCGCGGTGACCCCGGCGTTGCGGAACGCGCACGGCGCCGGAACCGCGATCGTCTCTGGCCCTCGGTCCTACCAGAGCAACTTCGGCGGCACCTCGTACGCGACCCCGGTGTGCGCCGGCATCGGAGCGTTGATGCTGTCAGCAGCTCCGCGACTTCGGTGGGACGAAGCGCGAAATATCTTATACGACACGGCGATCAAAATCGACCAGAACAACACCGACCCCATCGGCCGGTGGCGTGACCGAGCGGGACAGATTTCGACCGATCCCGGATATGCGGGCCCACAATTCAGCGAGTTCTTTGGATTCGGGCGCATCGATGCCGCAGCCGCCGTGCGTGACGCACGACTGATTGGCGAGGACGACTGGCTGACAGCAATCCTACACATGATGATGAGTTAGGTTAAGGAATTCGAGCTATGGTTCATCGCTGGATACTGCCAGACGGCGGGGTTGGTCGAGGACGCCCGCCGAACTCCTCGTCTGACTGGGGACCCGAGTCTTGATAGTTGCCCGGCGATCATGCTTGAGCAAAGAGGATTCGCTGGTGATCGCGGCCGTGTCGGTCCAAAAGACCCCGCCCAGTCTCACAGTGCGCTGATCTCCTCACTCTTCTTGGCGATTCCCTCATCCCCTACGAGATTTCAGTTCGAGCGCGCAGCCGCTATTGAAGAAACCCTCACCCGCATCGCCCACTCCGAACGGGACAGTAATGAATGATCAAAGCGAGTTCTCTCAGATCACCGAACGGCTCCGTGGAAACCAGGCCCTCGCGGACTTCCTATCTCCTCTTCCGCCGCTGACCGACTCCCCGGACGGCGACCTACTCCAAGCCGTTGAGCGGCTTGCAGACACCATCCGCAGCTCAGGCGTACATGCACGGGTGCATCTGGGCGTCCAGCGGAACGATGGGTCAGAGGCTACCTCGCGCTCGTGGTCACTGGAGCTTGGCGAGCATACGTGCGCGGTCACTGACGAGCGGATTCACGGGCCCGACCTGGAGATACTCGCGACTGACGAAACCTGGCACCGATTGGTAGCCGGAGCAATCTCCCCCATGGAGGCCTTTGGCATGGGGGACATGCGAGTACTTGGCGATCTCCGAGTCGCCAGACATTTGATTCGGTTGTTGCAGCGATAGATCCGAAAGAAGCTTTAACTACCTGAGGTAGGGAGGACATTGGTATGGCACAACGGACAGGCACTGTCATATGCGTATTGGTCACCGAGGACGCTGGCTTCACGTCGGTTCGGGATGTGAACGGGGTGAGCGAAGGGTACGCCCTTTGGATGGGGCAACCGCCCACGGCGGCTGAACGGGTTACCCACAGCATGTGGATTACCCTTCTCCGGGAGTCGATCATCACCGGTCATAAGGTGACCGTGACTCATGGCGATTACGACGCGCGCATATCCAGCGTCCAGCTCGGAGGCTGACCGCCACATAGGTCCAAACGTGAACAGGTATACACCTTGCCCCCAGTGTTGTTCGGTCGCCAAAATGGATGGACCTGGCCGCTGTTTCGGTGCGGATTTCACTCGTTGATGTCTGCTGTCGGGGAGCGCACATAGATGAGACCGCGTGTCCTAACGCTGCGAGACACATTTTCGCGCGCGCGGCCGTGCTGGAACACGGTTCGGTTCGGCGGCCGGAACTGGCAGGCACCGCGCAGGGTGCATCAGCGCCGGTGGGCGAAACCGACCGCCAGTGAATGGCGTCGCTAAGCCGTGTGCACGGTTTGACGGCCAGGAGATGGAAATGGGCATCTTGGCCACGGACATGAAGAAGAAAACCCCCGGTGACGAAACCCCTTGGGCATCAACGACTCCTCGACCTTCCCCAGCACGTGCCACCGCCGGCAATTCACGACCCAACCAACCTCAAGACGGATGATCCGGCGAGCATCGTCGATTCACTCCCGCCGAAGAGCGACAGGCCGCCCCCGAACATGCGGAGATTTGGAGGGTTGAGCCGATGTCGGCCCGTTGGATGACGAGATTGAGTGGGCCAGCGAAGTCGCCTCTGGCTTGAGCCCTAACATCCGCGAGCCGCACTCGGCGATTGTGAAATTGGCGTCCAGGTTGGTCTGCCCGGTTTTATGGCGTCCACCCAACATCGAGCGGGGCCTCCCACATTGGAGGAGTACCGAAGGATGCAAGAGACCGACCTGAGGATTTAAGAGGGTCGCAAAACCCGCTGATGACGCCCGGAATTTTGCAGAAATCGGACACTCAGTGGGTTTTGGTGGGGCAATTGAAGAAACATCTGCCCGAATCCGCTTTTATGTGGGGTCTCCGTATGGTTCGGCCAACGAACAAAAGAATAGACATGCTAACCAACGGTGACATTGCTACGACAGCAGAGAAGACTAGACAAGGGCATGTTTGCTCCCAGCGCTTGGCGGATAGCTCGCAGAATTTCTACTACTGACGAGCTGAAATGCGCGTAGAACCCGAACAGAAGGGGACAGTAGCATGGTTCATCCAGGATCTATGAAACTCGATGAGGCTAAAGAGGAAGCGCTTCAGCGACTTTCTATTCAGGGAATTACTTCCCTCCCTGACTATGTTGAATACGTTATCAAATCGCGACTTTCTGACGGGGAAACGGGGAACCTCGTACCCTCGTCGCGAGCACTCGCCAATTCTTTTACAACGGTCGAGGAGAATTCTCTGATCAAACACAGGCCCCCTCAGGTTGGGTTGACTATTGATGGCGTGGAGTACGAACCACGTGATGTAGCCCGGTTCAACGGTCAGCCACTCCATTACATCGCGACGTCGGGGAAAGATGGGGTTGCCCTCACCGCGAGCACCGATGGCGCTGGAATCAAGTCAGCCCTGACGAGTCACGTCTACGCCTCAGCGCTTCGATTGACCTCCGACGCGACCATCCAATTCACTGGCGGTTGCCCGCCGAGGATGGTGTACGACCCGACCACCGGCTCCTGGATATATGTGTTGGGTCCCTGTCCAGATGGTGGCGGTGGATCAGGAGGAGCGCCTGAACCGGAACCCAAGCCATGGGAGGTTCCGTATCGTAGCTTGAAAATGTTCTCGGATATTAACTTTTCAGGCGACTGGTTCTGGCTGGCCCAAGGCTGGGGATATTCCAATCTGCTAAAAGTAGAACGTGATAAGGGAATTTTCTCGAGTGACGACTGGAATGACAAGATTAGTTCAATGACGGCAACCGCGAACGCGGTGACCTACTATGAGCACATCAATTTCAAAGGAAGTACTCTAACAATCCCTGGCGGGGAGCCTCAGAACAAGTACGCCAATATACACGCCCTCGGTTGGGGTGATCGCATTTCATCAGTAAATCACTGGTAGCGCAACGAGCTGCTGGCTGGTCTTGATCCAGACACGAAGGGCGAGTGTTAGAAGACAGCCGTGTGGGGCTGAAGCTCTGGTCCGGGATCGATCAACCATCCGCAGGGAGGCCAGGCGGGTGCCCGTCCGATCGCATCCACAGTCCAGAGCGGCGCCGCGATTCAAGGCGCGGTGTCCATGTAACTCGGATCGCATGACACCTGGAAGGTGAAATATGAAAACTGAGTGGACGAATGTCAATAGTCATCAGGCGCGAGGCTGCATCACGGCTGAGCAGGTCGGATACCGGGCACCCGATGCCGACCTGGTTAGGGCGATAGACCATGCGCAGCGACGCTTCGAGGAAATCCATCAACCAGGCGACGCGAATGCGGTTGAGCTAGACGCTAGCCATCGATCCACTCGGCGCAGGGATGTAACTGCGGCAGTCTTCGCCAAACTCGGCCTGGCGGACGAGTTCGAAGCCATCGAGCGTGAATGGCCCAATCTTCCAAAGATGCCGGATCGACAAGAATCGACAACATACGACTTCTCAACCTGGCACTTTCTGAACGCGACAGGTATTGGGCAGCTGTGGTGGGGAAGGACAAATTGGTGGCCGCTACCAGGTACAGATGGATATTGGAGAGATGGTGAAGGTCTGAATCTCGACGGCCAAATGGTCCATCACAGCGGAGACCTCTGGAAGGGATCCTTCCGTATTCTCGCTCAGTTCGGTTTAGAGCCGAACCGCATGCCAACGACAGGCGCTGGACGTTACCGGTCGTCTCCGACCATAGACCTAATGGGTAGCGTGCTCGGCTGGACTGGATGGACATGGGGGGATGACTGGTCGAAGTGTTGGTTGGTTGCCACACAGACAGTCCGAGGTGGGCCTGGCGGCGGGATTGCGATCTCCAGTACGGAGGCAAGGAACTTGATCTTCCTGGCGGGAAGTAATGATCGTAGGGCTGCAGACCTGCCTGGGAATATGCCGATGCCACGGGTCGAATTTCAGCTTGACGTGAATAATCCATTGACCATCGACCTCGAAATTAAACTTGATCTTCAGCTTGAGGGGCACAGTGGTTTTTGGTTCGGTAATGAGAGAATTTTCTTTCCAGCGCTTCTCCGCACCCACCAGTGGTTACTTGAGCCGTTGTAACAACGATAGTTCCTGACGATTTGTAGGGGGCATTTTGCATGAATCAGAGTTGCAGTAAGCTTTTGTGCGGCTACTGAAGGGTCGTCCGTACGGCCACCGCGGCTGGGAGCGATCGCGATGTACGCGATGGCGTCTTCGGAATTCAGGGGTGCGCTCGCGCAACCCTTCGTCGCTACCTCAACCGCGGTCACTCTCGGGTTCCGGTTTGTTCGAGATGCTGCAGAAGCCGATTGAGCGGGGTCGATCACCCAAAGCGTGTCGGGTCGGTGCCGGTATTGAGTTGAGACGGTTTCGGGGTCGGGAGCAGTCGCGTCAGACCCGGCGCTAGGGATTTACCGCAGACAAGCTCTGCGGTAGGGCAGGAGACAACCAAGCGCGAATGGCTTCCCAGGGCGGGTCGATTCGAAAATTCTCTGCGACAGCGCGAGATGTAGGGTTTCTCGGTGGGACGGTCCGGGCGCTGACGGACGAGCCGCCGCGCAGGAGGACCCATGGTCACATGTCGCCGCTAGTTTCAAGGCACTTCCTCCAGAGCGTTTCCCGTCAGCGCCGGATCTGACGCTGCTGCTCCCCCAATCCCCGTCATGTCGCCGTCCATCACGAACTCCACGCTATTGGCGTAGGAGGACTCGTCTATGGCTAGCAAGATGCTGAAGGTGCACCTCCAGCAGCTCGGTCGCACGGTTCAGCGGGATCTCAATCATGCCGTCCCCTGACGTGGTTCTATCGACCGAACCCCAAGCCGCTCACCTGAGTTGGCTCATTTCGTTAGTGCGTGAGTCCGGGTCCGGTGATCTTGTCGATGAGGTCGCAGGTGTCGGGGTCGAGTTCGGGTGGGAATGTGTGCCGGGTGCCGTTGATCGCGATGGTGGCCGAGCGGAGAGGTCGGAGTCGTTTGAGGACGTTGCCGATCGCTAGTCCGCTGCGGTGTTGGGCCAGGTAGGACACCGCCAGGGCGGCGAACACGATGGTCAGGTGCGCTTCGATCGCGTCGCGGGTGCGGTGGAAGATCGGCCTGGCTCTCAGGTCGGTTTTCGACATGCGGAACGACTGCTCGACGTGCCAGAGGTCGTGATACTTGCCGATCACCTCGCCGGGTTCCATCAGGGTGGCGGGGATGTTGGTGACATAGCCTTTCAACCCGATCAGCGACCGGGCCCGTTCGATCGATGCGGTGTCGAGGCTGCGTCCCTTGCCGGTGGTCTTGACGAACCGGGTCGATTTCGGGGCTTTCGCCCCGTCGACGACCTCGCGGGCTCGGGTTTCCTGGGCGTTCAAGGTCTGGTTGTCGCGGACCGCGCGGCGTTTCGAGTACTGCCAGACCGCCCGCCACGACTTCGGGTGCCTGGCCGGATCCCAGACCGGTTCGGTGCGGTGACGGATGTTGTTGACGGTGCTCTTCGCATGCCGCGGCGTGACGGTGTCGATGACTTGTCCGTCGACGAAAACGTCTCCTTTCCAATGGAAATGGTTCGACAGATCGATGGGTGCTTTGGTGACGCGGGAGCCGACGATGAACTTCAGGCCGGCGTCGTCGAGGTCCTTCAAGTTACCGGCGGAGAGCATCCCGGCGTCGGCGGCGACGACCATCTCGACCCCGGTGATGTCGTGGCGGGTCTGGAACTGCCGGATGATCGGGACGATGGTGTGGGTTTCGGCCTTGTTCCCCTCGAAACATCCGATTTCCAAGGGGAATCCGGTCTGGTCGACGAGCAGACCGACCACGATCTGCGGATCGACGCGGCGTTCTTTCGAGTAGCCGACCTTGCGGAGCTCGTCTTCCTTCTCCGCCTCGAAATACAAGGTCGTGACGTCGTAGAGGATCAGGGACAGGCCACCTGTTTCGGCGGCATGCTCGAAACATTTCGTCGCGATCTGGTCCCGGTAGTCGCGGTCGATGATCCACCGCAGGTGCCGCTTGATCGTGGCGTAGCTCGCCGGGTCCTTCCCGAGGTCACGGACCACCCTGGCGGCGTCGAGTTTCGAGCCGGGCTCGACGATTCGGGCGATCACTAGATCCCGGAACACCTCGTCGCCGAGCACCCCGAAACCGAGCTGGTCGTAGAGACTTTCGAGGATCTGCCGCAGTACCACCGACCCCGTCGACGCGGTCCGCCCCGGCGCATCGACGACCGGCCGGTCATCCGCGGCCGGCAACAACACGCCCTGGCCCGCCGCCAGGACGCTCGCCGCCGGTGTTTGCGGGGTGACGCCCAGGTCGAGGACCTGTTGATCGGGCTCGATCCACGCTCGGGCCCGCTCGAGAAGCATCCCGAGCTCGACATCGGTGTGCGCTGACCCGATGTGCTTGACAATCTCCTGCCGGCCGTTGACATAGCGGGCGACCTGCACCGCTGTGGCCCCGGACTTCGTCCGGACCCGCCTGATGAACGTCACCCGACGAGGGTAGACCGGCGCCGTTAGTGCGTGAAACCGCCGCCATCGACACGAGAAGTACCAGGTCAAGAGAATGGAATGTCATTCCTCACCGAGAAGTGAGCCAAGACAGGTCTGACGCTGCTGCTCCCCCAATCCCCGTCATGTCGCCGTCCATCACGAACTCCACGCTATTGGCGTAGGAGGACTCGTCTATGGCTAGCAAGATGCTGAAGGTGCACCTCCAGCAGCTCGGTCGCACGGTTCAGCGGGATCTCAATCATGCCGTCCCCTGACGTGGTTCTATCGACCGAACCCCAAGCCGCTCACGGTCGTGACTCAGCAACACTAAGCGCAGAATCCCAAGCGAGGTTGCTGGCGGCGGACCCGGTGCCAACCCGAACCCGATACGTTATCCATTTCGCATACGACCCATCGGCTCGGCGCGCCAGCGACGGGACGGCGCGAAGGTGCACGCCCTCGCGGGGGATCTCCTCGTCGGGGAACGTCAGGGGCGTCGGAGCCAACGTCGTACTGACCGCCTGTATCGGCTTCCCGTCCCGCAGCAACGCGCCCTTGCGTAGCGCGACTCGACCGGGCGAGGGCGCGAACGGGACGAGCGGGATCCATTCCGGGGGCACCAGCGCCTGAAGCCGGTACAACCGCTCCTCGGGGTCCAAGTCCGGCGGCCACGGAGGCTGCACAGGTCGGAGCTCGGCAGAGCGCGGCCGCGGATCGCCACTGCGCCCGCGAACGATTCGCTCGATCGCCCATGCCATGTTGGTCATCTCGTCGCGCAGGAATTCGATTTCTTCGACGGCCTCGCCGGTCACCGTCCCCGCCGAGACTGGTGGCAACACTATCCCCGGCAGCGTCGCCCCACCGATCGTAGACACCCGGAACAGGGTGAACCGTGGATCTCGCATCTCTGGCACCGTCACCGTGTCGCCGAAGCTGTCGGTGATCCGTACCTCTTTTACTTCGTTAATCGAGCCCAATAGGCCGTCGACAGGAACCGCCAACCAATCGTCCCCGGACGTCATCGCGAACTCCGCCAACGCCAGGCGCGCCAGATCCTGCGGCTGTGCCTCTAACGCTGCGAGATCGACCCAACCGTCCTCCATCGCCCAATACCGGTCGGCAGGCATCCCCGGGTAGCGCAACGGAGTGGCGAGCACTGTCGCCGCCGTCGTCACCGGCGCACCGACAGAATCCCCCGTCAGCTGCGGTGTCGCCGCGTCAACCCAATCGAGGTCGCTCCACCGGATCTCCGCTGCCCCGCATCGCGTGCCGCGCAAAACCACCGCATTCGCGTTGTTGCCGAAGCGTAGCGCGAACCGGTACTCCAACCGCTCCGCGCACCATGCACCGCCGGTGTTCGGCGACTGCTGCAGAACTGCCGTCGGACCCAACCACCAGCGCAGCCACTCCGCGAGCAGCACCCGCAGGTCGTCAGCCGGCAGATCAGCGTCCGACACCCAGTCCGTGTCATCGTCCTCCAACGCGCGCGCGACCGCCGCACCATCGGGAACAGTCCCTGCCAGCACCCGAAGCAGCCGCTTGGCCTGCGGGTCCAGCGCATCGCGCTCGGCGACCTTGGCCAGCCGCTGCGCCTTCTCCTCGGCGCTCTCCCCTGCCACAGGCTCCTCCGGCGAATTCGGATCCGGATCCAACGCCAGTGGGTACCGCTCAAGCAGCACATCGCTCACAGCACCCCAGCCGGCGTCGTCGAGCATGTCCACCAACTGCGCGCCGGCCTCCGCGCGTTGGCGCAGCCCCGGCCGAATCGGCACGTCCCCCACGAGCTCCTCCAACACTGCACCCTGGGGCCACGGCCGCCACACGATTTTCATCGGATCGGCCATCGAGGCGTCGTCCAACGGCGCCCACGCGGTAATCGGCCGGGCCGACGAATCAACGTCCACCGACACCGGGGTCCCCGCGCTCTCCCCGGTTAACTCGCCGAGCTGCCACTGGCGGCCCAACATCCACGCCGCGTCGGCCAGTTCGGCCCGCACACCGGGCGCCGGGTCACCGGTGGTGGAGTCCGGTTCCACGCGAACCAGCGCCGGCGGGTCCTGCACCGGCAGCGTGACGGCGATCTCTCGCATCGTGTCGACGAGGTCAGACTTGAACAACTCAATCGGCTGGAACGGCATTACTTCACCTCCGAGAGGAACGGGTACACCGACTGGTCCCACGGCTGTGCGGCCAACTCGGCGAAGTCGAAGAACTTCGCCGGCTGCAGCCACGGGCTCGCGACGTAGATGGCCGGAAGAATCGCAGCGTCGCCCGGCGCCTTCTCCAGCGTCACTAACCGCGCCTTCGCCAGGTCAACAGCTGCCAACACCGCATCGACGACCGACTGCGTGTTCCACCGCTTGCCGTCCGGGGACACCAGCGAGAGCAACACCTGCGGTGCCCGCGCCGACGCCTGGTTCGCGTTCACCGCCAGCCCGGTGGTGGCGCGCGCGGCGCGCAGCGGATTGTCTGTATCAGCGCCCGCGGCGAATGCGCCCGGATCTGGCTGGAACGGCAAGGTCTCAACCCAGCCATCGAACACGATTCCCGCGATCCGCCCGCTCAGCGCCGCAGCCTCACCCACTAGCTCGATCACCGCGTGCGTCGACGCCGTCGACGGCCACGGCACGTCGTCGGGCAGCGGCCCGGCCAACCAACGGTCGGTGCCCGGAGCGGCCGTCACCCCGGCGCGCTCGGTCAGCTGCACGACGGTCAGCACGATTGGTCTTCGCAATGCCTTCCCGATCAGCTGTGCCTCGGCCACCCGCGCCGCGCCCGCATGCACCGTCGCATGGTCGCGCAGGAACGCGGCCACTTTTGGAGGCGACGGCTGCGCGAACACCGGGTTGGTGACCGCCGTCGCGAAGTCATCGAGACCCGCGGACGGCGCGAGCAGCGGCAACAGGCGGAACCCGTCGCCCAGCACCGTCTCAGCGATGGTGTTCGCACTGTCGACGATTGCGGCGACCGATGGCGCAGTGTTTCCGTTCCAAATCGAGTTCAGCAGGCCGTCTGCCTGCGCGTGGCGGGCCCGCATTGAATGCCAGGCCGTCCACGCCCACGCGACGTTCGTCGGAGCATGCGCATCCGGTGTCAGCGCGGCACCGTAGGCGGCCAGCCCGGCGACGGCCCCGGCGATTGCGGAAACATCGGCCTCGGCGACGGTCAGGGTGTTCGGATCGATCGCTGTGATCGCGTCGGCCGAGAGCTCAAGCTGGCCACGCAGGCCGCTGACCAGGCGCAGGCAGCGATCCAGCAGTTCGTCGACGTCGATGGTCCGCTTGCGCGCCGCCACTTCCCCAGACCTCGCCAAATCGTCGGGCGAGAGGGCCCGCGCGCCCGCCAGCAGCCCGCGCAGCGTGCCGGCGAGCGTCGCCGCGTCAAGGATCGAGATCGCGCCGTCGGGCCAATCGGCGCCCCGCTGGTCGGCGAGCGGATGGTCGGCCAGCCCGGGGATCGCAGTGCGCAGACCACTGTCTAGGTCGGCGATTCCGTCGGTGTACACCAGGTCGAGCGCCGCCCACCCGGCCTCGGCCAGCGTGTGCCGGGGGCTGTCTGTGACGATGATCGACAATGGGTCACCCATCCGACGGGCCGCCCACTTCTCCCCGCGCGGCTCGGCGATTGCGCGGGGGCGCGTCGAGGACCAGCCCGTCGCGTCGACGGGGATCGTGGTGAACAACGCGTGTGACAACTGCCGTCCCGACTGCCGCACGTCGAACACACCTAAGTCCGAGTCGATCGAACCGCCGGTTCCCGCTGCGTCCATCGCAGCCGCTGCGCGCGCCGCGTTGCCGCCGCAGTACTGCAGCACAGACTCCGACAACATTGCATCGCTCACCGCGTCGAGCGAGTCTGACGCGGCCCGCATCGCCGACGTCACCGCCTTCCACTCCTGTTGCGACACCTCCGGCCACGATGGGGTATAGGCGTTCTTCGGAGGGGTGTTCAGCGCGCCGCGCAAGTCACCCCACCGCTCCGGCGGGTACTTCTTCAATAGCGCCAACCCGTCGACGACGTCGGCTGCGTCGATCTGGTTGCTGCGCTCGGCCGGTCCGAGCTCGTTGTTGAGCTCGGACACGTTCATCGGCGCCAGCTCCCGCAGGCTCAGCTGGAACCGCGCTGGCGGCCCAGTCAGCCTCCGCTCGATCTGGTACCCCAGCAGTGCACCGAGCGGCTGGCCGGCGTGCACTCCCTCCAGGATGCGGCGGATCTCAGGCCCGCGGCGGCTCGTCAGGTCGATCGCGAATGGCTGCTTGCCGGGCTTGGCCCCGATATTGGAAGCGTGCGCGCTGGCGAGCACCCCGGCCGCTACCGCGTGCGATGGGCTCGGCGCTTGCACCCACCCTGCGGCGCTGGCGGGCGGAAGCAATTCGATGTTCTCGACATAGCCAAAAGCTCCGATCGTCATCGCCCCCCGGCTCGGCATTACACGCGAATGTGCCAGGGCGCTCGCCCACGCGTCCACTCGGTGCGACGCCACGTCCACCGCCGAGGCGATGGCGATCCGCCGCTCGTCGATCGGGGCGCCACCGAGCGCGGTCATTGCCACGCTCACTTCACCGCGCAACGCGTACGCCTCGATCACCGTGGCGATCGCGTCCTGCGCCACCCAGCGCCCCTCCGGGGTGTCGCCGAGGTCGAGGGCCACTTGCGCCAGCGACGTCTGCGCCTCGGCGAGCGGCTCGAACTGCGACAGACGCACTGGCTCGGCTGGCTGGCCGCCGAACCGCACGGTGGCGCGAAACTCCTGCGCTGCCACAGAGGCCTGTCCAGGCTCCGGTGCGACACTGGCCGGCTTCACCGCCTCCCGCGCCAGCTCCATAATCGGCAGGTCGGTGCCGACTAAGGTGAACAGCGGCGCCAGATAGCGCTCGGGCACCGCCTTCTTCCCGATCCCGCACGCCTGGTCCCAGGCGACCACCAGCAGCGCCTGGAGCACGCTGTCCACCTTGGGGCTACCTCCGGCAATGATCTGCTCGATCACCTCGGCGTCGTGCTCCGAGACCAGCGGCATCCGGACCGACCGGCTCTGATCACTTGGCGAGTGGAGGAACCGGTGCTTGGCGGCCGCCGTCGAATACTGCGCGAACACGGCGCGCCGTATCGTCGCCTCGTTCTCCACCAAGCCCAAGCCAAGGCCAGCCACTGACGCGAAAATAGGGGCGCTGCGGCCGTCGGCGGCAATGCGCACACGCACCCGGTTCGACATCGGGGCAGTGCCCAGGATGTCGAGCAGGTCTTTATCGGAGACATCGCCGCCCGGTGCGATGTGCGGCACCGTGGGCGCCACCGTTACCCACCGCTTCAACGTCCGGGCGATCACCGTCGCCACCGTCGCCGTCGAGTCGCTCGGTGTGGGCTTCCACCTGGCGAGGTTGCTCACCGGCAGCACGCCGTAGGGCTGGGCGCCGATCCGCATCGCAGGGGTATGTCCGGCGCCGCGCACGTGGTCGCGGTGCAGCAGCCGCGCAGACTCGATCTGCGACGGCGAAAAGCCCGGGTGGTTGCCCATACCGATCCACGTCAGCACTGGATGCCAGGTAGCGAACCACAGCGCAGTGTTCGCGGCCTGCTGTGCTGCGCCCAGCGTTGAGCGCGGCGCGTCACTGTCGAGGAGGCCCTCGATGGTGGTCGGAGCGACGCCCAGCAGCGCTGCCAGCGCCTCGGCGTCGGCGTCCGCCTCGCCGATGATGAGCGGCGGCGCGGTGGGCTGTACGTCAGACCGGTACGGCGAGCGCTGCTCGTCGTCATTGTTGGTGGGAGTGCCGGCGGGCGGCAGTGACAGACCGTCGGTGTAGCGGTGGCTGGCCAGCAGGCTGGCGAAGTCGGCGGCGTTCTCCTCTTCAGGCACCGAGCGCCGCACCCCCACGACGACCAGTCGGTCGATCCGGTTCACCCCGGCTGGCAGTGGCACCTCGACGCCCATCCCGAGCCGCACCGCCTCGTTGAACTCGACGGTCCACTCCGACCCGATCGCCACCTTCAGCTTGCCGGCGTCCACTAGGGGGTCGTCGTCGAAGGCCAGCGGCGACACCGGCAGGTCGGGTGGGATGGAGTTGCCGTGTGTGACGATCGGTTTGTTGCCCGGGGTGTAGGTGTGCACGACGAACAGGTTGGGCAGGCAGCGGGCGACAGTGCCGCGCGCGACCTCGTCGGGCGCGGTGCCGAAGACCGGCGCAGCGCCGCTGCCGCGCTCGACGGCGTTGACTGGCGCGGTCACGTGCGCGACCCACCCGGCTCGTCTATCGCCCACCGTGGTGATCAGATCGCCCCAGGCGCCCGAATTTTTCGGGTCTGCCCAGAGCATCGTCCAATACTTCTGTCCCGCCACGACTTCGGTGTCGGTGACCGAGCGCACCAGGCTGTCGATATGCACCGCGTCGGGACAGATCCGCACTCGCAGCGTCCTGGAGCCCGGCTTCAGCTTCGCCTCCACCCTCACCGGCAACATCACCAGTGGGACGCTGGCCGAGGCCTCGCACGGGTCGATCGACACGTTGTAGCGGTCCAGCACGCTGATGATGCCCCGGTCGATGCGGATTATCTCCTCGGCGCGGCCGCGGTCCGGGGTGGCCGCGATGATCCGGTTCCGCTGCGCGGTGAGCAGGGCGAGTTCCGCGCGGGCGGCCACCAGAGCCTGAGGGGTGTCGATGGGCATCGGTCAGCCCTCCTGCTTGATGACGTCGGTGGCCGGGAACGCCACGTGGACCGGTTGGTGAACGCGCTTTTGCGCCCACGCCGCCGCATCGGTCATGCCTCCGGTCCCCAGGAACGAGCCCTGCGCATTGTCGGCGCGGTCGAAGCGGGTCGCCGTCGGATGCTCGGAGATGAGGACCCACCACCCGCCCGACGTCATCTCCGCGACGCTCAGGTCGATGCAGACGATGACTGTGTCGGGGCCCAGGCGCGCAGCGAACAGCTGGTCGGCAGGATCGAACCGGGTGGTCGGCCCTTTACCGGACTTCTTGGCAGCTCGAATAATGGCATCGGGGTAGCGGCGGACAAGATCTCCCTTGACGACGATGACGGCGCGCTCCGCACCCTCCGGGCCGTCGATCGTCAGGTGCGTGCCCAAGTCGGTACGGGCGAACCGGTGGATCGGTGAGCGCAACTCGTCGGAGCGCGACGACCAGAACCGCGTGAAGTAGGTGCCGCACTGATCGGTGGGGTAGCCGCGCCACAACAGTTCGCGGCCGAACTCGTCGGACAGCCCGACGAGGAACGCCTCCACGAAGGCGCTATTCATCGACAAGACGGTCACGAAATCATCGTCGGGCAGGTATTCCAGGCCCGGCAGCAGCCACTGCTCGTCAAAGTCCTGTAGTGCCTCGAACATTGGGCGGTGGAACTGTGGCGCCGCCATGATCGGGGCGGACACGTCGGACAACCAGCCATTGTCGATGGCCGCCGATAACCGGCCCCGCAGCGCCTCGCGTACCGTGCGCCGCGGATCGAGCGCCGCGACTAGATCGCCGACGGCGACCGGCGCGCGCACCGCCACCGGCGGGATCGCCATCACCCCTCCCGGGTCGAGCAGTTCCGGGATCATCGCGCGTAGCCGCGCCGCCGACGTTGCCCGCGCCCTCTCCAGCAGAGGGGTGACCTGCACGGGCGCGAGACGGGCGAAATGCTTGAGCGCCTCGCTGGTGGCGTTCGCCGACGTTCGGGTGGTGATGCGTTGCAGCGCCGACGCGTCGATCACCGATACCCCGGGCACGCCCGTCGCGAGCCGGCCGGTCCCCGCCGTCGTGATGCGATTCAACATCGAGATCCGCCCGACGGTCTCACTTGAGCGGCCCGGCTTCCGGCGGATGACCGGGTCGACTCCCGACGTGGGTGTCGTCGTCACCGTGGTGATCACCGAGTTGTTGTATTTTATTGCTGCGCTTTCGAGTTCGCTCTTGATGCCGAGGATCGCGGGTGCCGCAGACACAGCCAGCTCCGCGGCGAGGGGGCCGACCCGTTGCCTACGGATCTTCTCCACGACCGGGATCCGGGACTCGGTGACGATCGCGTCGCGCCAACCGGTGGCGATCATCGTCGCCGCGTCGAAACCGGCGGGGGCGTTCGACCACGTCGTGGCGTCGGCCAGGTGCGCGAACAACCCGCCCTTCATGTTGGCGCTCGCCTTATTCAGTGTGGTGGCGACCTTGCCCTCGGGGACGTCGAGGACCGCCGAGACCCGCGCGGTGTCGAGGGTGGCGATGGACACGGCGCTGAGCCCCTCGATGCCGTCGGGGTTCGTATACCGGCGGGTGAAGTCACGCATTCCGGCGTCGGTGCCGACGATGGTCCCGGCCAGCTTCGTCGCGTCGGCCGCCCGGCGCACGACCGGACCGCCCGGACGCAGTGCACGCCGGAAGGCACCGGAGACGGTGGCAACCGGGGTGGCGCTCGCCGCGATATCAGCTGCCAGTGTGCGGCCGGCGTTCACCGAGACCAGCGGCGCGACCGGTGCCACCACCTGTAGCAGATGTCCTTGGTGGAAGTCGCCGATTCGCATGTGCAGCCGCACCGCGACCTGCTCGGCGAGCTGGGCGAGCGCAATCGCCCGGTTGGCCTTCTGCACCTCGCCGATCTGCGTCCACGCCGCAGCCATCAATTGTTCCTGCTCGCGCTGCACGACCCGCGTGCCGAGGCCGGCGACGATCCGATTGACCGGCGACAGGTTCAGCTGCGCGAACCAGTCGTACCCGCCGACGGTGGCCTCCCCGCGCTGGGCGCGGGCGTAGAGGCGCGGCCCGACGATGGGCAGGTCGGGTATCTCGTCGGCAGTGTTCGCC
This sequence comes from Rhodococcus sp. NCIMB 12038, assembly GCF_002165735.1. Classification (NCBI taxonomy): domain Bacteria; kingdom Bacillati; phylum Actinomycetota; class Actinomycetes; order Mycobacteriales; family Nocardiaceae; genus Rhodococcus; species Rhodococcus sp. NCIMB 12038. Next base: position 267,477 of record NZ_NHML01000002.1, read on the forward strand.
ACGACGCCCCCGAGTTCGGCGGCCCGGTTGAGCTTCCCGGCCAACTCGTCGACCATGTCGTCCGGCCAGGTAGCCTCCTCCTTTGCCTTGGCCGTGGCGTTGGGCGGTTTCGACGGTGAGAACAGCGCGCACCGCAGGACCTGTTTGGTGCCTGTCTCACCAGCGGTGAGGGTGCGCTTCATGGGATCTCCGGGTGATGAGATGTCGACGGCCCGTCGGCCCACCTCCCACGGCGCGGCCACGCCGACCAGACGCAGCGCCAGGGTGGCGAAGTCGCCCGCCGGTCCGGTGCGGAACTCCCAGCGGTCGTACACGGGTAGCACGACAGTGTCAGGGCTGCTCCGGCGCCACGCCTTATCGAGCGTTCCGCCGCCGGTACCCAAGCCGCGTTGTACACCGACGTCGGTGGTGGGGACCAGTGCGGCGACGTAGTCGGTGTCGGGCTCAAGCACCCGCGGGGACACCAGGCGCGACAGGTTGATCGGCGCGTGCTCGGGGGAGAGGCGCGCGGGGAGGCTTGCACCCGAGCGTGCGGCCTGCGCATGCCCCCACAGGTGGGCGTTCTCCAGGTCGGGCAGTTCGCTGGGCGGCACGAACAGCCGGGGTGGCAGACCAGGAATCGAATCCCATTGCACCACAGATTGTCTTACTACGATGAGTGTCAGCCAAGGCCGCATCACCTTGCTCGCCCGGGCGGCCACCGCGGAGAACGCCCACGGCAACTCTGGCCGGTCGAACTCGATGTGCGCCAGATCGGTGACCTCCGCGGTCTGCGTCGTGGGCGCGGGATGGCGGCGGATGATCGAACCGGGGTCCAGTCTGATGACGTCGCCGGGGCCGTACAGCGTCACCGTCGACTCAGCCGTCGACTTCTGTCCGCCGCTGTCGGCCAACGGCAACACTACCCGAGAACTGGTTCGCACTTCGCCGGGCTCGGGATCGTCGGCCGCCGCGGCGAGGCCGCTGGTCGCGAACGACGCAAGGTCGAGCGCCTCCAGCGTGACCTCGCTTTCAATATAGTGGTCCGGCGCGGCGAGGCCGATCACGAAGGCGTCGGCCACTACATTGACGGCGGTCTCGCGGAGTGGGAGATACGCGGCCGCAACGAGCTTGTAGAGATCGGTCATACTGGCTTCCTCACTTCCATGCGGACCGCGGCGGCCGAGCCGCGCACCGCCTCACGCACTACGTCGGCCGCGGTGGCGGTCAGGGCACCGAGCCCGTCGAGGAGCCGCGTGCCGGTGGCCGGATCAGTGAGCACCGACGTTCCGAGCGGCGCCACGATCACCGGCGGGCGTCCCAGTCGCGTCGTCAGGTAAGGATTGGAGTTCTCGCGGACCGCGCGGGCGGTCAGCGACGAGCTGACGTGTGCAGTGTCGAACGGGATCGTCGTCGACGTCCAATCCGCCTCCGCAGCGGTGTTGCCGGAGCCGCGCAGGTAGATGCGGTAAGAGACGGTGACCGGAGCCTCGGCCCCGATCACCGGCGTCGTCGACGCCGCGATACGGATGCCACTTTGGAACTCTTCGAAGCCCGACTGGGCGAGGAGCTTCTCTCCCTCCAGTGCGAAGAAGTGACCGGGGGCGAATGCGCTGCGCAGTTCGCTGACGGCGGCCGCCTCGCTTTGCGACATCGTCGGGGTGCCCAACGTGACCATGTCGGCCGTGACCGGCGAAGTCCCGATCCGGTCGATCTTGATGCCCAGCGGCACCGCGTTCTGAACGACCTCCAACCCGGCGAGCGGGTGGGCGAGCTGCCCGTCGACCTCGGCGGACTCGACGTCGGCAAGCGCGGCCAGTTGGTCGGCGTGCGGCGGGAGGATCGCCTTCCACGACTCCGGCCGCCTGAGCTCGGTGGCGACCAGTGCCAGGGCATCGACCGGTGGCGGCGCCACAGACGGTGGATCGCCCCAGGAGATGGGGCCGACGTCCTTGTCGAATGTCGGCAGGAACCAGACGTCGACCTTGATGTGGCCGGACAGCTGGAACGGCTGCGCCCCCGACAGCGTCCCGCTGAACCCGACATCGGCGATCGACTGCCCCAGCAGTTCGACCTTCGCGCCAACACGGAACCCGGCTTGGAACGCGAAATACGGCGACCACGTGAAGATCGCATTGAGGCCGATCCAGGCCGAGGCAGTGATCACCTTGAAATCGGCGGTGAACGTTCCCTCGACCCCGAACTGCACCGTGCCCGGGGTTACCGCGAAATACTCCGTGGCGACGATGGTGACGAGTTTGATCGGGGAGAGTTCGACTGTTGCCGGCTGCATCCCGAGGAGGTGGGGCTCCTTGCCGGTGAGCCGCCAGTAGGCGGGGTGAAAGCCGCCGACGGACAATTCGAAGGCGCCTTCGCCGCCCCACTCGACATACATGCCCATATCGCCGCTGATCTTCAACGGCCCCATCTTGGAGTCGCGCATCCTGGCGAAGGCACGGAGATGGTCGGCGTTGACAGTGGCAAGCATGTCGGCGCGGATGTCGGTGATCGCGCCCTCTTTTGTGGGGGCCTGGATCCGCACTGAACCGAGGAGGGTGACGCTGGGGTCGGGCAGCGCGAGCACCACCGCCAGTTTCAGAGTGACGAACTTCGCCTGCGAACCCCACCCAAGTTCGACGGCCGGTCCGACCACGAACCCCCCGCTGCGCGGCGGGAAGATCTGCGCGACCTGCTCCAGCAGCTTCGGGGCGCCATCGATCGACGGGTCGTCGGGCATGAGCATTCGCTCGACGATATGGTCCTTCAAGGCCTCCTGAAGCGCCGGCACGGAGAAGCCGCGTTCGAGAGCCAGGATGCCGCCGATGCCATTGAGCGTGAAGCCGAAGCCGAGTTCGATCGCAACGGGGAAGCGTGTGCCCAGTATCAGGATCAGCGAGAACGGGTCAGGAGAAAGCACGACGATCGCGTTGACGCCGAACGTCAACACCTTCAATTGAATGACCCCGCCGAACTCGATGCGCTTGACCTCGTCGTTTCCAACCTTGTACTTGCGCTCGATCCGCTCGATGTAGCCAGCTCCCGACACCGGGCCAGCATTAATTTTCAGTCCGATCCCGTCGGGCCACCGCGGGGACACCGGCAGAGAGAACATCGCTTGGTGCTCGGTGGGGCCTTCCGGAGTGATGACGACGCCGCTGCCGACGATCTGCATGCCCACGACGTCCTCGATCTCTGTCGCGATCGACGTCGTGACCTCCAGCGCGATGATCTCCCGCTGTCGGTTGCGGACCAGCCCGATCGCCAGTTCGCGGAACTCGAGGCCCGGGTACTGCACCCGGACCGGGAGGACAGCTCGTTCCTGCGCGCGGCCATCGCCGAGGTAAAGACCCTGCGCGGTGTCGAGGGAGATCGCGGTCAGCGTGGTGGTCGTCGGGTCCTTGGCGCCCGGCATGACCTTCTTAAGAAGTTTGTCCTTGGTGATACCTGGTTCGAGCAAAGTACGGACCCGCAGGCCGAGTATCGCGATGTCGCCGGAGTAGAATTTGTTGTCGCGCTGGATGAGGGACTTTTTCTCCTCGTCGGTCGGATTGGCGATCTGGCGGTCGCTGAACTGCAGGAATGCCTCGAAGGAGAGCTGATCCAGGGTGAGGTCACCGAGCTCGGTCGAGCCTGATTTGGCAATCTTGGCGACGAGGTGGAAGCCCTCGGAGCGGTCGAGTTCGAGGTGGTCGCCGAGTTTGTCAGTTAGGTTCTTAACGCCAAAAAGTTTGCCGAACTGGTTCAGCGCGTTGCTGCTGGTGGTGCCCATGTTTGTGAAGGCCAGGGCCCAGGGGTTCCACAGGTCGAGGAGTTGATTGCGCAGGTTCTCGTCGACCTTGCCGGTGGAGTCCTTGGCGAGCTCGCTCGCGATGATGCGGTATGCCTCGTCCGCTGCTGCCAGGGCGGTGCCGACCCGGACCGCCACGCGCGCCGCCACGTCGAAGTTGAAGTCGTCGTCCTTGACGTCCTTCGCCGCCTCGGTCACCATCTTTGCGATGACTTCGGTCTGCTTCCCGATCTTCTCGGCGATCGCCTTGACGATCGGCGACATAGAGTCGATGTCGGCCTTCAGCTTGTCGTAGGCCGACTGTCTGCCTTTCTTGTCGAAGGTTGCGACGGAGCCGACGAGGGCCCCGGTGTTGCGCCACGCTCCCTGCGTCATCACTCCGAGCCGGGTGATCAGGAACGCCTCTATCCCCCGGATGAATCCTGTGGCGATGTCTGTCATGAGGCACTCCCCGGGACAGGCGATCCACTGCCGTGGATCGCTACTCCGATGGTCTTACCTAGAAGCGCGCAGATACCAATTGATTGTGCGCGCCCCACTGCCGGGTCTGTACTGCAACTTCTGCTGCAGTACAACATCTTTGGTAGCGAAGTACGAGTTGATTGGTCGACGGCCCCTACGATGCGCCCGATGAGGTGCTTGAATTGTCGACGTCGCCGTCCCGGTGTATGTCACCGGTTAATGACTGATACCGCCCGCAAGCCCGTCTGCTCCCCCAATTGCTCCGCAGTCGCGGCCATCGCGAGCCGAGTGGTTAACTAGCTGTCTTCTTCCCAGGCTCGGCACCGAACAATTACCTTGCTGTTAACAGGAACGGTGGCAGAGCGAAAGGAACTAAGGTCGGCACTGCTTCCGGTTCCGATCGACCAGCGTTCTTCCGGCGAATTCGCACAGTTTACGTTGTTGAGAGAAGTGACAATTCTCCAGTCTCCAGAACCGATTTCCTCGTCGTCAATGACTTGAAGTTCGGTGAACTGAACTCTTACACGTACTTGTTCGCCTGGAAGTGTTCGAGTGAATAACTTGTAGTATATTAGTATGTTTCCTTCATCTCCGTTGAATTGGAAAGAATGCCACTCTTCGGCATCAACGTCTTTCGCATCAACGCTGAATGAGGCCGGTGCACCGACTGCTTGCCATGACATAAATGTCAACTCCTTCGATTAGACCATCTCATGATCAGAGTTCTCCCAAACTGGGCGGTTGCGGCCTTGCTCAGGACTGTGGAATACGGGGTTATTCGCCCTAATGCACTGCTATTTTCACTCAGCATGGCTGGTTCTCGTAAATGCGCCCGGGTTCTGGGTCGAAATTCAACTTGGAACGGAGGAATTCTTGTCCTGCGACAGGATTTGAAGTTGCCCGCGCATCAATATCTTTTTCCGGCCATGTCAGGAAGGTTGACCATTCGTCAATATCGGCACTGCGAAGTTGTGCCTGTTCATGTCACCGCCCTAGCGTGTGCGATGGCAAACGGGACAGTAGGGTCAAATTATGGGGACCCGCCTCGGGTGTGCGGAATCCATTCCGCGCGGCGAGACGGTGTACGCGGAACCGCGCTTGGCGCGTCAGTCGTCGCGGATCCGACTGCGGGCGAGCTGAACATTGTTCTCGTTCCTTAAGTAGCTGAGCCTCTCGATATTTCATATCCGAGTTTCAACCTTGCCCGTGTCGTGAGTGGTCATTTACTTGAAACGGCACTGCTCGTCGAGCCGTAAGCAAAAGGCCATGGCCGGGCTAGGTGGACCGCACAGACGTCTTCGACCGCTCCAATCGACCGACTGTCTATCGAACACCCCGGCAAACCGGACCATCCGCGGATTTCTGGCGGAACAGACCACCTGGTACGAGTAAACGCCTCGGACCCGCCGGATGTCTAGCGCTGGCGGTTGTTCATCTGCCGTCGATGCCGGATCGTCACCCTGTGGGCGGCGAACACGGTTGTAGTCGGTAAATCCGGACGCGCCCGCGTCATCACACCTCGGCTTTCGTGCCGGAGATCTTCTCTCCGTGAGGGTTGAAATCACCGTCACAGAGACTCCCGCGCCCACCGGGCAGCCGCACTCCCACTGCCTGCGCCGATACAGGCATGCTTACCGGTCGGTCATCGTCCGCTCGGCGGACTTCGCACGCCTGGTCCGGCCCTTGCGTGCCTTGGGGTGGCTACCTGTGCAGGTCACCGCATCGACCGGGTGCGGGGCCTGGTCGAGGTCGGCGCGCATGCGGGTGGCGATTTCTTCTTCGTCGATGCCGGCTTCCCTCATCTGATCGGCGTCCTCGCCGCGCCGTTCGGCGGAGTCGTAGTCGTGGTCGACCACCGAGCGCAGCGAGCCATTGGCGGGTGTCGTCCAGTCAGATGGAAGCCGCATTACATCCACTCAGTGGTAACTCTCTCTCCACATGAGCGCCGCAGAGAATCCGCACTTGTGTACTGTCCGCTTAGTATCCGTGCGACGGATGTTGTACGGTGTTCCTAGAGGTACCAGAGTGGCCGTTGAGCGGCCGTGTGACAGAGAGAGGTTCGAGGTCGATATGAGCCCGCAAACCACTGGCGCTGGCCAGTCAGGGTCGAGAAAGCCGCCACTTCGACTGCAGATCCCTGTCGACAACCCCGATGTCGAGGCCTTCCTCGCCGCGCAGGGGACGCGGAATCAGTCGCAGGCGGTGGTGATGTTGATCCGAATGTGGGTGAACGAGTTCGGCCCGACCAGCGTGATGGAACAGACGATGGTGGCAACGACCCTCTCTCGCCTGAAGCAGGACTCGGTGGCGCAGCCCGCTCCGGTGGCGACAGCTCCGGAGCAGGACAGCGAACCGGATGCCGAGCCCGCATCGGTCCCCGTACCTCCGCCCGCCCCCGAACCGGCACCGGTAGCCACCCCGGAACCACCGATCGAAGCGCTGCCGGCGCCGCCGGCAGCGCCGAGAGATGACATCGAAGACCTGTTCCGGAAGTAGCGCACAACCTGCGCCACGACCTGTGGCTTCGCATGAAGTCCGCATTCGACCCACACAGAAAGACGGAAACACACGATGAGCAGCAATCCCCAGGCTGGAATCTTCGAGTACACCGCAGGTCTTGACATCGGCAATGGCTACGTCAAGGGCGTGATCGAAGACCGCAGCAACGACGCCAAGGTCCGCAGCAACAACGTGTCGGTGGACGTCATCGACATGCCGAGCGTCTCCGCGACGCTCGTGCGTCCGAATCTCGTGCAGACTCCCGACGCCGAGGCGTCGCAGGCGGTGGCCGACAGCTCGGCATGGTTCGATAGCGCTGACCTGGTGTTCAGCTCGAACCTTGTACCGGACACCTACCGGCGAGTGATCGGTAGACACGCGCTGGCGACCAAGGCCTCGAGCGTGGACACGTTCGACCTGATCGGCAACAAGTCCAAGGCCGAGCAGCAGCTCTCGAAGGTGCTGGTCCTGGGCATTCTCGCCGCCAAGGCGCTACGCGACTACGTCACCGCCACCGGCGAGCTGCCTAGCCCGAACAACGCCGACAGCGACGTCACCGCACTGACGGTGCGCGCGGTGCTCGGTCTGGCGCTGCCCATCAACGAGTTCGAGGTGCACCGGACCAGCTACGCGGCCAGCTTCGTCGGCACGGCCGCCGAGCCCCTCGTGCACCAGGTGCGTATCAACAACTTCGTCACCCCGGTCACGGTCAGCATCGTGTTCGACAACGTCCTGGTGGTGCCCGAGGGCGCCAGCGCGCAATATGCGATCAACTACCACGGTGAACCGCTGATGGATCGCCTGCTGGCCGATGTCCGCAGCCGCGGCCTGGAGCTGCCGGGCATCGAAGCGAAGCACCTGCTCGCGGCCACCAACACCATCGGCGTCGACGTGGGTGAGGGAACCGTCAACTTCCCCGTGTTCACCGGCGGAAAGTTCAACCCCGACGCCTCTCGCACCTTCGCTGCGGGTTACGGCACGGCGCTCGAGAACACGATCGAGGGGATGACGGAGAAGGGGCAGCAGCACGGCTTCGTCTCGCGGAAGCACCTGGCGGACTTCCTTCAGGCCGAGGTCAACCCGCTCAAGGCGAGCTTCCACCAGCGGGTTGTCACCGAGACCGAGATCGCCTCGGACTTCTTCGTCGGCGAGGTCGCCCAGGAGCTGTCCAAGGTCCTCGACCTGGTCGGTTCGGTCACCGAGGCGATCTACGTCTACGGCGGTGGCTCCGGCCCGCTGCGGGAGTCTCTGCACAAGGTGCTCCAGGACAAGGTGATCGAGATGAACGGTGAAGACGCCGCGCCGGTCCTCTACCTGGACTCAAGCTACTCGCGCGGCCTCAATCGCGAGGGCCTGATCATCGCCGCCCGCAACCGCGCGGAGACGGTAGCTGCGGCTGCCGCCGCAGCAGCATCGAGCACGAAGCCGTCGCGCCAGAGGGAGAAGGTCGGCGCGAAGTAGCGCTGAAGGCACAGGCCCGGCTCCCCGCAATGGGGAGCCGGGCCTGTGTCGTGAGTGGGGGTCGGACTAGGTGCAGTCGATGCCGCAGCCGCGGCACACCAGGATGAGACCATCGAGAACCCACATGCCCGGCGCATCGACATCGCGGCAGGTGTTCGGAGTGAACGGGTGGGTGATGCCGGGAATCGACAGGATCTGCCGGCCGGGGTAGATGCCGGTGGGGAACATCATCAGATCGGGAGCACCGTGGGTGCCGGCGACGGTCGGAACCCACTGGGCGCCGATGTCGTCCATCGCGGCAGCCACCTCGGCTGCGTATTCCGCGTCAAGATCGTAGGCAGTGCTGTGCATGACGGACCTTTCCGAAGTGAGGTGTTGCGGGTTCACAGAGAACAAGCAGCCGCGGCAGAACCGTCACGGTGACGTTTCTGCCGTGGCTGCTCGGTGGTGGGGTGAAGGCTCAGATCACCAGTTCGTCGATATCCCAGTCGACGAGCGCGGTCGCCGCGGCGCCGCGGATCGTGCGGCGCACCCCACGGCGGTCGCGGCGGTTCGCACCGGTCCGGATGCCCTTGCGGTCGCCGGCATCCCAGTCGAAGGAGTGGCGGCTCTTGCGATCCAGCTTCAACTCGTCGGCGTTGCCCGCCATCCGCTTTCCCATCCCCATGACTTTCACCCTCTCGTATCGTGACGGTCTGGCTTTCAAGGTCGATCTGGGCGGCAGCTCTGCTGGCCGCTGCGGGCAGCTACGCCGCGCACAGCTCGATGCGCAGGTCCTGGTATCCGCAGCAGCCGCAAACGCCACCGCGACGGCCACGGGCGGAGCAGATCTCCAGCTCGACAGGGGCGTCGCATTCGTCGGCACATCCGTTGGGGCACACAGGCATGGCGTTCCTTCGTTCGTGGTGGTTTGGCTTCTTCGAGGCTGTTCTCGGCGGCAGCTCCGCTGTCCGCTTATTTCTCAGGTGCGGTTCCGTTCCCACCTGGCGTGCGACCGACCGGTTGACCGTCGAGGCGAAAATGACAAGGCCGCAGCACCCGGGGCGGGATGCTGCGGCCTTGTCAGAGGGAATTCGGCGGCCGCTTGAGGCGGTCTCCGAATCTGGTGAGGGTGCAGGCGCTTGCGGCGTCAGGACTTCTTGAGTGCGATCGCCAAGGACTTCGCGGTGCGGTCGATCACCCCGGCGTAGACACGGGCCGAGCCGTCGCCGGCAGTGAGGCCCCAGCGGATGGTGGTCCGCGGCGACCCGGCAGCCCGGCGCACGATGCCGCGGCCGTCGGCGCGGACCAGGTTCTCGTTGAGATTGCGCAGGTGGCGCAGCTCGGCGAGCAGGTCGCGGGCGTTGTAGCTCGGCAGACCGGTCAGGCTCGGATCCTCGAGCGCGTCGAGGTGGACCGCCAGGTCGTCGATGTAGGCACCGAACGCGGTCACCGTGTCCTCGTCGTAGGCGTTGACGAAGGTCCGGTAGCGGTCGCCACGAGCGTTCCACTCGGCGATGATGTCGCGCTGTTCGGTGACCCAGGCATGCAGGCTCAGGCCCAGGTCGAGAGCGAGCTGCCCGGCGACCTCGGCGGTCGGCGCATTGACGGTGGCGGTCTGCGTGGTCATGATGTACCCCTGTCGTCGAAGTCTGGAGAATCGATGTTCGATCGGCTGTGATCGTGTGATTCTGTTCAGGTATTTCTCCGCAGGGCTGCTCCGCTGCCCGTCGATGGGTATTCACGATGCGAGACTGAAACCCGGTGCACATCAGCGTGATTGACACGGTCACCGTCAGGAATGTTGCGACAGTCCGCTACTTCGACGACTCGACGAGTCGGAGGACATCGAGCACGGAGGTGGAAGACGGGTCGAGCTTGAGTCTCTCGCACAACACGACCCAGTTGAGGGCGTTGTTCTCGAGCGGAGTGAGTGCGGCGTCTGCCATCGGTGAGCTCCTGAGTTCTGTGAGTGAGCGTGGTCGGCTCGATGAGATGCCGGCGCACGAGGAAAACGACGTGATCGCGCACTAGAAGCAGTGGGGCCGTGGCGCTGCATGATGCAGCGTCACGGCCCCGATGCTGGACACGATGGTCCTGCAGCGAAGTCCTGTCCCACGACGCACCCCGGTAGCGAGGAGGGTGCGTCGTGGGCGAGGGAGGTGCGCAGCTAGGTCGCTGAGGACAGCGGCCTCCGCTCGCACTCTTCTTCGTGTGACGGCGCTCAGGCCGTCCGGTCTTTCGATGGCGGGCGATTCCCGCCACAGCTGTCAGCCGGGCGCGTAACCCATCCACTCGTCTCCCTGCCCGATGGGCGCTGTGCGCCCATCTTTTGTCTGACACGGCTGTTCACACCGAGATCGCTCGTGTGAAGGTCGGCGCACTGCTGTTCATCACCTCGCGGAGGACAACGGCGAGGTGCGCGACGATGAGCCGCGCTGCGGCCTCCGGACCCGCTTGCCTGCGGGGATCGGTCAGGTCGAGGAGTGTGGTCGCGCCGGCATCGACCATCTGGAGCACCTGTGTAACTCCCGATCGTTCGAGGGTCACCTCGAACTGGTCGAAGGCGTAGCCTGCGTCGACGGCACAGTCGCCGGGTGCGAGCTGCACGCTCAGACCCAGTCCGTCTGTCGGCCGCAGCGCGGAGAGGGCGCGGTGCGCACTGAGCGCCCGGCAGAGGATCTGCATCGCGGTGACATCCTCGGTGTGCGTGACGCCGAAGGTGCCGAATCGCGGTACGGCAGTGATGGTTTCGGATATGGCATTCTGCAGTCGCACCGGGTCCACCCGGATCGCGAAGTCGGTCATGGGGAGCTCCTTTCGGCGGGGCGAGTGGGTCAGAGCGGTTGGAGAAGACGCGCCGGCGACGCCGACCAGGGCATCGCGTACGCGTGTTCGAGCACCAGGGCGTCGAGCTCGGCCAGCGTCAGCTCCTTGACGTGGTCGGCGTCCGGGTCGGGTTCGGGGCCGTCGGGGATGCGATCGATGTCCGCCTCCTGGCACACGGAGCAGACGTCGGACACGAGATCGCAGAAGTCCTCGCACCGGCGGTCGAAGGTGCCGCACTGGCACCGGAGTGTGTTCGAGCAGACAGAGCAGCAGCGTGGGGCACGGAACATGGGTGATTCACTCCTGGGGTGTAGGTCCTGGTCGTGAGAGCGGCTGTGACCGTTGAACAACCACGGTGGCGCCGTCAGCCGCGGTCATTCCTTGGCTCGGCCGCGGCGCGAATCGCTGCGACCGTCTTCGGTCACCTGCCCGGCCAGCCGGGGTCGAGGTGGTCGCTCAGCGATTGCGGTGGCCGTGCAGAGCCACCGGCCGCGCCGGCGCCCGGTGGGGCGGCGCGGCCAGCCGGGCCCTGACCAGCGCGGTGGCGCGCACATGCGCACGACGCAACACTGTGACCAGCCTCCATCCGGCCCAGATGCTCGCCCCTGCCGCGATCAGGGTCGCGGTGTTGACGACGCCAGGGATATGGCCGACGCGGAACACGAGCACGGCCAGCCCCAGTAACCCGAGGATGACGAGCAAATCGCGCCGCAGGGAGGGCGTGGGTGTATCTGAAGTGCGTGACATGGGGGTACCTCTTCGTCGGTGGAGTGGTGGCCGGTGGGCGGCGTCGAGCGATCAGCTGCCGGTGACGGCACCGGTGATCGCGCCGAGGGCGATGGCCAGCAAGGAGGTTCGTGTTCGGCGCCGGCGCGAACCGTCACCGGAGCCCAGGATCTTCAGGGTGGCGCCGTCGTCCTGACGGAGCAGCGTCCAACTCTCGGCCCAGAACTCCTGCACTACAGCGCTATCCCCGGCGGGGACGACGACTACTCGGGTCAGAACCGGCCCGCCTCTGGGGTGCTCGGACATCGCTCACACCTCCAGGACCCGGCCGCGGCGCAGCTCGGAGTCGGAGACGCAGATGTCGTAGCCACCCACCGGGTAGCTGGGGTGGTCGCTGGAGACGATGCGGCAATCCCAGTACCCGTCGTGGCGGCGAGGCAGTCCCTCACCGGCGCTGGCATGGCGGTTCAGCGGCAGCACCACCATGCGGTGAGAGCCGTTGCGCTCGTGGCCCAAACCGCCCGTGGTGCCCGAGCAGCTGCGGGTCTGCGGCCAGGACAGTTCGAGGAGGTGGTGTTTGTCGGGGTGGGCGTTGGTGACCGGCAGCAGCGAGAGGCTGTGGTTGGTGGAACCGACGGGTGCCTGCGCGAGCCGCGCGGTCTCCTCGGCGTCGGTCTCGAAGAGCTGGATGCGTGCGAATGTCATGTCGTACTCCTCGCTCGGTGCGGGTCGGCGTCGCGTTTCTCGGGAAGGCATCTGTCAGCGGCTACGCCGCTGGTCGTCGCCGGGCTCGGCGGCGACCGCAGCAGCTCGACAGGAAAGACCCGGTCCACATCCCATGAGTTGGAGGTGGGCCGGGTCCTGTCGGTGTGAGTGTCTCTGCCGGTGGCCGCGCGTATCGCGCCGAGTTGCACCGGGATGTCGAGCGTGGGAAATGGTCGGTCAGAAGGGCACTTCAACGGCCGCCTCTGCCAGGTCGAGCGAGTTGACGGCCAGCGCGGCCGTAGCGGTCGAGGGGGCACATTCTCGGGCATGGATGTGCCTCAACGCCCAGTGGCTCGTGATCATGTGAGCGGTCATCTCGTCGGACCAGAACAGTCGGAACGGGGTGCGCTCGCCGCTGTCAGGGCTCCACACGATCAGGGTGGGAATCCCCGCGCGCTGTGCGGCGTCCACACAGCCCCAGGTGCCCCGGGACCGGCCGAGTTCCTGGGCCTGGGCCTTGGACGCCGTGGGCATGGCCAGCAACAGTTTCGGCGCCAGTGCGATCATCGCCGAGTTGCGGCGATGGCCGGCCATCGCGCACCGGGCGACGTCTCGGTGACGAGCAGGGCACAGGCTCACGCTCTGCTCGGGATCGCTCGGCGCGAACTGCGGCTGGGTGAAGACGTGGGTGTGCCACTGGGCGGGGTGAGCGACCGTCTCCCAGCCGGGCGTAGTTTCTCCAGCTGCCTGCCACACCGCGGTGTCCGCGCCGCCGGCGCCGCCGTGGTCGAGCAGCAGCGGCGTCGGATCGGTGACGGCGTCGGTGGTGAGCAGGATTCGGGCTGCGATGAGCGCCAGCGCTCCTGCCTGAGCCTGTGCCGGACTGGTGGCGTGCCGGCATCCCGAGGTCAGTACACGCATGCGTCCGGCGTGCTCGGGCGGGATCGAATAGATCTGGTAGTCGGACATAGCTGGGCTCGCTTTCGTGTGCGGAGGATGTCTCGGCGGGCGGGTGCTCTTCTCCGGCAGCCGGAATGCGACGGGGGACTCGGACGTCACATGCCGAGGAACCCAGCGAATGCTCGAATGGCGAAGTAGCTGATGGACGTTGCGAGCAGGATCAGCACGGCCAGTCTTCCCACCAGCACGTAGCGCTCGCGGACGGAGACGTCGATCCGCCGAATCTGCTGGATCAGATGCTCCTCGGTACCGGCGCTGCCGGTGCGGCTCACGCCCTCGCTGTGAACGCGAGCGCAGGCGTGGGCGGCGACGAGCTCTTCGACAGCGGCGTCCCGACTGGCCTGCAGAAGCAGAACGGTGAGACCCCACGCGCCCAGTGTTGCCACCAGGACCAGCACGAAAATGAGTGTCAGCGCAGTGTGATTCAGCAACGGGAAAGCTCCGAACTTCTGTGAGAGTGATCAAGATCGCGCACCGACCGCTCGCGGGCACAAACCCCACAACAGACCCCTGGCCTTGAGTGCCGGGGGTCTGTTGCGTTATGCGATGCGAGTCGTGGGGACGGACGCCGCCAGGGACAGAGCGCTCAAGCTGCCGCGGCGCTACACCCGATCGCCGCGCTGACGCGTTCGCCCAGCCAGCGAGCCACACCGACGGGGACCGCGTTACCGATCTGCTTCTTGACCTCGTCCACCTTGCCGGCGAATCGGTAGTCGTCGGGGAAGCCCTGCGCGCGGGCGCACTCGCGGTTCGACAGCATCCGAAAGCGCATGCCGTTATCGGTGAGTGTGGCGACGCCGTGATGGTTGCCGCCGGCGGTAATCGTTGCGAGGGGGTGCCGGTCGGCGCGGCGGGCTTTCGCGTTGCGCCGGTACGTCACAGTGTGCGGCACATGTGGCTCGGTGATCTGCGCGAGCTGGTCCGCCACGTACAGCTTGCGGGTGACGAGCTTGCCGGGGTTCGGGTCGATGATCGCGTCGGCGTGGACCGGTGCGATGTCGGGCAGCGACAAGTCGACGTCGCCGGTGCGGGTGAACACCGCGAAGTACCGCACACGATGCTGCGGCATTCCGAAGTCGATCGCGTTCAGGATGACGACCTGCTCGACGTAGCCGAGAGCGCGCATCCCGTCGAGCCACCACGGGTAGAGGGCCCAGTCCATGAACTCGGGCACGTTCTCGACGATTACGGCGTCGTACTCGTGCACCTCGGTCGCAGCGATGATCGCGAACGCGGTTGCCCGGTCGACGCTGCCGGGATCGTTGCCGCGCAGCTCGGCGGCGGCGGTCGGCTTCTTGCGGCCACCGGACCGAGCGTGCCACACGCACGACGGGGAGCCCCACAGGATGTTGGTGCGGGGGAACGTGCGCCAGTCGACTTCGGAAAGGTTGGCGAGGCGGTGCTCGGTGTCGGGGTGGTTCGCCTCGTGGGTAGCCACGGCGACATCCCAGTGGTTCGCGGCGACACGGACCCGGATTCCGGCCTGGGTCAGCCCCTTCGAGCTACCACCGCCACCCGAGAACAGGTCGGTGGCGTCAAGGATGCCGAGTGCAGCGGAAGCGGGGCTGGACATTGGACGGTCTCCTGTCACAGAACGGAGGAAGCCCCCGCAGCGGAGATGCTGCAGGGGGCTGTGGGGGTTAGGTGGTGTCGGCGCTAGCGCCGTCGTGTGTCAGGCAGGTCGAGGTTCGATGCCGAGCGCGGAGCCGCCGAAGGCTTGCGCGGCGGCGTGCGCCGCGTGGAAGTCCGCCGAGTTGTTCGTCCAGTCGGCCCCGGCGTACCACGCCGGCATCTTCAGGACGGACCCGAAGCCGCGCCAGAGGAAGAACAGGAAGGTCCCCGAACCCTGCCACCGTGCGGAGGGCACGGCGAGGACGGCGGCCCTGCTCGTCTGGTGCAGCCACAGGATCCCGGCCTGGAAACCACCCCGCTCCCAGCTGCCGACCACGTCGTCGGAACCTGGTTCCGTGGTCGAGGCGAAGCCTGCGGGAAGCCTGCCCGAGCCGCCAGATGCGTTGTTGTCGATCAGCAGCCAGCCTGATCCGCTTCCGACGGCGACGCCGTTCTCTACCTGCGGTGTAGTCATGCCAATCCTTACGTGTTGTGTTGCGACCAGGCGATGTGACAAGGGTTGGTCACATCGCCTGACGCCTTTGCTCATGGTGTCGCGCCAGACGAATTCGGTGACGCATGCTCGGATGCGTCGGAGTGGCACCGCGGGCGGCCTTCTTCGGAGGGTTCTCGAGCATCGCGACGACCGCATCGATACCGACCTGGTCGACCGCGAACCGGTCGGCGCGCTCCTCGCCCGGCCAGCTGAGGCGGGCAATCACCCAGAGTGCGGCCACGAGCGTCACGATCGCCGACAGCGCCGCCGCGGCGGAGGGGAGTGGGGGGAGCAGCAGACTCACGACGAGCAGTACTGCCGATACAGCGAGAAGCGGCACCCCGGCCATGACCGCTCGACGCGCCTCGGTGACAACGTCGGGGTCGGCCCAGTGCCCCATCTCGTGCGCTATGACGGCGTCGATACTGTCGTCGAGAGTCGCCGAGTCGTCCAAGAATCCCGGAACCACCACGGTGACCCGATTGTGTCGCCACGAGAACCCACCACGAGTCGAACCGGCCTTGTCGACGAACACGACATCCGGCGGCGTCCACGGGCCGTGGATGCGGGAGCTGATGTCGGACACCAACTCCCGGCATCGCTGCTGCCTCCGCTGCATGAGGTCGTCAGTGGTCGGGGTGGTCATGCGTCTCCTCGTTGTCGTCGGTCTATCTCGTGGGCTCACGGCGTTGTCGTCGAGGCGGGATTCTGGGACTTTCCTTCTGTAGTGAACAGGGTGTTCGAGGATGCGGGACAGAAGCACGCGGCGGGTGGGGAACCTGTGTTCCCCACCCGCCGCGTGACGAGATGGAATTGCTTGCTGGTGCGCGTCAGCCGAACGGGCCGGCGGACTCTGCGTAGGCGGTCTGCTCGACCGGATCGGTGGCCGGGGCGGCAGCGTCGCCGCCGGCGGCCGCACCGTCGGCATTGCGCTTACGGCGCGCCGCGGTCTCGGCCTTGGACTCCTCGAGGATCACGCTCTTGATCTCGTTGGTCGCGTCGTAGACGGTCTTGCCGCCACGGGTGAACACCTGCGTGTAGGGCTCGTAGAAGATGCTGACCTTGGAGCCGCGCACGACGTAGGCGTACGCGCCCTCGCCGCTCCCCTCCGGGACGTACCCGGTCAGGTCGACGTAGCGGGCCTGCGGCTCGGTCTGGCCGTTGCGCACGAACTCCTCGGAGTAGGCGAGGGTGAGCTTGACGGTCTTCGAACCGTTCGCATTGTCGAAGAAAATCGGATCCCGGGTCAGGCGACCGGTGACCTTGGCGAAGTTGTTGGCGTTGATCTGGGTCATGACTTCTCCTGAGTTCTTGTCCAGGTGTCCCTGGTCGAGTCGGACGATCGACCCCGACGACTGGTGTGTCTGTGGGGGTTCATGTACTTCTCCGGCGCAGGCTCCGCCTGTGCGGTTGTCGCTCGTCGCTTTCGGTGCGCTGTGTCGACACGCATCGATTGGTCACGGTCTTCTCGCCAGCAGCTGCGCTGCTGGTGTCTCGCATCACCCTCGCAACGCTCATCGACAAACTCTCGCTGATATAGTTTCTGCATAACCAATACGCGCGTCACGGACATTCAAGTCGACCTGAACAGGCATGATGCGTGTTCAAAGGCGAGATTGAGATGACTGGAGTTTCTCAGTTGAATAAATCGGCAAGAGCCGTGGCGGCAATGGTGGCGGTTAGCTCCGCACTGCTGTCGGCCGGATGTTCACTGACGCAGGCCGACGGTGTCGACTACTCCCCGGCAGCAGCGGAACCGTCGACGACGCCGGTGGGGGCCCCGGCGCTGATCCCCATGACAGTGACGAAGTCGTGGCCGATGACCCACGCGAGTCGTGTCCATGGCTTGGACACCCTCCCCGATGGGCGCGTGCTGGCGATCGCAGCCCCCGATGTGGCCAGCGGTGCACCCGGAGAGCTGATTTCCGTCGACACGACGACCGGGACTGAATCCGACCCCGCCACCACGTTGCATCCGATCGCATTCGGATCCGAATACGCCGCAGCTCAGACGGCATCGATCCAGGTCGCGAAAGGGTGGGCCGTCGCCTCGGGCCCGGACGGACGCACAGCGGTCAGCGCCGGGAATCGATACGGCGTCGTCGAGGACCTGGAGCACTCCCCGGACGAACCGGGGAATTACGCAGGCCTGATCACCGACAAGCCGGCATCCCTGATCACCCCGGTCACCGGCGCGTGCTGGTTCCCCGGTGTCGGTGACGACGCCGCCGGAACCATGACCGCGGACGGGTCGAACACGCTCGAGCGCCGGTTTGCCGCGGCGGCAGGTCCCGGCGACGGACGTCCTACCAGGGTGATGATGCAGGCCGGGCCGCAGCTCGGGGTGCGCACCGGCCAACAGGAGATCGCGGATCGGACCGGTCCCGCTGCCCCGCCCAAGTTCGCTCCGGCACAGGAGCTCCTGGTCGGAGGCCTGGCCGACATGGTGTGTCTGGGCACCGACCAGGTCGAGCAGCTGCACGACGCCGGTGTCACCGACGGCCTCCGTTCAGGGCGCGGCGCCGCAGTCCTCGCCGTCGTCGACCGGGAACTGGCCGATCGCTGGTACGCCGGCGGGACCGAGCTGGTCGCGGAGGCCGGCGGCGGCACGAACCCGGCCGGAACGCACAGCACTGGTGCACTGATTGGCCAGGCCACCGCGTCGGGGCAGGACCGTCTGGACGCGGTGGCCATCGACACGGGCACCGGTGTCGCCGTCGCAGGGTTTCAGGTGCGCGGAAACGGTGTTGCAGATGACGCGCAAATCACCAGCCTGACGCTGGATCAGACCGATGCCAGAAGAGGTTGGGTCACCATTGCCGGTCAGGACAGGTTGTACGAGTTTGTTATTGATGTGACATAGTAAATTCAAAATTGGAGATGATACTTCGTATCGGACAGGCACAGGCGCACCACCTGCACTGTTCAACGCTTCCGAACGCAGATGTCGCCTCGGAGAGATACGGAAAGACGAACTGATGACGATACCGAACGGGCCCGATCGACCGGGCCGCCCGGCTGATGATCCGGCGCAGCCTCAGCCGCCGTACAACCCGAAGCCGAGCGTGTGGTCGAGCGTGCCGCGGACGGTGCTCGCCGGCGGGGCGGCTGCGGTGGTGGCGGTCGTGGTGATCCTGGTGATCACCCTGAGCAGCGGCGACGGTGGCGCTGGTGGTGGTGGCGCGGCCGCTGGGACCGAGAACGGAACCGGTGCCGTAGCCACGACACCGGCATCGAAGTTCGTCCCGGACATCATGAACGCGGAGTTCGGTGACGGTTGGACCGACAAGACGACCAAGGAAGCGGTCACCCCGCCGCAGGGCATCAAGATCACCGGAAGTCTCGATCTGACCGAGGCCGCGCAGTCCATCGGATACGGAGCCGCGGAGCAGCGACTGCCGAAGAATGCGAATGGCGCAACCACCGATTCCAGCTTCCCGGTGAACGACAATTCGGTTCGCATGTACACCGACACGGACAATGTCCTGCATTTGAGCTGGAATTGTGAATTCGTCGCACACGATACCGATAGCGGGAATTGTCGAGAGGTTTACCACATCGCCTTCGACGTCTCGGGATCGGAACCGGCGATACTGTCGACGTCCAATTCGGTCCGAGGTCTGCCGGGTGAGTCCAGCGCGTCGATGGGTGTGGCGTCTGCCCGGGTCGCGGTCACCGACCCGTCGCAGCTGCCGGAGTCGGTGGTGGGCAGGGACAAGGCCACTGGGGCGGACGCCGCGTTGTTGCGTGTTGCCGCGCAGCCGCGCGAGACCTCCAGCAAGGTCTATTTCGTGGTGGCCGATTCACTGAAGCTCTATTTCGGGGAACTGGAGCCCAGCCGCTGAGTCGCAAGGTGAGATAAAAGACCCCGCACCGAATCTCGGTGCGGGGTCTTTTTGCGTATTGCACGAGAATCGCTACGGGTTTCGAAACACGAACACTCCGCCATCGGGCGCGTCGACGGTGGTGTAGCGGACTTCGAGGTCGCTGGCGTAAGCCGCATGGTTGAAGTACAGAGCGAGCTCTGCCGACACGTCGCGCAGCAGTGAACTCTGTGCGACGCCGTAGCTGAAGTCCGCGAAGCTCGGCCACCACCCGCAGAAGTGCTCGTCGAACGAATCGACGTTCGACACACTGTCTTTGCCGACGACGTAGTCACCACCGCGAAGCCATGCACAGAAAGCTTGACGCTTTTCGTCGGGAAAGCGCGCGAGGGCCTTGCCCCACACCGCTGCGTGCGCCGGAGACATCTCGTCGTCGGTAGGAATGTTGGCGCTGTCCATGCACCACAACTCCTGACAGTCACTGGTGACAGGCGGGCCGCTGCGATGGACGTCGGCGACACCGACACGGTCGGCGTCGATGGCGTCGAACCACTCGCCGACCGGTGCCCCGGCGTTGTAGTGGAACAGGCAGCCGATCCAGACTCTCGGTACGTCGGCTGGCGGCGTCTGGACAGGGATCGGCGCGACAAGGTAGTCGGCGTCACCAGGTTCCAGCGCGTTGGCTGCATTGTGCTGCTCGGCCGCCGCGTGCGGCGTCATGCCGCGAGCGCCGGGGCTTAACACTCCGGCTGCGATCTGGCGTTCGGTCCAGGAACTGACCTCGCCCATGATGTACCCCTCTCTCTTCGATGCGGTATCGAGGGCGCTCCGCCGTCGGCTCTGCCGCGCGGTCGGGCACGACCTGGACGGCCCCGGCCCGGCGCGAACAAGAATTCTGAACAGTAATTGTCAGAGTTTTCTGAACACGACGGTTACTCTCGCCTTTGCGCAGGTAAAATACTGTAACGTATGACGTCATAGTAGGTTGCTAATAAAGTGCAGCTTAAAAGAGGAGAAGGGTGGGCGGTTCACAGGTGGGAACCGACGGCAACAGTAGGGCGGCAGTGGCGCGTCCGACGATCCGGATGAATCTCGAGACGTACGAACGGGCTAAGTTCTGGGCCGGCCGGGACGCGGAAGCGGCCGGAACGCCCCCGAATTTCAACGATTTCGTCACCGCAGCGGTGGAGAACGAGATCGCTCGCCGCTCGGGTGTCGAGATCGACGCCGACCACATCCTGGCCGGACGTATCAACCAGATGGCCGACGCCATGAAGTCGATGGAGTCACAGCTCGATGCGATGGGCGCGATGGTGCGGACGACGTTCACGACGTTGATCGAGCTCGCGCGCGGAGACAGCATCCTCACCGATGAGCTGGACGACAAGGACAGCGAATTCGGGGTGGGATCGTGACGGACGAAGCGGGCCTATGCAACGCCAAGAAGGATCCGATCATTGACTTCGGTTCGATTCCGGGCGCGGACGGTACAACGCCTGAATCCACAGAAGCCGCCATCCAGGGCTCCAACCATTCCGATAGTGCCTACGAGCAGGTACGCAAACTCCTGGTCGAGCCGGGCCCCCCGGTCGGCGCGGGCAAGTTCAGCGAGAAGATGGCCGAGGAGATGGAGTCCTTCGAACGGCGGTGGAGCGAGCGTCCGGTTCCCACGTTGGTGTCGGCCGGCAAAAAGATGGCCGATCAGAGCGGCTCCACCGGATTGAACCGGCTGCTGGGGCTACCTGTGCCGGCGGCCGATCCAGATTCGGACCAGGTTGCCCTCGATGAGGCATCCGGGCAGCTCGACACGACCGACACCTACACCGACGAAGGTGACATCGTCGACCCGGACGTCGGCCCTGAATCGGTCGCACTGGTGGCCGAGGTCGAGGTCGAGACTGAGCCCGAAGCGGAGATCGTGCCGCTCGGCGAGGATGACGCCACGTCGTCGCGAGAGTACGCAACCGGCGAACTCGGACCATCGGAACCCGAACCGGAGTCGGACGAGGATCGGACGATGGCTGCCGCACCGACAGCCCGGATGATCACTGCGCAGACAGCCTACTTGTCCCTGAATCCGTTGGAATCGGAGATCTTTCGCAGTCAGATGGGGTTGATGGATTCGACGCAGTTCCGCGACGCCTCGACTCGCTCCCAGGAGCTGGCGTTGGAGACGATCCATCGCTACGAGTTGGAAACGATCGACCTGCAGCAGCAGTTGGAAACCGCGCGAGGGGAAGCGGAGGCCGCGGAACAGGAAGCTGTGGCTTGCACCGAAGCATTGGCCGCGAAGGTGGCCACACTGGAGGGGCAGCTCCAGCTCCTGACCTCCGAGCTGGTCGCAGCGCGCCGTGAGGCCGCAGACGACGACTCGGAGGGCGGCGCCGGGCGCGAGCTCGTCAAAGGTCACGATGACCTGCGCCATGAAGACCAGGTGCGGTCGGCCGAGGCCGCTGACCCCAGCGACGACGGCGCAGAATCCGATCACGCGAATTCGGAGGAGGCGAACGGATTCGAGGCGCTCGGCGACGAAGTCGCTACCGACGCGCAGAACGAGGACGGGGACGGCGATGAGGGCGACGGGGGGATGGCGCAGATGCTGCAACTCCTGGCGCAGGGTGAGGACACGCCGGTCCTGGGGCAGGACTTCGGTGAATAGGAACACGGTGACCGAGACCGCGCGGTCACCGCAGGAGAGGGGGTCATTCGATGAGTGACGCATCCGGATCACCGGACCGGGGACGGCTGCTCGAACGAGCGGGGAAGCTGTGGGACTCGTTCGTGATGAAGGGTGACCGCAGTCTGTTCGACGTCGGCTTCACCGGCTGGGATACGACGCAGAACACACAGGTGTGGGAGTCGGTGGCCGCATCTCGGGTACCTCGGTTGCTGCGATTGGTCAACGATGTGAGTCCGGAGAAACTCCAGGATGCGATCGGCGCCTACCTGATGGGCATCGACGAACTGCAGGCCTTGCGCGCACAGATCAGAGCGCTCGACGAGGCCGGAATCGGCCGTGACACACCAGGCGAATCTGAGGATGGATCTGACAGGGCGCACGGCAGCGCGCTCGCTGCGGAGCTGAACCACCGCAGCGAGGAACGTATGGCCGGGGAGAACCCGGGCTTGCTGGTGAGCAAGTTCATGGGGAAGAAGGTCACCATCACCCCGAAGGTCGTCGAGGTGGGGCCGGAAGCCGGCGCGTCCATCGGAGTCAGCGCGCAGCGCGCGCAGGCGTTGAGCGCCCTGGCAGGCACGGTCAAGAAAGTCGACCGTGTGGACGAGGCTCTTCTGGAGTTGCTGCGTGAGCGAGTTGAGAAATCGTTGCGGATAGCGGGTATCGATCCGTCGAGCAAGGGCACCGAGCTCGGTACGGTGTCGCGCTCAGCGGTGGTCAACGCCGCGCTGGTCATGGTCGTACGTGCCTCCGGTGTCACCGGGATCCGTCTCAACGAGGAAGGCGAGCTGCTGGTCGAACTGCTGGGCGACACCGGCGATCTCGCGCGGACGGCGAGCATCGACGCACGCCTCGCGCTGATCGGCGACCAGCTCGACCGGATGGAGGCCACCGGTCGGGCCATCCACAAGAAGACGGTGCTCATCGAGAAGCAAGGGTTCTTGACCAACTTGATCACGAACTTCTCGCTGGCCGAGCGGCTTCGTATCGTGCGGCCGGGCACCGAGCGGCCTGAGAGCGAGGTCGATGTGGCTGAGCCGAAGGCCCTGAGCTTGCTCCACAACATGGAGGGTCAGGCGCGACGAGAGCTGGCTCGCCGAACCGACGCGGAGGGTCGCCCGGCGCCGCGGAAGGCCGGCGAATCATTGGTGCAGTGATATCAGTGTGAATTGTCGAGGGCATGCCCAGATCGGTTTCGCTTCGCAGAGTCTGCGCAGGTCCACCGTGTATAGTTCGAATTTCAAAAGTTATTCAACCAGGCCATATGGTTATTGTTCGAGAATTCTCGGGCGCTGTGTGGCCTCCGTTCCGGACCTGGTGCCGGGGGGAGAGATCAGGAGGAGCACATGACCGCGGAGGAAAGCGGAAAGCCCGACGTCAAGCAGTTGCTGTCGGAGATCCTGAAGAAGGTCACCGCCATGGAGTCCGAGATCAAGAGCCTCAAGGCAGACCTCGGCAAGGAGGTGACGGCTCGCCGCGACCTCGCCGACAATGCGACGGAGACACTGACCGACTACGGCAACGCCATCTCGAGCATCCAGCAGGGGCTTTTCGCGATGCTGAGCATGCATATCGACATCGTCGGGCCGCGCCGCTCGCATTCGGATCCGGAGGTCGCCGAGGAGGCGCGCAATCACGCCGAGATGGCGATGACCGCACAGGCGGATGTGGCGCCGACTCTCTTCGAGAGCCTGTACGGCATCAGTGCAGAAACGGGTGAGACACTCCCCGGTCGTGAGGCCGGGGTGGCGCTCGAGCGAGTCTGACAGAGCTTGAGTTGCCAAGGATTTGAGACAGCTGCTAGGTTAGGCCTCACATCCGCAGGTATTCGTACCTGAGAGAAGCCCCCCGGGAAACCGGGGGGCTTTCTTGCTTAGTGGGGTCATCGACTCGAGGAGAGCATCGGGATGTTGACGGTGGTGGGGTTGGTCTTGTGGGCCGGCATCGGTGCGGTACTGGGCCTGACCGTGAATTCCAAGTCGTTTGCGCAGGGATGGTCGGAAGCCGCGACCGAGGAATCGTCGACCGAAGAACAAAAACCAGCAACCGGCGATCGGAGTGATCGCCGGTTGCTGGTTGCTGGAACAGTGTCGGCAGTGGTCGCCGGCCTGGTGTCGATGGTCGCGATCGTCGGTGAGACCGTCATCGGGTTGCTGTTCTCGCTCCCCGTGGCCGCGATCGGTGCTGGCGCAGTGCTGTTGGTCATGTCAGCGATGCAACTCGCTGCGGAGAACGCGCTCGACCAGGACGACGATCAGATGCCCTTCGACCAGTAGGCGACGCTCGCCTCGGTCTTCAGCTTGGCCAAGATCGTCTCGTCGGGCATCTCGGAGAGGGCGTAGCGGAAGTCGCCGTCCGCGTCATACAGGACGATGGACTTGCGAACGTCGAGGTTGGCCCGGTTGAGCAGATCTGCGTTGATGAACGCGACCATCAGCCCCTTGTTGATCTTGCGTTGCATCGGGTTCTGCTTGGGCAGTTCGGGAATGTTCATGATCTGAGCTCCTTGAGGGTGTCGGTCGGGAAGTTGTGCCCGGTGGATGCGGAGGGGTGGTCACCCCACACCCACCGGTGCCTGCGGTGGTGGATCAGACGACGTCGGCGCCGGGGGATTGGCTGTACACCTGCGGGCTGTGACGGTCGAGGTAGTCGCTCTCGGGGCGTAGACCGGCGGCGATCTCCGCAGTCACCAGGCACGCGCCGGCCGACTCGATCTCCCACATGTGGCGGGCGCGGTCGAGCTCGTCGACGACGCGACGCCGGTAGTCAGGACCCTGCTCGGTGTGGGGCCGCAGCGCGGCCACGCGTGCTTCCATGGCGGGGACTGCACGGAGTGCATCGCCGGGGCGGGTGATCTGTTCCTCGGCGCTCATGCCGTTCCCGCCACCCGGCGTCCGGCTGTGACGCGGTGGTCCGCCACGACTACGGGAGCTCCGGTTTCGTCGCGTTGGACGCACAGGTCCTTGTCAAGGGCGACGACGTAGCCACAGATCCGGCGGGCGCCGTCCTCGGCGGCCGGCTTTCCGCCCTCCCACGGCTCGACACGTGCGTAGTCGAGCCCGTCGTGGGTCCGTACGAGGTACTGGGCGCCGGCGTTGCTGTTCTTGTCCACTGTTGGGTCCTTGCGTTCTCACGGCCGTCCGGCTTTGGCCGGCGACAGACCCTCTCCAGGTCTCAGGACCCATTCGGTGGCGGCTTCGCTGCCGCAGCTCGATACCGAGCGCACGGGCTTGCACCGACCCATGCCGGTCCGCGCTGGCCGCGGTGTGTGGGCTGGCCTACGAGCAGACTGCGAACCTGTGAGGAAAGTGCGGATATCAACGTTGCGACCGTCGCCCGCGCCTCACCAGATCGTGAGCTGCTGATTCTCGGGGATGGATCGGCGGTGAGCTCGCGATTGCGACCGTCGGGCCGGGGATTCGACAGGCGCAGCTGGCGGCGCGAATGCACCGGTCCGGTAGAGCCGTTCGACCTCGTCGCGCAGATACACGCTCGCACCTTCGGCGATTGCGATCTTCACCCGCGCCCGCAACTCGAGTGCGGCGTGGCCGGCAGGTGTGTCGCGAGCGGCGAAGGCCTGACGCCATTGCATAGATCCGGCTACCGGTGCCCCGAGGACGAGGTCGGTGGCTCGCTCCAGCAGGGTGTCGATCTTCCCCGCCACGACCTCCGCGGCCTCGGAGACGGCCTGCTGCGAAACCACCTTCGCATCCATGCGCGCAGTCTAGGGTCGAGCCCCGACATTTCTCCGTCGATCGGAACTTGTGCGCGGGCGTGTGGTTCGGGTCCGAACTGAGGTGTGTACGTGTTCGTATCTAGAGTGATTCGCGTGAGCGGCGTGGAATCAATGACATCGAACGATCGCGTTGAAGCGAGAGGAGCCGCACAGTCGGGGCCGACGACGTCGACGATCAGCACCGCGGTGCAGTTTCGTGGTGGATGCGTACGCCGCCACCCGCAGGTGTTCGACTTCACGATCACCGCGGTGGTCAACGCTCCGATCCGGACCGAAGGCGCCGAAGCCGGCATGGGGCCCGACTCGGACGTGATGCAGTCCCTGCTCCAGCGAGTCGCCGCGATGCTGGGTCACCGCATGCTGTGGTGGGACCAGGACGACGACCAATTGCGACGCCCAGTCGTGTGGCCCACCGGGGTGGCCGGTCCGCGGCTCCCGCTGCTGCGCTGGCAGGTTCGCCCCACCGCGGAGAATGTGGCTATGTGGATCGCGGGATGGCTGATCGCGCAGATCGACAGCATCAGCCCGGATTCGGCTCTGGTGGCGGTCGAGCTGCGCGAGTCGCCCAGCGTGGCCGCGGTCGTGCGTGGTGTCGACATCGCGGACTGCAACGGGTTCCCGGGGCTGCGCCCGTAAGCCTGCGCGCGCCGGGCCCGCTCGACCCGACTTTGGAGGCCGGCCGGAGTACGCGCCTTGACGGGTAGCTGCCGATGAGAGTCGCAGCAGTTAACGGACACGTGCATGCCCGCTCTTCAGCACATAACAACCCGGCAGCGGGTCCGTCTCTGGTTCGAGCCAGAGACAGGGCGCCCTGGGATACCGTCAGCGGTGACTCGATGAGGGGGCGCTTGTGGTCGACGACGAGGTCCGGAGATGACGAGACAGCACATGGTTCGACGTGGTCGTCATCGTCTCGACCATTGCAGTCGGGACCGTGGTGGCCGGCCTGTTGAACGACCCTGCGACCGGTGAGCCGACCGCCGACGGCACGTACTCCTACGTTCTTGAACCCGCGGAGTACCCGACACAGATACCGCGTTGCCTCATCTGATTGTGCCCGCGTGACGACGGCCTTGCCGGGAGGTGTGTTCTTGGCGGTGGCGAGGGTGATCAGCTCGGCGGACAGTGCCTGAATCTGGCGTTGGACGGCGGCGGGGTTGATGCCGGCATGGGTGTCGTCGAGGATTGCTCGGTCCTCGGCGCAGACCCGCTCGTGAGCGAGGCCCGGTGATAGGGGGTGGTCGCTGTGTCGTATTTCTTGACCACCTTCGCGCCGTCCCGCTCCTTGGAGATCAGTTTCTGCTGCGGGGAGAAGCAGCCCCGCCGGGAGCGGCCGCATTGTCCTGCGTTGCGAGTGCCGCGAGTACCGCGGCCGCCGCCACTGCTCGCCGCTTCCCAACCGGCAGGTCGACCAACTTGCGTGCCGATGCCACTGTTGTGCCAACCATCACGACTCCCTACCAGTCATCAGCTGCTTCGTCAATTCCTCTACCCAAATTCTTCAAAGGTCCACACCGGCGATCCCTTCGCGTTGCGCGGTGCGTCGCGAATCGGAAGCGAGGCCCAGCGGGTCGGCAACGCGCGAATCGGGGTCATAGCCATACGGGGTGAGGATGCTGTCCTTGGAAATCGAACGCCAATGGACATCGCCGGGTACGCCGATCCTGCAAACGTCGAGTTCGTCGTGCACGACGAGTCGGCCGGACGGATCCCCCAGAACCCGTCGGAGTCACGCTGAAAACCATGACGGCGGGCGACGGTGTCGACCAGATCGGTAGAGAGTCTGAGTTCCATCGCGCGGTTCCTCCTGCCCCTCACCAATAGGCGCCAATGAATCCGGCAATACCGCCAGCAGCCGCCCCGATCGCCGCAGCCGGCGCTGCTCCGATACCAAAAAACCAGACGCCTACAGCTGCGCCCACGGCAGCACCGACTGCCGCGCCAGCTAGGGCGCCCGACGCGACGCCGGCTGTTCTTCCGTGTTCGGGAGTGACTGCACGTTCCACGATGTCGCCGGTGAGATAGCCGGCGGCACCGCTGATTAACGCGGTGCCAGCTACAGCGGCGGGAGCCGCGACGGCGGTGGCCGCAACCTCTCCCGCCAACCCCGTCGTGATGCCGCTGGCTTGTGCGTAAACTCCGGCCGCCTGAATTCCGATCTCGGCCTCGGCAAATCCGGGAATAACTCCTCTAGCAAGCGTTATCCCTGTGGCACCCGCGAAAGTGGCAGTCGCGCGGAATCGGTTCGTGCCATCGAATGAATAGGTTAGGCTTCGACCGAAGTTGGCGACGCCTTCTCCGAAGCTCCTCGACCGCGATTGTTCGGGCAAGCGGCCCTGAACCTCGGACAGGCGGTTTGTGGCGAAAAGATTTCCAAGCTGGTTGAGCATCCCACGATTGGTAGCTTGCCGCTTGACTTGAGATCCAGTGGCATCCGCAGCTCTGTACGCGTTTCTCAGGCTTGGAAGAACAATGTCTTCGTTTAGATCAATTGGACCGCCGCGTTGTCGCAAAGCAGCTGTCCTTGCATTGTCTCCGGTGTTTGGATCGTTGGTCTTATCAAGAGCCCATGATCGTTCCCCACGCACCGTTGCGTCTCTAGGATAGCTTCGGTCACCGTAATCAGATTCTCCGCTTCGGGGATCTCTCGTTATGTCTCTGAGCTGAGCACCCGGAGCCACATGCTCATTCTCGGTGGTGCGTGTGCTTGCGTCGCCTGGAACGGAATACTCCGCTGGAGGTTGAGCCTGCGCCCGCGGGGTCTTCATCGGTGCTACATGCCCAAGCTCTCCTCTAGGTGGTACGGCTTCGGCTGGCGGCGGAGCCGTAGACCCACCGAAACCGGGAGCCCCTCTGGACCAACTCTCCACTGTCCACGACGGGTGACTAGGGTCGATGTTGGGATGAATGCCATAGTTGGGAGTGCCGCGATATATGATCCCTTCTTGTCTTGCCCACGCTCCGAATTGTTCAGGCGTGGTGACGTTTCGTGGCACGATGAAGTCAGTTTGTTTTCCATCTGGATCTCGAAATCGAATTGGGTTGTTCCTACAGAATTTGTGCACATTGAAACCGTCAGCAAATCCTGCTGGGTCACTGTTTGTCCACCTTCCCAGCCACGGAGCGTAATATCTCGCCCCGAAGTAATAGAGGCCAGTTTCGTCATCCCGTTCCTTGCCGCTGAATCGATACCGCTTCAGACTCAAATCGTTTCCAGGTTTGGCCGAGCGATAAGCCGTCGTGCCGTACGGGTGATATTCCTCGTAGGAGATCGGTTTGCCATGCTCATCGGCCTCCAGAACCGCCGAGCCAAGGTGGTCCGTGTACTGGTAACGAATGAGCGCGACGCCTAGAGGGTTGGCGGGGTCGTCGTTGTCGTCGTCTCGCGTCTTGGTGTCGACCTGCGCGATGTGCGCCATGTTGTCGCTGACGTGGACTGTCGAGCGTTCGAACTTCAGCTCATCGGTATCCCGCCGGCGCCGACGGAAGATCGTGACGGTGCCGAGGAAGATCCGTTCGAGTTTCAGGTTGCCGTTGCGCTCGATCACCTTGCGCAGTCGCTGCCCACCCAGGCCGTAGACGTAATATGCTGTGCCGCCGCCGCCCAGATCCACCCGGCGCAACTGGTCCATGAAGTTCCAGTCCATGACGGCCAGGTGTGGCATGTGGGTCATGTTGCCGTAGGCGTCGTAGTCGTATGTGCCGGTATGAGGGCCTGCGTCTGGATCGCCAGGCAGGCTGGTGGAGGCAAGGCGGTTGGTGAGGTTACCGGGTACGCCCTCAAAAGCGTAGCGGTAGTGACGCGTCCACCCGTCGCCGATACCGGCTTGGGATTGGAAGCGGTGCTTGAGTACCTTGATGTTGCCCAGCCGGTCGTATTGGTATTCCTCGGTGTAGTTGCGCACCGCGCCGACGTTGTTCGGGTGCGGTAGTTGGACGAGATCCAGGTCGGTGTGGGTGCGGACGGCGTCGTTGACACCGCCGGCAAGCTCACGACCGGTGGCGCGGATGAGCTGGTAGATCGCGTCGTATTCGTACAGGTTCTCGGGCTTAACCACTGCATTGTTGAAGTAGTGGGTCTGCTGTGCGCCGTCGCGGATCTGGGCGATGTTGCCGACCGGGTCGTAGCAGTAGTTGAGGTTTTGCAGGGCTTGCGTCTGTGGGTTAACGCCCGATTGGTAGGTCAACAGATTGGTTAGACGGAAGGTTTGGGGGTCGTAGAAGTAGCGGGTGAAGACCTCGTTCCCGTAGTGCGCGAACTGACGCTGACCCTTGGCGTCATACTCTTGGCTTTTCAGGAACTCGATGTAGCTGCCCTGGCCTCGGATCTGCGCATTGAGTGTGGCCAGGAAGTTGGCCTCGTTATAGGTAGGCACGATGATCGTGCCATCGGGCAGCGTGACCCGGGTTGGGCGGTTCAGCGCGTCGTACACGGAACTGGCGTTGAATACTTCAGCGGTCTCCAGCGCCGGGTCGGCGGACGCCAGGATGGCAGCGACATCCGGCTGGCCAGGCAGTACGCTCCAGTCGAGATCGTTCTGGTAGTCCTTGGCCAGTACGCGGTCGACGGACTTCGGGTTGCCCTTGAAGTCCAGCTGCGGCACACGCACCATGCCGGCTTGGTCGAAGGTCAGATGCGCCGTGCCGAGCAGATTGAGCGGCTGCGCATTGGCTCGGGGCAGGCGGTCGCCGTAGACGACGTAGTTGAAGAGGATCTCGGCCTGCCCCGCGTCCTTGACGAAGGTGCCGGCCGGGCGGTGCAGTGTGTCGTACTCCACGCGGAACTGGCGGCCATGTTCGTCCCAGGTCTTGACGAGGGCGCCGAGCATATTTTGAAAGGTCCAGCGGCGGCCTTTCTCGGCGCTGTCACTGACGATGGGAGTTCCGGCCATGCCGACGAAGCCACTGGCGACTTCCCGCTGCTCCTGGTCGAACAGCTTGGAGTAACGCCCCGTCAGGTCGCTCTCCGACCGCACCGCGGCCGTCTTTCCGCCCCCGTAGTCCGACACGGCATAAATGGGCCGCCCGAGGCTGTCGAAGTGGATGATGCCCGGTGTGTCGGCGTGTTTGGCGGCGAGCCATGCGGCGCGGCGTTCCGGGTCGTTCAGCGGTTCAGGGTGCACCGCCGGATCAGGACTACCGCGATCGGCGTACCACGGGCTTTGCTTGATGGTGTCGTTGGCGTCAAAGACCTTTTGCCACCAAGACGTGAACTCGATCTTCGCGAAGGTGCCGTTTGGGAACAGAGTGCGGATGTTGCGTCCGACCGGGTCGTAGTGAAGGACGGGCGTGACGCCGATTTCGCGCAGCACCTTCTCGTCTTCGTAGTCGTGTGTGGTGCTGAAGTAGGGCTCGTACTGCTTGACGGGTTTTCCCTTGTTGTTGAGAACGGTGCGCCCGTTGCCCACCCAGCGCGGATCGGCATCCACTTCAGCTTTGCTGCCATCCGGGTTCACCTGGAACGCCTTACCTGGATGCGCCTGAGCCTTGACCATCGCCAGCCCACCGCTGCCGTTGGAGTAGGCGTAGCTCTCCTGCCAGCGCGGATTGGCGGCGCCGTGCTGCTCGCGCGCGAAGGTGTGAACGTAATTGGGTTTGCGGTTGTTCATCCAATTGAACAACTCATATTCCATCCGCGTCGTCGGGTCGGTCAGCGTGTCGCCATCCGTCGACCCGGCCTTGCCCATGACGGCGGTCTTGACCACCATGCCCAGCTCATCATGTTCGACGGCCGAGCGGTTGCCATTGGGATCGGTCATCAGCACCGGGCCGAGGACGCGATAGTCATTGACGGTGGTGACGACATTCCATGCTGCTTGTTTGATCTCTACCTTTTCGATGAGCAGGACGTGCCGGTCGAAGGTTGCGACCGTTTCCAGACCGAGCGGATCCTTGGCACCGATCGGAAGGTAATAGGTGTCGCGTGGATTCGCCGGATAGACCTCTGTGCCAGAGGGCAACCACCAGTTGTCGTCGCCCGCAAAATGCACATACCCCGCCGCTGTGAATTCGGCATCGCTGACTTTGCCGGCGTAGTGGGCGGCTGTAACACCGGGCGTGAAGGCGAGCTTAAAGCTCTGGTGACCGAGCCCCAGTGAATCCCACTGGGCCAATGGCAAGGGATTCAGCGCGTTGTCGAGGAAGAGCGTGCGGCTTTGGGAGAGCAGACGCTTCTGGGGTGTGACACCGTCCGCGACTACGTCGTAGTCGATCGGATCAGCAGCGGTGATCTTGGCTTTGAGCTCATCGAACTGGAAGAACGCAGTCGCCGGCGCGATGCCGGTGATTTCGTAGTTCCTGAACTCGAAGGGAACGCGCAACCGGTAGGTTGCCACCGGCGCGGTTTGCGTGATGTCGGGCGTGTAGTCCGCCTCGGCGTAGGTGATGTAGCGGTGTTGTTGGTCGCGTCTGACCTCGGTGGGAAGAGAGGCGTCCGCGATCTTGCGGCCATACACGACCGAGCAGGACTTGCGAGCGTTACCGTACTCGTCGAGATCCAGGCCGAAGGAGTGTGAGATGCGAGGATCATTCGGGTTACGTTCGTAGTTGAGCGAGATGGATTCCCGACCTACCGGAAAGAAGACGCCATGCCGCTGGCTGCCACGCGGCTGCAACCAGCGAATCTCGAAATTGTTCTCGGCCACCGTATAGGGGTGTTCTTGTTCCGCAGAACCGTCGTAGCTGTATGTTTCCTGCCGCAACAGCAAACCCTTCAAGGCACGGACGCATTCGCGCAGTTCTCCTGCACTCAGCCCCGCCGGTAGAGGCGGTTCGGGGATGTGCTGCTCCTGCCTGTAGTACTCATGTCGGTACTGATGCAGGATGCGAGGCTGGTCGAGCAATGCCCCGGTGTGGTACCAAGTGCGGGTTGTCACTGGTGGCTGGTTGAGCTCCGGAGCCAGTTCCTGTGCACCTCCCACTGCCTGCACACCCACGACATAGTCCTCAAACGCTTCGGTGTCGAACTGTTCGACCATGCCGAAGCCGCGGAACTCGCGCTCTTCACCGTCGAAGTAGCCGTGGTGGTAGGCGTAGCGAGTGACGAAGCGGTGGCGGCTGATGTGGTCAAAGGTTTCCACTCGCTCGACCACGTGCACAGGGAACGGCAGTCGGGTGATCCACGGTTTGTCGTCGCGCTTGTCCCGTAGGTAGAACTTAGTGGAGGGGGCGTAGTCGACGCGGGTTTCGGCGCCGAGGTTGTTGATGGTCTTGACCAGCAGATGCGGCTTGTTGCCGCCCATTAGGTTGACGTAGCGCATTGGCTGCCGCGCATCGCCCGGCAGAGGCGAGGACCAGACCAGGCAGGCCGTGCCGTTGCCGAGCAGGTCGGTTGGGACGATGCTTGCAAGGTCGTCGACGCCCGGGAACACTTTGAGCAGCTGCGGCTGGCTCCAGCCATTGCCGGACTGGTTGAAGTGCAGGCGCACGCCGTCGCGATGCAGGTAGATGATGTCGGTGGTGCCGCTGCCGTCGATGTCGACCAGGCGGATGCGCTTGTGGTCGAACTGGTCGGGGTTGTCGAACCAGGGCGCGTTGTCCATCGTGATCTTGGCGCCGAACTGACAATAGCCCAGGTTGGGCCAGTAGCAGACTTCGCCGTTGCGGATACGGACGATGTCGGTGAGGCCGTCGCCGGAAAGGTCGGCGAGGTAGATGGACTGGGTACCGTCGGCGAAAACAATTCGGGGTCCCTTCTCCTCGTCAAGCGCTTGCGCGACGCGCCGGGTTGGACCAAAACCTTCTTCGGCCAGCGAGGCATGCCACAGGAAAGCGTCATCTTCGGTGATGAACACATCGGCATGGCCGTCGCCGTCCAGATCGACGAACTTGAGGTTCGGGTCCCTGAAATCGCGGTTCAGGTGCGAGGTGAAGGGGCGGAAGGGCTGCCAGCCTTCGGCCTCGTCGTGCTCGTACAGCCCGGGTATGGGGCCTTCCATCATTACCAGGTCAGGCTGACCATCGCCGGCAAGGTCCATGAATTCGGCGCCGGCGCTCAGGGCGAGGTTTGGCTTGAGGGCAACGGCTTCAAGTGGAGTGAACGTTGCCTTGACGACCTCGCTGCCGTCTGGCTGTTGCTGCGGAATCGGGCCCCAGTTGCGTTTGTAGAACCAGGCGCCGGCCTGTTCGGTGAGGATGCCGGGGATACCTTCGCCGTGCAGATCGGTCCAGCGATATGCGCTGCCGTCGAGGCCGATGGGCAGGTTCTCCAGGCTCACCGGGTCAACCTCTTCGACGACCTCCTGCACGATGGGCACGGTGTATGTGAACTCCACTGGCGGCAGGCTGCGGCGCGTGGTCGAACCGTCTTCCTGCGTCCACCCCGTTTGCACCACCTGCTTCAAGAAGCTGTAGACGGGCCCCGAGGCAATACCCGGGTCGATCTCGTCGTCGTAGGTGAATTCGGTGCTGCGAATCACGCCCCGATAGCCGGGTTGGCCTGCGAGCGCTGGCTTATCGGGTATGTGGTGCAGCATCAGCACCCGCTCACAGCGGCGGCACGTGCGCACCTCGAAACCCGAGCGGTAGCTGGAGAAGGCATCCGGGCGGTAGAGCCAGGGCTTCTCCGGCAGGCCCGTCGGGTCGCCCTCGTCCAACTCCCCGTAGTCGAAACGTACCTCGAACAACCAGTCGGCGTCGGTGTCAGACGGCGGATTGGGCAGATCGCTCAGGTCCCGGGGGCGCCGGCCCTGGGCATCGAGCAGCGGCTTTCGGCTGCCGTACAGCACACGCTGCAAGTACCGTTGCGCGGTGCGGCGCGAATCAGAGGCGGGGCCCCGGTTGAACTGATGGGCCTGCTTGAACGGCTCGGCTTGACCAGGCCGGGGCTGGTATTTGCCGTCCTCCCTCTTATAGAGATAGCGAATGCCGTTGCCTTTGTCATCACGCGATTCGCAGATCAGCCAGGAGAAGATGCGGCTGGCATCGAGCGGGTCGGCAATGCGCGAATTCGGGTCATAGCCATACAGCGTGAGGATGTTGTCCTTGGAGATCGAACGCCAATGGACATCGCCGGGCGAGCCGATCTTGCTCCAGCGCTCGATGCGGGCGAAGGGCCCTTCGATGCGTGGCCGATAACGCCGTACGCGGTAACCGTCGAGTTCGTCTTCGTGCACGACGAGGCGGCCGGATGGATCCCGCACCCAGAAGCCGTCCGCGTCACGCTGAAAACCGTGATGGCCGGCGACCCAGGTACCGTCCGGGTCGTGCCGATAGAGGGGCGCCAGATCTTCCGCACCCGAGAGGGTGAATACATCGGAATCGACAGCGTCGAAATACTGCGGCAGGCCTTTGTCGGTCTTGCGCGTGATCGACGGCAACGACAAGCTCCACCCGAAGCCGAAGGGGCCGTTACCCGAACCGGAGTCGTAGGACAGCGAGAGCTGCGGCCCGAAACCCGAGCGGCCAGGGCTGGTGGCGACGGGTACCGACATCGAGCCGGTGCCGGTGACCGGGTTGGCGGCGAACTTCTCGCCGATGCCGCGGATGGCGCCGCCGCCCTTGGGCAACTGAATCGTTGGGGGCGCGGCGTCAGACCCGGAAGGTGATGACCGACCCTGGTCAGCTGAAGAGTGCTTTGCGTCGTCGGGCTTCACTGGGCACCTCCGCCGACATCACAGACGACGTTCCTTGAGCCGTTCCGGGAGTGCCTATTCCTGCGGGAGGAGGTGAGGGCGTCACACGAATTCCCCGGCGAGCTAGTGGGAGGGAATGTTTTCCCGGCACGGAACCCATATCTAGGAGTCTTGATCCTGCCCAATATGTGGCAGGGCAAACCAGGATCCTCTCGACTTCCTTTGAGAGCAGGCTTGCGGGGAGCGGTGCCCGGTCGACGGTCCATGGTTCAGGCCACCGAGTAGCGGGCCACCAGGAACACTGGGTCGGTGGTGTCGCGGGCTAGCACGGCATTGTCCTCCGGAAGGGCGAGCTCGACCTCTCCTTCGTCGTTGAGCGCTGTGGCCAGGGCATCGAGATCCAGTCCGGCCGGGGCCACCTCCGCCAGCTCGTAACCATCGCGGCGGTACAGCTGCAGCGCCTCGAGAGTCAGGTCCTCCGTCCGCACCAGGTGGGGGAAGTGGTCTTTGCGCAAGCTGAACGTCAGGTCCTCATTGCCGTGGGCGAAGGTGTTCCATTCGTTGGGGAACTCGTGGCGCAGGCTGAACAGCCGGGCCATGCCGGCCGCGCCGGCGGTTTCCAGTAGCTCGGTGACTGCGTCGGTGGACTTCTGCCGGAGCTGAGCGCCGCCGTCGCGGGCGGTGTAGCGCAGGTGCAGCACCACATCGGCGATGCTGTCGTAGTCGAACTGAGCGAGTGGGGGCAGCTCGATCCGCCACGTGCTGATGGCGCCGGCGCCCTCGAATGGCAGGAAGCGGTCGTCGCGCAGGTCGACGTTGTACATGCCGCTGTCGTTGGTGGCGCCGCTGGTGACGATTGACTGGATCGTGCCGTAGGAGTCGACGAACCGCCCATCCTCGCTACCAGTTCTCATATACTCGCCATCGGCCAACACGGGCGACAGCCGGATAGAGCTCCGCAACAGCGACAGCGTGCAGTTGACGGTGGTGTAGGGCCCGGTCACCGCCGGCAGCGTGACGGCGACGTTGCGTAACCGGCGCATGTAGTGGCCGGGGCCGTCGAGGTCGAAGAACCACTCGGGCAGGCTCACTTCGCACGAACCGGTGACCTTGAGACTCAACAATGCCACCGGGTCGAGCTGGCGCAGTGACACGTGCTTGGTGAGCTCCAGCTCACGTTTGTTGTGTTCCTGGAACGCCAGGTCGAGACGTTTGACGTCGAGGTACAAGGCCTCACCGGCGAGCAATCCCCGCCGGCCGCCGTCCCAGTAGTTGAACTTGGTGAACTCGATGGCGTCGAACTCGGGCCGCATCAGCTCGACCTTGGCGGTGCGCTCTGCGCGGCGGGCGTTGTCGAAGGCGAACTTGTAGTACTCGTAGTAGAGCTTCGACAGCTCGCCTTGCAGCCAGGCATACAGCTCCTGGTTGCTGAACTTGCTGCGGAGAATCTCGTCGATCTCCTCGGCCTGATCCAGCATCGTTTTGGCGTCGTCGTAGTCGTGGCGGGTGACCTGCTCGCGGATCAGCGCCCCGATGATCTGGCGGCCTAGGTGCTGCAACTCGCGCGCGTTGACGTTGTGCTGGTTGACCCATTCGATGCCGCGGCGTTCGTGGCTACCGGTCTTGCCGGCACCCTGACCTTTGCTGTCCTCGTTGGCGGCCGCGGTCGTCAACGCGGTGGAGATGATCCGGCCGACGCCGGCGAAGATCGGTCCACCTGCCAGATCGGTTTTACCACCGATGCCCCAGTAGTGGACGTTGAGGCTGAACAGCGGCAGCAGGGCCAAGACACCGTGGATCCCGTCGCTGACCGCAGCCGCAGTGCGCAGGTCGCGGGCCGTGCCGGGATGCTCGTTGAGTTCTTTGTCCTCACTCACAGTCAGATGCAGGTTCGGCGTCCCACTGCTGGCGCCCGATTGGGTCGACGGGCTGGAGGCCTGAGACATACTGGGCGTCGGATAACCCTCTACCGGGATCTCGACGTCGTACTTGGCCACCAGGTCCTCGTAGAGCTCGTCGAAGGTTTCCTCAGTCATCGGCTCGCGGCTCAACTCGGGTACCGCCGGAGTGTCACCGATCTCCAGGCCGAGCAAACGACGGTAGTGCTGGTAACGCTCCAGCGACACGGCATAGCTGCGTCGTAGGTTCTCGGTGGCCGATTCGGCTTCCTTCCATTCCAGGAAACGCACGTCCCGGGTCAGCTGGCGCAAGCTGATCTCATGTTTCTGGCGCAGTCGTGCCAGTGCCTCGCTGT
The DNA here is from genome assembly GCF_002165735.1 of Rhodococcus sp. NCIMB 12038. NCBI lineage: Bacteria > Bacillati > Actinomycetota > Actinomycetes > Mycobacteriales > Nocardiaceae > Rhodococcus > Rhodococcus sp. NCIMB 12038. Next base: position 305,034 of record NZ_NHML01000002.1, read on the forward strand.
CGTGTTTCTCGACCGCTGACAGCAGGTTGGCACCCATTGCCCGCACCTCGGAACACAGCTCCAAGGCCTTCTGGATCATGACCCGGGCTCGCACCGTGGACATCGGTTGGTTGAGCCCGCTCACCAGGCTAGCGATGTCGATCCCGGCGGCTGCGGCTTTGACCAGCATGCCAGGGTCGATGGGTGGTTCGAACAACGGCAGTTGCCGGACGACACCCTCGATATTCATGCAGTGGCGCAGCTTGAACAGCCGATCACCGACGATGTCCCAGTAGCCCAACAGCTTCTCGTTGGGTGGCACCCGGAAGTACAGAGTGCGAGCCAGCCCGAACAACGGCCCGTTGCCGTCGCTGTCGACTCCCTCAGTCGCCGGGTGGGCCAGGTTGAACGGGAACTTGCCTTCAAGGTCGACCAAGGCGTTGGAGAATGGGTCCAGTCCCGAATTCTTGAGTTGGGCATAGCTCTTCGGCCGGACTACCCCACGTTCAGGGACCTGCTGCGGTCTCCGTCCCAGCAGGTTGGCTGCAAGCACGTAGATCTGGGTGGCTTCGGCTACCGTTTCCGAGGTGTCCTGACGGAAAAGGCTGTCACCCCATGCGATGAGGTTGTCGAGGTACTTCATCACCACGGCGTACTGGTAGGCGACGATGCGGGTACGAGCTACCCGATGGGGCATGAAGGGATGCGCCCTGACGGCCTCGTAGCCAGAGAGGATCAGCTCCTTGGCCTCGATCTCTTCGGACGAGCATTCGTCGACCGGCTTAGCCAACACCTGCAGCAGCACATCGATCGCTGTCGCGTCGAATGGCTGGCGGAACCGCAGGAACTTCCAGTAACGGTCGGGGTCTGGTGTGGTGGTGTCGTTGGTCGTTGGGTCGAAGATGTAGTGGAACCAACGCTGGGACTCCGCAAAGCGTTGGTTTTTGGAGAGGTGCACCGCCACCGTGTACGGGACGTGGAATAGCAACTCCCAGTTGTAGATTGAGTACGGTCCCTTCTCGGACACGTCGATCTGCTTGGGGAAGTAGTCGACGTCGATGGTGGAGTCTGCTTCGTTAGGTGCGTAGGTGGACTTGAAGAAGTGGTCGACCAGGTCGGCGTGGAAATCAACGTCGAGTAGGCCCTGCAACGAACGCCGGTTGAGTGCTTCCACCAGCTCGGCGACGTAGGGGTGGAAATGGTTGTAGAAGGTATAGGTGATCTTGGTTTTCTGCTCGTAGATCGGCTTCACGAACTTCGAGTAGCCGACCTTGGCCTTCGTTACCGCCAGTTCGTGAAAGCCGGCAACCTTCTGGGAGGTGACGATCCCGCTCATTTCGCCCTCCTTCCGGCCACGGAACCTTGGGGACCGAGGATCTTGCCATTGAAGGTGAAGGTGCCCAGCGCCAGGCTGGCGTGGGTGATCGTGGCGCCGACGCCGAGGAACAGGTCGCCGACTTCGGGTTGGACCACCCCGGGGCGGATGCCCCCGTCATAGACCAGAGGTGGTGGTTTGATAAGCGGGCCTTTCGGGTCTTTCCACCACGGTGGCCGTTGCAGGACGATCGGCGGGATTTTCGGTTTGACGATGATCGGCGGAGTGACGATGATTCCCACATCGATGTAGGTCGGAACGCTGACCTGGGTCTCGACTGGGCGGACGTCGAAGACGTGGCGCCGGTCTTGCAGGAAGAACGGAGCCTCGAATTCGTTGGCCAGCTGGTGCCGTGGGGTGATCACCTGGTGTTGCGGGGCCCGCGCGAGCACCTCGTGGACGAAGAACCAGTCTTTGGAGGGCGCAGAGTACGGATCGAAATAGGTGACGCTGAGCTTCTGGTTGGTCGAACTGCCGACGCTGATCTCCCGGTCACGGGTGAGCAGAAAGAAGCCGCTGCCTGCGGACGGGACTGGAAGTTCGACGAATCCTAAGTCGATGGCGGACAGCTCGTCGACGTTGCGCAGAGGCAGGCTGTGGGTGTTGAACAGTTTCCAAGACGGATAATCCGATCCGGGGTAGCCGAGGTTGATGCGCAATCCGTCGGCGTCCTCACGTGAGGCGACTACCAGCTTGGAGCGGTCGAAGCTGCCCGGGTCGAAGGTGCCCAGCGTGACCGGGTGGCTGACATCGGAGGTGCGGGTGGGTTGCCAGGCTCCGTTGTAGCGCTCGGTCCAATACAGGCTGGCCTTGACCGTTACTTTGGTGTCGCCCTTCATACCCCCCACGGTGAGACTGGTGATGAGTGTCTCGGCGCTGGCGCCGCTCACCGGGCTGCCCTGGTGGATCGGCACCTCTTGGGTGATGCCCACCCAGAAAAGGAACAGCCGCCCCCGCCACACCACCGGGATGACCGGGTTGTCCTCGATCTCGGCGCCGACCTTCTCCCAGGCAGTCCAGGCCGAGAACTCCTGCGCCCGGTAGTAGTAACTGCGTTTCGCGCCGGCGGTCCGGGCTACCACGTGGACGATGTCGTCGGCCGGAGTGAGTACCTCGGCTTCCGTGACGTAGATGCCACAGACCTCGAGCCGGGCCACTTCGTCGAGCTTCGTCAGATAGTGGCCCAGAGCGATCGAGGCCGAATCTTCGGTGATGTCGGACTGCAGTAGCTCGCTTTCCAGCTCCCGGAAGAACGGGGATTTGTCGTCACGTAGTTCGGGTTCGAGCCAGTTTTCGGGCCACAAGAACACCTTGCGGTTGGCCTCCCAAACCCGGTAGCGCTTCATCCATTCCCACCAATCCGACTTGATGGATGACGCCGCTATCTGGGGTTCCAGGTTGAGGAGGCACCGCTGGATGAAATGCTGCACGGTTGCGATGCCTTGGCGCACCCGCGATGTGCGCATGCAAGCCGCCATCTGGCAATCGATCAGGAAGTGCTCGTAGAGCTTGTCGGCGGTGTCGATGTGCTTGGTGTCGTCATCTTTGCTCAGCCGGTGCAACACTGTGGCGAGGAGCGCGTCGCGCTGTTGCTCACGGATGGCATCGCTGACCGGTTGGATGACGTCGAGCCAACCGTCGTGCTCGTGACGCGCCCGCAGCGCTTGCTGGAGTTGGATCACGAGGCCGTGGTCGGGATCGTTCGTGGTGACTTCCAGCACCTTGCCGCCGATGCCCAGCTTGTCTGCCACCTCAACGGCCTCGGCCAGGCGCAGCAGCCGGTCGAGGTGGCGGAGGTCGGCCATGGTCCAGCCGAGGTGGGTGAGGAACGTCTCGGTGAAGGCGGGATCCCAGCCGGTGACGACTTCGAGCCGAGTGCGGTCGTCTTGCCCGGGCTCGATGATCGCGCTGGGCTCGTCGAGGATCTGGGCCAGCTCAGCGTTGCGGACCTTGAGGTCGCGGGTGAGCTGGCGGTAGCGCAGCAGCGGCACCAGCGCAGCGAAGACGTCTTGGGCCGTGGCTTCGAGCGTCGGTGCCGTGGTGGGCAGGGCGTTTGTCCAGGCTTCAGCGTTGATTGCCAGATCCGGATCCGTGGCGAAATGAGCCAGTTCCTCGGCGTCGAGCTGCAGGGCATCGCTGATGGCCAACGTCTTCAACAGGCGGATGTATGTGTCCGTGAAGTGCCCGACCAGATCGGCCGGCACCAGCTGAGCCGCAGGGACGGGTTTCTGGGCCAGGCCTTTGCGTTGCCAGGACAGCACCGCCCGCTCGCTGACCTCGCGGGCGACCATTACCAATAGCCGTGGCTCGCCGGCTTTGAGTTCGATCGGTTGCTGGTTGGTCCAGACGCCGGGGCTATCTTCGACCAACGGCACATCCTCGCCGTCGAGGCTCAACCCCACGGCGGCGGACGCGGCGTCAGTTTCGACCAAAACGTTGTAGAGGCCATTGTCGGGCGGTACCAGGTAGGCGCTCCACCGTGCGCTGATCGGCTGGCCGGGGTGGACGCCGTTGGCCGGCAGCTCGGGCCCGCCCTCGGCGGCGGGGCGGAATGCGATGTTCGCCCTGGTTGCCGGCTCGATGATGTCGGGATCGCCGGTCGCGTCGTCGGCGAAGTAGTAGCGGGCCGACACCCCAACGGTTGCGACACCCACCAGGTCGAGGTCAGCGGGCTCACCAGGTTGATCAGTCGCGTGCAACAGTGTCGGGTCCTCCAGCAACAGTCGGGTTGTGGTGGTGTCGGCTTCGAGCCGGGCGGCGCTGAGCTGATGGACCTGCTGGCGTTGCAGCCGCAGCTCGAGGTCGGGGAGGAAGTCGGCCAAGAGGGCGCGGCGACGCTGGTCGACCGGCAAGGTCGAGGCGTCGTAAGTGCCGTACAACGGCTTGAGGTCGGGGTATTGCTCGAAGAACGCCGCGAACTGTGCTTGGGCCAGGTCGTGCAGCTTTCCTACGGCGTTATCGAACGCCGATCCCGTTCCGGGGACTGCCTGTAGGGCGTTGCGCAGTGTCTCGGTCATCAAGCCGCGGAACGACAGCGTCTTGTCAAAGTCGTCGTAGGTCAGCCGCTCGCTGACTCCGGTGATCGCCGGTTCCAGCTCGGCTTCCGGATGGTCGTATCCCACCGCCACGCTGGTGGTCTGCTCCAGCAACCCGAAGAAGGTGCTGGCAGCGTCATCGCCATAGACGAGGGCCATCTTGGCGCGGGCGATCTCACCCGTGGGGTCGTCCTCGACGACGTGCTCGGCCGCGATCCGAGCCAGGTCGGTGCGCACAGCCACGGCGAAGTCGAGGATGTCGGACAGCTTGGGGCCGGCCTTGCCGGTGTGGTCTACGTGCGCGGCGAACCAGCGCAGCTCCAGCAGCGTGAGGTCCGATTCGCGAATGAGCTGGGCCAGTTCCACGAACCGAACGATGTCGGGGTCGGCGGCGTCGATGGCGGTGAAGGGTTTCAGGCCGGACAGCTCGATCAACGCAAACAGTTCGCGGATCGCCAGCTTGAGCTTGCGGGCCAGGTAGCTGTGCCGGAACAGGGCACTGATGTTGGCGAGAGTCAGCTTGGTTTGCTCGCCGAAGCCCAAACGGTCGACGAGCAGGTCCCAGTCGGCGTCGGTGACATTCAGCGCGGCCCGCAGGGCCTCGGCGTGGCCGAGCAGATCGTCGTTCGGTCTCCTGGGGAATCCGCCGAAGCCGTCATCAGCGAACGCATCATCGCGTTGCAGGGTGGCGGGAGAGAGGAACACCTGGCGGTACAGCGCGGTGAAGCCGAAGGTATCCATGTCGGACCAGGTCACCAGCAGCCTTCGCAGCTCCTTCTCTGGCCGCAGATCGAGCAGCTCCAGCACCCGGCGTACCACGCCCAAATCGACCACGGCTTCTGCCAGACCGGCGTCCAGCTTCTCAATCAAGGTGCTGTCATTGTCGCCAGCAGCCGGAAGCTGCGCCGCCGGGTAGAGGGCGACCAGCGCCCGGTCGACCAGGTCGATCGGCCATCCGAGTACCCGCTGTAGGCGCACGAACCGGTTGATTCGCAGTAGCTCGTCGGGACGCAGCCGGTTGGCTGTCATGTCCGGCAGGGCATGACGCAGCTCGAGGAGATCGAAGCGACACAGCTCCTCGCTGCCGGTGGGGTCGGAGATGACGACCAACTCGACGATGTCGTCATAGGACGTGGTTACCCAATCGGCGATGTCGCCGCCGTAGGGTGCGGTGTCGAGACCCTCGGGTAGCAGCGCCGTGAACTCGTCGGGTGTCAGGTCGCCGTCGTGCAACTCCTTGAGCTTGGTGACGTTGACGCCCAGCCGTTCCAGCTTTGGCAGTAGGTCGACCCGGGGGTTGATGAAGCGGGTGCGGGCGAGGTCAAGGACTTCTTCGTAGGTCAGGCCGAGGCCCCGGGACAGTTGGCGGGCGTTGGACCAGCGGTCGATCACGTCATCGTCGCTGGCCGTCGGCGATTCACCGAAGAACATAGCCAGCGAGGGTGTGCTGTCGGTCAGCACGTTGTACGTCTGACGCGACAGCCCGAGTCGCTCGAGGCAGATGTCCCGCCACGCATAGTCGGTGGACGGGGACCCGCCCGGCGTCGCCAGGCCCTCGTGGTGGCGTAGGCGTTCCATGGCCTGGTGCAACGGCACGTCGAACCGCTCGAAGTGGGTCCGCAGCGCCGCCAGCGGCTGATGGAACGGCAGTTCGATCGGGAAGATCTCGCCAAGCAGCTGCTGGTAGGCGGTTCGGTTGACGAACTGTGGGTTGGCCAGTAGGTCCGTGGTAGTGACGTCCTCGTCGACGTTGAAGCCCTCGAAGCCTGCCAGCGCTATGTCGTTGACGACCGCATGTTCGAGAATCTCGTTGACCAGGTCGATGTACGGCAGGGCGACGTTAGTGTTCTCACAGGTCAGCAGTAGGTGCTGCAGATCCGGACGACGTTTCAACAGCACGTCGGCGGGGTTTTCCAGATCGTAACTGGCAGGTAGCTCCACCCCGTTGGCGTTAAACCGTCGTAGGTCCACGAACTGCAACAGGTCGACCAGGTACGCCGCCGGGCTGAGCACACTGCGGCAATGCTCGCAGGCGCAGAAGTCCATCTCGCCGAACAGGGTTTCCAGGGTGGCGGACGCGCCTGACGTCACCTCGGCGGCGATCGCCCGGCGGGAGCCGTCGCCGTCTGCACTGATGGTGGGCTGACCGCCCAGCACGTACGGGGTGGGCACGGTCTTGTCCCACAGGAAACTGGTGGTGACGCTGAGGGTGGCGTGGTGCACCTGTTGGGCCTTGGCGTGGGCCACCCGCGCCACCTGCTTGCCGCCCATCTTCTCGCCGAAGCGGGCCACGAACTGCCGCTCGTCGTATTGCGTCGCGGCGTACGCCGAGTCGATGTTGTCATCGAGCAGGGCGGTCATGACCTGGTTGCTGGGACTGATCTGATAAACGCGCTGCAGTGCCGTGACGGCGGCCAGGGTGTCGGCACTGAGGGCCAGGTCGTGCGCCTGGGCGTAGGCCTCCACCGGGTGGATTCCCAGCTCGAACAGCCCGCGGTGCTCGTCGAGGAACTGGTAGACGTCGTCGCGGACGGCACCGTTGCCGGGCAGGGGCACCGCCTCGGCCCGGATCATCTCAGCGACTACCTGGGTGGGATAACCGAGCTGTAGCTCATTCGACAGCTGCTCGGCGTAGTTGCGTCGACGCTCGGTGATGCCGCGGCCCTCGATCTCGTCGGGCACGTCGATGCCGCTGTCGGGACCCAGCAGCTCATGCCAAGCATCGGGCTGGTAGAAACCGCGCCGGACCAGATCGACCGGCTCTTGTAGCTCACCCCTGGCATGGAGTAGCTGCATGAGTGGGGCGTTGTTGAGGGTGAGGAAGGCGAGCTTCCCGTCCAGCTCGAGTCGCTCCCTGGCGGGACGGCCCAGCTCGTTCTCGATCCCTTCCCAGAATCCGGCCAGGTCGTCGCCGGCGTCGCGACGGAGCTCGGCCACTTTGGCGGCGCGGTCCGTGTTGTCGCCCAACGACACGGCCAGCACGTCTTTCAGGGTGGATGGGCCGGCGGTGAGTGGTCCGGTGAGCAGGTATTCAGCGCCGGCCCTGCGCCAAGCGTCCAAGTTGGTCGGTATGGACTCGGCCAGCTCGGAGGAGATCACCCCGTCGTCAAGAGCGCCTTGCCATACCGCTTGGAGGGTTGCCTGGGGCAGTAGCGACAAAACGTCACGGTTGGCCGGCAGGCCGCTGCGAAAGGCCGCGTAGTACAGCTCGGGGGCTATGCCGGTGTCCTCGCCCATCCGGTTGGCGAGCGACGCCATGGCCACCAGCCGGGCATCCCAGCCGGTCTTGTTGGCTAGGTACGACACGTCTTGGCGGGCGTCGTCTTCCTGCAGCTCGTCGAGCGACCGGTCCGCCCTCCGGAGGTGCGGGATGAGCTCGCCAACGATGCGGGTGTACTCGTCAGGGCGGGGAGCCTTGGCATCGTCGACGACGATGTCAATCGTTTCATCATCGCTGGCGTCGTAGTCGATCTCGGCGCTGGCCAGTGGTCGGTCCTGTTCCTCGGCGTAGACATGGACCCGGAGATCGGCCGCCTGCTTGCCATGCTGAACCAGGAGTTCGGCCGGATACTCAATGATGTAGGTCCCGTCGCTGCTGGTCAGCGCCGCACCGAGGTCGGTTTCACCGGTGAGATCGGTATCGACTGCGACGACACGCAAACCGCCGAGTGGATCCCCGGAGCGGGTGAATACGCGACCGCGGACAATCATGGGCTTATCGCACTCGGCGCGTTCCGCCAGCTCGGCGAGGCGGTTCAACCATTCGGCCGTGACCGCGTCAACGATGCCAGTTGCTTCCAGATTCAGCCGTTCCTGCAACGCTCGTACAGCATCCTCGGTGCGAGGACCGAATCTCGAGGTAGCACGTTCACAATAGGGAATCGCCATGCCGACGCGATCTAACTCGCGATGCAACAGCTTGACATCACGACCTCGTGCCCCCCGCATGAGAACACGACCAGGTAAGCGCATAGGGCCTACCCCCTTTCGCCGAAAGCTGACCCAGCACCTCGGGTCTCAGCAGCAGCAACAGCAAGCCGCCGGGATATGTGGGGGCGAGCGATCGGGATGGCGCTCCTCAGTGGCCGAGCGGGTTTCGAAGTTCTTGTGCCCGACTGACTTCTCGACTCCTGAGCAGTGCTGGTGTAAGGGGCGTCAATCCATGCCCGTACGCGGCCTCAACAAGGGTCTCCTGTGAACGAACCGTCTTCCCTCCGACCCGTCTTCCCTCCGACCGAGTTTGCACGAGTTCTCCGGTCACCTTCTCGCCGTCGCCAATAATGACGCCCAGCACCAGGACAAACGCATGCTGCGCTGAAATACTGTCCGTGGGCTCACCTTCGGTCAATGGGCCCTCGTTGTCTTGATTTAGGCACCAACTCGGTTTGTCACTACCACAAGCATCACGACCGGTCAGTATCGATCATCCTCCACCGAATGCCTGGTGTCACTGGTCATTAGGCTCGCGAATCGCCAGGCGTGCCGATGGCGCACCGTTAGTTGGCTTCGACAGGGTGGCACGAGCCATCGGATTGGATCGGGTCCTGCCAGCGATGCCGATCGCGGCAATCGATCGCCCTTATCAGTACAGCAATACAGTTTGTGATGTCCGTGTTTGTAGTGGCTGCGCGGGCCCCGCGGGCGAGGGCATGTTTCACCGGGCCAGGCAACGCGGCTGAACAGTCGCCGGATCTCGTTGATCGTGAGAGGGACTCGATGGTCCGCCCCGAGGATGTGTCGTAAGGCGGTTCTTCTACACTGCCGGAGCGACGAGAAAGAGGTCGCCACCCACTGCCATGGTCGACGGGGATTTCCCTCTCGCCCTGATCCGAGAAGCCTTCTCGGATCGGCGGGGTGGCGACCTCTTTCTCTGTTCGGAGCCGCTGCCTGGCGGATCTAGACGGCGTATGAGGTGTCGCGGCCGCGTTCGCGGTCGAGCTCCGGTTCCTGCTCGAAGGCGATGTCGCTCTGTTCGTCGGGCCGTTGTTCGACGTTGAGGAGTTCCTTGATGGATCGGGGTGGCTGGACATGGCAGCCTTCATCGCGGGGGCAATGCCTGCCGCCAGGTTCGCGAGTTCCTCGCTGAGCTGGGTCAGGTTGATCGGCGAGAGATTGGCAGCGACGTCATCGTCGCCGGCTACTGGGCCGGCTGCCTGGGCGAGTCCTCGCCCGACGGAGTCGAGCACGCTCTTGGTCTTGTCGATCTTGGAGGGACCCACCGCTAACGGGTGCCAGCTCGGCAGATTCTTTCGTTGCAGTGTCGGGAACGGGTCCGAGCTGCGCTTCGGACAGCTGGGCGAGCTGGTCGTAGGCGGGCAGTCCCCTCGCCGCAACGTATCCCAGTGCGACGGCGGATGCTGCGTCGAAGACGCGGCGGTCGTTCGTCGTCTCGCGCTCGATGCGCTTCAGGTCAGCAGCGGCGATTTCCACGCTCCAGCGGGTCGCTGCACTGCCGGAGATGCCGAGGAGCTCGGCGAGCACGGGTGCGGGCAGGTCCGGCCAGCGCTGCCAACGCGGCGCCGCGGGCGGGTCGCACCGCGATCCCGGCGGTGCGCAGCAGCAGGGCGAGCCGACCGGGATCGAGGTTGGGACGGGGCGACGGCCCGACACTAAACGGCCCCGCTCAACAGGCACTTGAGCACCCCGCGACCAGCGACGAGGAATCCCGAGTGGCCCGTTTCTGCCATACTCCGGCCGACCCCAACCCGACCCCAACTTTCGCCCGAAGTTTCACTAATCCTTTCCCGACAACAAACACGATCCCGGTTGCGGCTGCCTTCGTACGCAGTCGCACACCGGGATTCGTTGTCTGCGGGCCCGTTGCTGCCGACGGCGACCGAGCTCGATTCTGTTATGGTAATAGTTAGTCATATCGCAAATTTGTGGGGGGCTCTCAGACCTCTTACCTGCGATAACGGAAAGAATAAGAAAGATGTGGGGTTAAGTTGGAGAAAGTCGGAATCCTTACTGAGAAGCCCTCGGCAGCCCGCAACTTCGCGGCCGCGCTGGGCGGCATGAGCGGCACGTTCGACGGCACGGAATATGTCATCGTCAATGCGCGAGGCCATCTGCTCGAATTGAAGGACCCTTCGGCGATGGTGCCGGCTGCCCTCGCCGAGCGGTACAAGAGTTGGGAGCTCGAGAATCTTCCGTGGCGCTCCGAGGATTTTCGCTGGGAGCGCGAGATCAGACGCAAGGTCTCGGGCGGGAAACTGGTCACCGACCCGGACGCAAAGAACCTGCTTCGTGAGCTCAAGACGACGTTGTCGGGCTGCGACACGGTGTGCAACGCCGCCGACCTCGACCCGACCGGTGAAGGTTCACTGCTGGGCTGGGAGATTGTGGAGTTCCTCGGCCTGCAGGGCAAGAAGCTCGAGCGCATGGAGTTCCTCGACGAGACTCCGGCCTCGCTGCAGAAGGCGTTCAAGGCGCGCCGGTCGGTGACCTCGATCGAAGCCGAGGGTGACTATCGCAAGGCCGACTTCCGATCGAAGTGGGACCTGCTGTCGATGCAGTTCACGCGGGTCGCGACCAAGGTCTCCGGCGCCAACACCGTGCTGCGCAACGGTCGACTCAAGTCGGCCATGGTCGTGATCGTCGGCGACGGCCTCGACGCGCACAACAGCTACGTCAAGAAGCCGTTCTACGAGAACCGATTCCGTGACGAGAACGGCGTGACCTACGCCGACCCCGAAATCGATCGGTTCGAGAACAAGGCTGATGTCCCCGGCGGTCTGCGCTCGTCCGCGGTGGTCCACGACGGGACGACCCGCAAGAAGACCGCGCCGCCTCGACTGATGGACCTGGCCGGCCTCTCGTCGCTGCTGTCGAAAAAGGGCTTCGGCGCGAAGAAGGTGCTCGAGACGTACCAGAAGATGTACGAGGCCCAGGTGGTCTCGTACCCGCGTACCGAGGACAAGTTCATCTCGCCGGAGCAGTTCAACGAGCTGCTTCCGCTGGTCGACAAGATCGCCGACGTGGTGGGCGTGGACCCGGCGGCGCTAAGCCACCGGAGCCCGCGCAAGAGCCACGTCAAGTCCGGTGGCGCACACGGCGCCAACCGTCCGGGCCCCAACGTTCCCGCCAGCCTGGCCGCAGTGGAGAAGAACTACGGCGAGCTGGGCAGGGAGATCTACGAGCTTCTGGCCAAGAACTACCTGACGATGCTTGCCCCGGACTACGAGTACGACCAGCACCGCGGCCATGTCGAGAAGTATCCGACCTTCGTCGGTTCGCTGAATGTGCCTGCCGTACTCGGATGGAAGGGCGTGTTCGTCGTCGACGATGACGAGGGAGACGAGACCGAACCGGCGTCGGGCGCGACAAGACTCGGCAAGGTCGCGGAACCGTTCGTTCACGAAGGCTTCCCGGCGCGGCCGCCCCATCCGTCGATGAGCTGGTTGATGAAGCAGCTCGAGAAGCGAAGCGTGGGCACCGGCGCCACACGGACCAGTACATACGCCGAGGTCACCAACAACGCCACCGGTAAGGCGCTCATGATCGAGAAGCGCGGAAAGCTCACGCTCAGCTCGCTCGGCGAGCTCAACCACCGCATCCTGCCGGGCACGCACATCGGAGACCTGTCGATCACCGAGCAGGTATTCGAACAGATGGCGCAGATCGAAGCGGGCACGGGTGTGACCCCCGATTTCCTGGCGCTGGTGGTCGACCTGGTGCGTCACGACATCGAGAAGATGAAGCTGAACGCGAGCCGGTTGCCCGCCGAGGTCAAAGATCGAATCGCCAAAGCCGGCGTGACCCGTGCGCCTGTCGAGGCCATCGACTTGCCGCCCGCGCTGCAGTTCACGCACAACGGGACCGTGGTCACCCGCGCGAAACGAGTGTTCGGCGGTCACCGGTTTACCGATGCCGAGGTGACCGCGCTGCTGGCTGGCGAGGTCATCGAGATCACCGCGAAGAGCCCCAAGACCGGCACCGCGTACACCTGCAAGGGCAAGCTCGAGTCCGGAGTGCTGGAGAAGGACGGCAAGCAGTACCCATACGTGAGCTTCAAGCCCCAGTTCGAGGAACGGGCCCCGAGAACCGACCTGGTCACAGGGGTGTGGAAGGGCAAGAAGGTCTCGTTCAAGGGTCGCGGCTGGGGCGCCAACGATCACTGGAAAGGCAAGGATTTCACGGAGCAGGAACTGGCGAAGCTGCTGGCCGGGGAGTCCATCGAGTTCGAGGCAAAGGGTAAGACCGGCAGGCAGTACACGGCCAAGGGCGCGCTGGCGGAGCGAACCCTCAACGGTCGCAAGGTGGTTGGCTTCGCCTTGAAGTTCGACGACGCCAAGCCTGCAGCCGGCGCGAAGAAGCGCAGGGTCGCCAAGTAGTCACCCCACCAACCTCCGGACCGGCCGAGGTCCGGAGGTTGGTTCCGTGATTGAATGATGTCACGAAGACGGATGATCCGACATTCACGAGGCGGAGAGGAAGTTTCACGACTATGACCGCACCGAGCAAGTTCCCTGATCGCGAGTACGTCGAGCTGCCTGAGGACATGCACTACGCGACCGAGTACGGCACCGCGACCCGCTTCAATCGAGCGTGGGCCGGCCACCGCTTCACCGACGAGGAAGTGGCCGAGCTGTGCGGGGGCCGGAGCGTCACCTTCGAGATCCTTCGCGGGGGTGGAACCGAGAAGGTGGTCGGCCGCCTCGAGGGCAAGATGTTCGAGCCCGACGACGATTCCGACCGCGACCCGATCCCGTATGTGGGCTTCACCAAGGTGGTGAACACCGCCACGCACGCCGAGGGGATCTGGGCGCGCACCGGCGAGAAGGTGAGGTTCAAGCGGTCCTTCGGTACCCATACCTTCAGCGACGGCGAGGTGGCCGCGCTGCTGGCCGACGAGTACGTCGGGTTCACCGCGACCTCCAAGAAGGGGGACGAGTACGAGGCCACGGGCAGGCTGGAGCCGCAGAGTTTCGAGACCGGGGACGGCCGGGTCGTACACTTCGTCGGCTTCAAAGCCGATTTCGGAGACTAGGTTCGGGGTGAAGTGAAAGGGGCGGGATAGTGGTCAAGAGCACGTACAAAATTCCGGTGAGCATCGACCGAAGCAGGCTCGATCACAAGATCACACTGCAGGCATTCCAGCTCAAGAGCAGGCCGCTTGCGATCAAGGTCATCCTGTATTGGGTCGGATTCGTGTTCGTCACCGCGTGGGTCGTGCTACAGAGCCCGTTGTCGGCCGCCCCATGGCTCGTACTGGTCCTGTTGGTGATCTGGATGTCGATCACCGCGGCCGTGCTGGGCAAGCAGACCAAGACCGGGGACATGAAGTTCATGCAGCTGCCGGCGCTCCTGGAGTACCTACCTGTGAAGCAACGACGGGTGATGACTCGCCTGGGCTCCAAGCCCTACGGCTTCTTGTCGATCGTCGGGATCAAGGACGTCGAAGCGAGCGGGATTATTCGGTACGTCAACGGCAATGTCGGGCAGCTGTATTCGGTGGTGGGGAGCGCGTCCGCATTGCTGTTCGAGGGGGATCGCAACGCCATTATCCGGCGGGTCGACAACTTCTACCAGAAGATCGACAACGGCACGTCGTGGTGCTATCTGACAACGAAAGAGTCACAGAGGGTCTTCCAGCAGATCGCGGGCATCGAGCATCAGAATCGCGCGCTGCGTCATCGCGACCCCGAGCTGCTGGCGCTCGAGCAGGAGAAGCTCGACGTGCTCGTCAACGATGTCGGTGGCCACTTCAGCTCGCTGCACCAGTACCTGCTGGTTCGCGCACCGGGCATGAAGGAGCTTCAGGCCGCACACCGGCTGCTGAGGGCCGAGCGGGAGAACTCGTCGCTGATGTTCCGACGCTGCGAACTGCTCAACGGCGCCGACGGCCTGGATGTGCTGCGTTCGGTGTATCAGGCCCCGAGTAAGGACAAGCCGGGACTGGCACCGTAGGCCAGACCGTCGAAACATCCAGTGGGACAATGATTGTCCCCCCGACGCAGATCGTTGATGTCGGATGATCCATGTAGGATCATCCGCATGGGAAAACACGCGATCGCCATGGGCCCGGTGGGCCGCCTCGTGGCCACCAACCTGGTGGCTCGACGAGGCGCCCTGGGGATGACCCAGACCCAACTGAGCGAAGCTGTGACCCTGGAAGGTCGCCGACTGGGACGACAGGCCATTACCGAGATCGAAACATGCAGGCGCAGAATCGATGTCGACGATCTCAGCGCCCTGGCTCGAGCTTTGCAGACCACGGTGGCCCACCTGATGGGTGAAGTCAGCGACACCACCGAAGGGGACCGATGAACACCGAGCAAGGGGCCGCGACCCACGCGACCGTGCCGAAGCGGGCGAGCTGCTCGACCGGATCGACGCATTCGACGCCCAACTCGGACACCGATTCCCCGGACTGTTCGACCCTACCGCGACCGTGCTCGACCGTCGGGCAGCAGAAGTCGCCGCCGCACAGTCGGACGACACCTTGAGAAGGGACCCGCCGCCCAGCAGGTGATGGCCGCGCACCTAGGCGCCGAATCCGACTACACCGACACGATCGCGTCGCTCGCCCAACGCGCCATGAGCTGGCATAGCAACGACGACGTCGACCAAAACCCATCGCGAACCTGTGGTCCGAGCTCTCGGTTGTTCGCGTACACCGGCGATCCGCAATTCGACGATCAACTGCAGGCCGAATCAGTCAACGAGCGTGCACACGCCGACCAGAACCAGGGCGCAGGTCGACTTGCTCGACGACAACATGATGCGGAGGAGGCAGGAGAGGTTCCTCCAACTGGACCGTCGCGATCCTGAAGCCGAATCACGAACCGGTCGACGCCTACCCGCCACTTAGGATTCCGCAAGCGGATCGGCACGCAGGACCTGTGTATCCGCATCACCCGCCACGCAGCGAGTCGATGCCGTTCAGGCGCGGCGGATCCTCGGAGACACCCCAGTTCTGTTCACTTCTCGGGAGCGTGCTTGAACGCGGTCACCGCCGTCCATCGCCTTGCCGCAGTTCGTGTCGGGGCCTCCAGCGTCTCTGGTCAAGTCCCTGGGAGATCGGCTGGAACGAGTTGACCACGTCGTCGGTGGATGATATAAAGTTGATCTTGTAGCCGTTTCGCACGGCTTCACCCGAGTCACGTGCGCCCGCATCGCACACGACGTCTGAGGGCAAGGTCCACAGGATCTGCGACATTCATCCAACGCACTTATCGCGCGTGTAGTGGATGCGGGCTGCTGTACGCGCTGACTAGTGGTTGGAGAACCTACGATGACGAAGAATTCTGCGCCTAAGCATGCTGCCCGCGAGCACATGCGCGCGCACCCCGGTGTCGCCTACCGCGATGCCTTGGCGATTGTCACTGCTGAGCACGCC
>NZ_NHML01000075.1:0-2577 GCF_002165735.1 Rhodococcus sp. NCIMB 12038
GGAGACGAAAGCGCGCGGGTTCGCCAATTCTCGGCGACGGAAATGCCGGAACCCGCGTGAGCTCATGCATTTACGGTGGATGCGGCCGGCGTCCTTCACCCCGAAGAACTCGAACCCAGCAGCCCATCTCCTCGGCGATGGTGTCGGGGAGGGCGGCGATGCGCTGCTCGACCGCTCGCTCGGTCGCCTCGCCCCGGCGGGCGGGGTCGGCGATGACCATGCCGTGACCGTCGAGGAACTGCAGGACTCGTCGGATGCCGGCGTTGCGCCGGTGGTCGGCGACCGCGCGAATGTCAGCTTCGTGGATGGGGGCCTCGGCACCGAGCCAGCCCAGCAGGATCCGCAGGGTCATGGCTGCGCTGTTCCGGGGACTCGCGTTCCACCCGTGTTTGCGTGCGTGTCGCTCGAATTCCTCGAGCAGCGCTTCGGCGGCCGGGGTGAGCGTGGGCAGCGTCTGCGAGGAGCCGACGGTGAAGCATCGCCAGTCACGACGGGCATCGAACAGCACGGCTTGCGTGGGGTCGACCAGGTGAGGCGATACCGCTGACGTAGGGGTGCGCTGCATGAGCCTTCGCCTTGGTTTCGGGAACGACGCTGCGTCGCGGAGGGTCTTTCCCTTTGCCGCACTTGGGTTTCTTCCCCTTCGCAGGTAGAACAAGTGGACTAGCCCTAGGGAACCGCAGTCCTGGAAGGATCAGGGCGAGTTGCACCGGCCGCCCGGGTGTCGGGTCGAGCATCCAACTCGGATCGTCGAGGCGCAAGATCTGTAGGCAGGAGCGGCAGAGTCCGTCGTTGTTGACATGGTTGTGATGCCCGCAACGCCGGCAGGCCTCGCGTTTCGGGAACGTTTGTCGCCACTTCGCGCAGGCGGCGCAGGTAGTGTATTGCCGTCTTTCGCCCCAGCCCAAACAGATTGGGCACTGCGCGATCGGCCAGTTCTTTCCGCCGGATGCCACGGGTCAGTTTGGTGGTAGCGATCGTCGTGCTCTGCCTCGCCGGGGCGTCGGCCGCGCGAGTTCGCCCCCTCTTCCGACGGCCCGGCCGACATGCTGTCCGTGCTCGTCGTGGCCGCGAGGGGCTCGGCTTCCAGGAGGTCGGCGACCGTGCAGTCGAGCGCGGCGCAGATCTTGTCCAGGTCATCGAGCCACACGGCAGCCAACTACGTGCGGGTCGTGACGCTGTTCCTGGCAGCCCACCCGGTCCACGAACTGCACGAGCTGAGTGCTGCCGACGTGAGCGAATTCATGACCTCGCAGTGTCGGCAGGTCAGCACCCGAGGAGCCGAACGCATCGCTACCGGGCTGCGGTCGTTCCTTGGCTTCGCCCTGGTCAGGGGTTGATCAGCGTGTCGCTGGTGGGCGCGGTCCCGTCGGTGGCGCGGTGGAGCGGCGCCACGCTGCCCCGCGGCCTGACCTCGACGCAGGTCGCGGCGTTGCTATCCAGCGGCGACCGGCGGCGCCCGCTCGGGCGGCGCGACTACGCGATCTTGCTGCTGCTCGTGCGGCTCGGGCTACGCGCCGCCGAGGTGTCCGGGCTTCGCCTGGACGACATCGACTGGTGGACCGGCGAAATCGTCGTGCGCGGCAGGGCCGCACCGAGGAACGTGCGCCCCGCTCCGCGGGCTGACCCCAGACGGGGTGAGCGAGGTAGCGCGGGCCGCGAGCGAACGTGCCGGGCTGGGCAGCTTCGGCTCCCACCGTCTTCGCCACACGGCCGGGACGCAACTGCTGCAGACGGGCGCCTCGCTTTTCGAGGTGGCGGAAGTGTTGCGCCACCGCACCGTCGCGACCACGGCGATCTACGCCAAGGTCGATCATCTGGCTCTGCGCGACCTCGCCACGCCCTGGCCGGGTGGTGACCGATGACCGACTATCGCAGCGCGGCAGCGGAATACCTGGCCACCCGCCGCGCCATGGGCTACAAACTCGCCTACCAAGGCCAGATGCTCGCACAGTTCGTGGCCTACCTGGACATCATCGGCGCCGAGCACCTGACGATCAACCATGCCGTGGACTGGGCCAAGCAACCATCGAGTGCAAAGCGCATGTGGTGGGCGGTCAGGCTGAGCACCGTCCGAGCCTTCGCCCGTTACCTCAGCGCGTTTGATCCGGCCACCGAGATTCCCCCTGCTGGTCTGATCCCCGCGCCCAGTCACCGGGTCGTGTCCTACATCTACACCGAAAATGACATCGCCGAGCTCCTCAGGGCGGCAGGTCGCCTGCCTACCATGCATCGCGCGGACACCTATCAGACCCTGATCGGGCTCGTCGCCGTCACCGGCATGAGAGAGGGGAGGCGGTCCGCCTCGATCGCGACGACGTGGACCTCCAACAGGGTTTGCTGACCATCCGAAACAGCAAGTACGGCAAGTCCCGCCAAATCCCCGCGCACCCGAGCACCGTCGAGGCGCTCGCCGCCTACGCCCACCGCCGTGACGCACGACGATACCGTCGCGGCGGACGACAACATCACCACCCACGAAGCAGCACAAGCTTTTTCATTTCCACAACAGGAACAGGCTGCTGCGCGACAACGTCAGCACCGTGTTCCCGCGCCTGGTGCGCGAGTCAGGGCTGG